>NZ_JBGNFV010000001.1:3051616-3358233 GCF_041449215.1 Roseivirga sp. BDSF3-8 | reverse complement strand
TTTTAATATCTAGCTTAAAACTATGGGAAAGTGTCACATCGATTGAAATATATAATTGTAGGTTTAACTCAAACCTACAATTCACAAACAATGAACTTAAAAAAGAACTAATAATAAAAGACAGCCACCTAGAAAGCTTAAAAATTAATGAACTGAATCTAGAAAATGACCTAATTTTACAAAATATAAAAATAAATAAAGAGTTACTTTTAGAAAACATTACATTTCACTCCAGTCTTATATTAAGTAATTTACAAGTAAAGGGGTATACTAAATTCAATAATATTATAAATTTTAAAATCAAAACAATTCATTCAATTTTAAAAATAGAAGATTGCACCTTCTTTGACTTCACTCACCTAAGGGAATTACATTATAAAGGAACTATTAAACTTAATAACAATAAATTCATTCGTTTATCAGAGATATCATTCACTTCTATATATTGTAAGTACCTCATGATTGAAAGAATAACAGCCTTAGAGGGAATAGATATAGACTTTTCAGGAATGACCATAGAAGCTTTTCGCCTCATTGCGGGAACTCAAACAAAGGGAAAGCTATCCCTTTCTAACGGTAAAGCTAATCACTTTGACATGACTGGTTACAACGAAAATCTATATTTGAAAATAGTAAGTTTTAGTTTTTCAAGCTTAATATTCAACAACGTCAATAATTTAAAATCCATTTCATTAGTTGGGTGCAACTTAATATCTAATAGAAATAAATTCAATAGGTTCATTTTATCAAACTGCTTACTAGGCAACTTATCGCTTTACAACACTAACTTTTCTGATTTTGATTATGTAAAAATAATAAACTCGAGCCTAAACGAAGTTTCGTTGTACAACAGTACAATATTTAACCCAAACACTATTACTAGATTCGACAATAAAGAATCAAGACACATTTTTCAACAATTAAAGCATGCAAATAATTCACAAAGTGATAGAATACAGGCTTTGGAGTTTAAAGCATACGAAATGAAGTCCTATTTTTACAATTTAATATATGAAGGAAAAATATTGAGTGAGGACGGATTAATAATGTTATTAAGCTGGACAAATGGCTTTGGCCTTAAGTGGCTACGCCCAATAGTAATTTCAATAATTTGGACACTAACTTTTTATGTTTTTATCGTTTTAAGCCTGAAAACAAGTAGTAATAACTGGCTTCTAATTAATCAAAACTGGCAAGCTTTCTGGCAGCTCTTTAACCCTACCCATCGGTTAGATAGTCTTTTTCAAGATTACCCTAACAATCTTACTGCTACCTCCTACTTCCTCGACTTCCTCCACCGTCTTGGCTATGCTTTCATAATCTACCAGGTGATTAGTGCCTTCAGGAAGTTTTACAAGAGTTAGGGACTGTAGTGCTGGTACCACCCGATTGCGGGCCCAGCCGAATGCGGCCCAGCCCTGAATTAAAATACGCCAAAGTGTTTTTTATCCGGTCCCCTCCTGCAAGCAGGCAGGGGACAGAAAGAAAAAGGTGCCACACTTTTTCTTTCAGGCTGGGCCGGCATTCCGGAGGTCCGGCATTCCGGTGGTAACTGGCAGACTGTTTGAAAAAACAACCTCTACCCCTATCTCCACCACAAAAACCAGCAGACCACCAGCTAATGAGAAACCTACCCCACCTGAAAAAGAGGCGGCAGGAACTACGTAATAATGCCACCGCCGCCGAAGCCACCCTATGGACGCTCCTGCGGAAGCGCCAGGTGCTGGGCCTCAAATTTCGCAGGCAGTACAGTATATATAATTACATCGTCGACTTCTGCTGCGTAGAGAAAAAGCTCATCATAGAGCTGGATGGTGAGGTACACAACGATCCCATCATCAATACCAACGACTACCACCGCGACCAAAAACTAAAGGCCCTGGGCTATACCGTACTGCGCTTTGAAAATGACACGGTGTACCTGCACCCCGAAGGGATCGTAGAGGCGATCAGGGGGGTAGTGGAGAGGTAGGAGGTTTTGCCGGCTGTAGGGCTCGGGACCACCCCGCCTGTCGGCACCCCTCCTACTATCGCAGGAGTTGGGCTTGCAGTCAAGGGAAATAGATGGGAGCGGGGCGTGCTATTGTGCGCTTAGCTGCGATTGACAGACAGCGAAGTACAATGCGCCTTTGAAAAGCCCCATGTCAATCAGTAAGCAGGCTATATCTGAGCTGCACAACCTTAAATTCCCTTGGATGCAAGCCCAGCTCATTTTGAAGGAGGGGACAGAAAGAAAAAGGTGCCACACTTTTTCTTTCAGGCTGGGCCGGCATTCCGCTGGGCCCGCACACGGGAGGTCCGACTTTCGCTGGGCCGACTTTCGCTGGGCCGACTTTCGGTTGTAACAGGCAGACTGCCGCCTAATCTGAATAGCGAAATTAACCTGGTATTTTCCGACCTTTCAATAATAGTCTTTCCTGTTGCTGCCCGCTCACTATTATCAAACCCTGTTTCCACCACATCAGAAGTTGGCAAGCCGAGTTCACCTGCATCATCCCCTGGGTAAAGTTCCTGCTCATATACCGTCACATTTCCTGCCGCATCCGCCGCTTCCACACGTACCCATACCCCCTTCACCATATCCACATCGCCTTTTAGTTCATATGCATACAGCTCATTCACTACCAAATCATTACACTCACCACCTTCCAATACCATGCCCCTTCCATCCATCACCGTCACCTGCAGAGAACAAATACCAAAGTCATCGGACGCATACACCTCCAGCACATCACCCATCTTCCCCCTAAATGCCTCAGCTACCACCTTTTCCACCTCCGGAGCATGCATATAGTCCCTCACAGCCAAATTTTGCCAGGAAATAAAGCCCTCAGCCGCAGCCTCATACTTCGCAAATAACGCATCATTCTCCCTCACACGCTTGCTATAACCAGTTGCCTCCCCGAATCTCCTGTGATGTGCCTTTTGCTTTTCACTTAGAGGCCTGGGTGATTTTGCCGGGCGGGCAGACACAATCGTTTTTCCTGCCCGCTGTCTGTAAACAATCGCGCCGCGCACCATCCCTCGTGCGCCTTCTATCCAGGGGTTATTCTCTATAATCGCCATGCTTTCAATACCTTTAATTTTCCAGTGTATATCCATCAAAATTAAAGTCCCATTCCTTACCTCATTATTTCAGGTAAGTATATTCACTTTTGTTAAAAGCTTATTAATCCACGAAAAACATCTGAAAATAGGATATATTCAATATACAGACCACACTTATCCTGTGCCTATCCCGTGGGTATCCCGTGGGTATCCTATAAGCCTCGTACCATCGTCTAAAAGAAGCATATATTTAACTATTTCAGGAAATAGCTAACAGACTCATTCACCTCGCGCCCAAACCATCCTATATGATCACCATGTGTACTTTTCCTGCTAAAAGTGAAGAGGAATACCACAGCCATACATAATCACTTCGTCTCGACGACTAGTTAAGTACTTAACCAGACAGCTATACACCTTTCCACCCCATCCTTTCACACGAAAAGCCCCCTGTTAGTAAAGGCTATATAAGATCAGGGAAAGGTCGGGGCCTACTCCTCACACCAGCCATCCCAGGTGTATTCCTCCGGGCAGCAGTCCGGGTACCACAATGAGCCCGCCCCGCCCTTTATCATAGCCATCAAGCTAAAGCGCTATTTTGCTGATTTTGAATGATTTGCTTATAAAAATGTAGTACTACTCTGCAGCGGCAGCCAGCAATAATTCCACTCCTTCTAAGAGCATAGCCGTCAAGCTAAGCACACAAATTGTTTTAAATCAACTGGTTCGAGATTAGCGAAGCGTTATCTCGTCCGGAGTGGATTAGACCTATTTTATCTTTCATGGTTAAAAAGTTTTAAAACTATATACTCAAGCCACCGTCTTATTTATCCCCCTTCTTTTTTTAAACAAAAAAAAGAGGCCGAAGCCTCTCTTATTAAATCGAATCAGGTTAGTATAGTTAATGAAAACTGCTTACGTGTAAATAATTAACCTACCAATACCTGATCAATAGCTATATCTATTAACAGAGAGCTTCAGAAATTTCTCTGCTTATTGTAATAGTTATTGGAACAGTAAGAGGCGTAATTCCTCCATTCACTTCCTTAGCCTCAGAGGTTTTAAAGCTTTCTACTTTAAGCTCTGACAATTGCATTTTCTGCTTTTTCATAATAATCTATGATTAATCTGTATAAATTACGTAGTAGAGTCAGATATTGTATAAGTCACTATGATAGGAATAGTAAGAGTAAGAGGCGTAACTCCTCCATTCACTTCCTTAGCCTCAGAAGTCTTAAAGCTCTCCACTTTCAGCTCAGACAGTTGCATTTTCTGCTTTTTCATAATAGTTAATGTTTAGTTTCTTAGTATAGAATTGATTTTAAAGCCATTTTAATACGCGAAAAGACATAGCTTTCCCGCTCCTCCCTTAGAGAAAGGCATATCACGTATAGGATATAAATAATAGTATGTAATAATATACTATCTTTCCTCCTTATACTGGACTTAATAAAAATAAAACCGGAGATACGTTACCCACTCAAATAGAAGGGATAAGAAGAGTAGTATTTCATTTGTAATAAGATAGCCTTTGGATTTTAAAGGCGATGGCCTTTAGCAATAGGCTATAACCAACGCGAAAATAAATTCGCGATATTTCCTGGTAATAGTCAAGTCTCATCATACAATTTGTTGAAAAAACCATCCTGAAAGAAGTTAAAGCAGAGGATACCTTCCTCTGCTGTCCACGGCTCGCAATGGTCTGTCCCAATCAGGGAAAGGTCGGGTCCTCCTCGTCACACCAGCCATCGCAGGTGTATTCGCCCGAGCAGCAGTCCGAGTACCAGAATGAGCCCGCCCCACCCTTTATGGCTTTGCCTTCAGAGGTGGTAAAACTGCTGATGCTCAGATTTGAGAGGTGTAGTTTTTTGTCTTTCATGAGTTAAAAAGTTTTAAAACTCAATATACTTAAGCCGCCTGTCTTATTTATCCCCCTTCTTTTATTTTAAACAAAAAAAGAGGCCGAAGCCTCTCTTATTATATGGAATCAGGATAGTATAACTAAAGATATTGCTTACATAAACTAACCTACTAAAACCTGACCTATTCGCTACAAGCAGTTAGCATGCAGCTTCGGAAACAGCTTTTCCTACTGTATATCCGATAATAATAGGAATAGTGATAGCCGGAGTAATCCCGCCTTTTACTTCCTCCTGCTTAGAGGTAGTAAAGCTTTCTACTTTCAGTTCAGACAGTTGCATTTTCTGCTTTTTCATAAGAGTGATGTTTAGTTTATTAGTAATAAAAGTGTGTTTGCTTTCCATCAGAGCGCCCTCTGCTTCCTGCGAGACGTACCTATCCCGTAAAACCAATCAAAAAGATTAGTTTAATTATACATTTACAAAATAAATGAAAGAGGAAGCAAAAGGGTTAAACCCTCAAAAAGAAGAGGCTCGACATGTTCTTAATCATAGGTTAAGCCTTGTATTTCAGTCAATGAGATCAGACATGAATCAAGGCCGAATAGTTATTTTCTTTTGAACAATTTGCAATCTTCAGCTCAAATAATCAAGTGTAATAAAACTTTTAATAATAATTTTTTTTACCTAGAAGGGCTATCTGCCGGATTGTGCTTGAAGGGTACTTCTAAAAATTCTCTTTAGTTTAGAGGAGAAACAAAATACCATCGTATTGAAAAAGCTTGCGCCTCTACTGGTACTGATCATAGGAACAGCCTTATCTGCAAGTGCCCAGAAGATCACCCTGCAACCAGACACCCTCCCCCTACCTCTCAGCTACCGCGGGCTTCATGTGCTGTCCGATTCCCTGGTGTGGGTAAGCGGACCCGAGGGTACCCTGCTGCGCACCACAGACGGCGGCAATACCTGGAAGCAGCTCCCCCCTCCCCCCGCCGACTCACTTGACTACCGCACCCTGTGGGCCTTTGATGAGCAGACGTCCGTAATAGGCTCTGCAGGCCAGCCGGCAATGATCTACCGCACAGAAGATGCAGGCAGAGAATGGCGGATGACCTACAGGGACACCTCAGGCCAGGCCTTTTTCGATGCCCTCCTGTTTGGCAGTGATTCCCTGGGTTTGGTGATGAGTGATCCTGTCGATGGTAAATTCCTCCTGCTGGCCACAGTGTATGGAGGCAGAGAGTGGCGGCCCATACCTCCCTCCGCTATTCCCGATGCCGGGAAGGGAGAAGCCGGCTTTGCCGCAAGCAATAGCGGTATGATCGCCCTGGGTGATTCTGTACTTATGTTTGCTACAGGAGGCAGCCAGGTAAGAGTTATCCGGCTGGATGGCCATTACCAGGGCTGGCATGCCGTAGATGTACCCATGGACGCTACCAGCGAGGCCAGGGGTATATACAGTATGGCCGCTAATGCTCAGGGCAACATAGTCGCTGTGGGGGGAGATTATACCCAAACAGATGACGAAGAAAACAACCTCGTAGTGTCCGCTGATGGCGGCCTCACCTGGGAGCGTATCGATAATGCGGGCCTGCGGGGCTACCGCTCCGGAGTCGCGTGGATACCAGGCACAGAAGCAACCTTTATAGCAGTGGGCACCTCGGGTATGGACATAACCTATGACGGCGGACGAACCTGGCAACCCTTATCAAATACAGACCTTAATGCCATCCGCTTCTCCCCTTCCGGCAAGGTAGGCTGGGCCGTCGGCCGTGAGGGGAAAGTTGTGAGGATTACGGTTTGGTAGAAGCCAGAAAAAGCCGCAGTAAGAAGGTGGCTCATTCATTTTTTATATCACTTTTCCGCACCCGTATACAACAAAACACATGGCTCAAAAATATTTGAATAATCTAATATTAACAAATTGTTAAATCGAAAATAAATGCGTGTATTCACACGTATTTAATTCCATCTAAAATGTACCATAAAATCCTATAGGCCTTTAAAGGCATAAGAAAAATTCTGACTCTTTCTATGTAAAAAAACACCATAAGAAAAAATATACCTCAAAAAAAATATAGTTGAGCCCCTCGCTGAATATCTCCTTAAAATAGATATTTTCACAAGCCTGCTAACACCCTGAAATCCAGTAGAAAAACCTTCTTTTTTTTACAAAAAAAACCTGCAACCTTTGATTCGTCAACAACGACAAAATCATATCATTAACAAACCAATTTTTTTCTAAACAAGAAAATGAAACAACCTAAATTCTTCTCTTCAATGGTAGCTACTATCATGATGTTTACAATTGCTTCCTGCGGCGACGCGACCATTGAAGAACCTCAACCAGTTGGACAAATCACACAAGAAGAGTCTGCTCTGCACAGTAGCTGCACCGGTTCATGCTGGGACTGCTACCAATATGTAAAGTGCCGGCTGGATAACAACCTGCCCGGTTACTGGGGCTCTATCGCTCAGAAAAGAGCTAACATCAACACCTACACCCCTTCTGTAGGCGCAGTCGTCATCCTGTTTGGCAGCGGCTATAATACTACCTATGGTCACATGGCACTCGTTACCTCCGTTACATCTACACATATTTATGTAGATGAAGGTAACTGGAACGGTACCTGCAGCCAGGGTCGCTCTATCTCCCGTACAGACAGCAGAATACAAGGGTATTATAAAAGGTAATTAAGTCTCTGTTTAAATAGAAAAAGAGGCCTCATTGACCTCTTTTTCTATAACTATAACATCGAAATTTACAAAAACAGCCCGGTCTCTGCAGAGGCCGGGCTGTTGTCATGTATATGGGTCAGCGCCTGTAAATCAAGCCCCCTCCTTTCTATCCCAGAAGCGGAGCTTCTTACACGTATCCAGGAAGTCCGCCGCCGAGGATCCATTGCTCAGGTTCATAAAGCCTTTGTCCAGGCTCTTAGGCAGGCCGGTCTTCTCGAAGAGCGGCATGGCAGCTTCATTATAGGCAACAAACTTATAGTGAGCGTAGCTATTAGCCACAAACTCGCGGGCCGGTGGCATCGCCGCCAGGTCCTCTATACCCTCCTTGCTGCCGATTACAGCCACAGCATCATACATCACAGAGGGACCGCCGTCTACCTTCTCATCCATCTGGTGAGATTTACCCTCAGAGCACGTTACACCGGCTACACGGGGACCTACCATCTCCACCATGGCACCAGCCTTTTCGGCCGCCTCCTTCAGAGCCTTCACAGCTTCAGCTTCAAAGCCCTCGCTCACCAGTATACCAATCTTACGCCCCCTAAAGTTGTCAGGCGTATTCTTCAGAATACTCAAAGGGTCTGAGGGTTTCAAATCCCTTCTCACCTCCATCGCAGGCGTTGCCGCTTTCGGCATAGGCTTTACACCCAGCCCTTCCGCCACTTTACCGGCCAGCTTATCATCTATATTCAGCAGATGAGAAACCATGCGCTCACGTATGGAAACCTTTTCTACCTTACTCAGCTCAAACACCAGGGCATCGGCCATATGGTCCTGCTCTACTTCAGTCTGACTGATATAAAACTGCCGCGCCTGACTGTAGTGATCGGCAAAGGTCTCAGAGCGGGCACGTACCTTAGGCCCGTGCGGCTCTTCCGGCACACTTTGATACCCCTTCTCCGCCGACTCGCGCGGACCGCCATCTTCCGGCCCCCAGCTATTAGGCTCATAATTAGCTCTGCCGTGAGGATTATGCATAGACATGTGGCCATCCTGCTGGAAGTGCGCAAAGGGGCATTTCGGCGCGTTGATCGGAATGTGCGTAAAGTTAGGCCCACCCAGGCGCTTAAGCTGCGTATCCAGGTAGGAGAAGTTACGGCCCTGCAGCAGCGGATCATTCGTAAAGTCAACCCCCGGCACCACGTTATTAGTCTGAAAAGCCACCTGCTCCGTGTCCTGGAAAAAGTTATCCGGCATCCGGTCCAGCACCATACGGCCCACCGGCTTGGCAGGCACCAGCTCTTCCGGTATGAGTTTAGTGGCATCCAATACATCAAAGTCAAATTTATCCGCAAACTCCTGGTCGAAAGTCTGCAGGCACAGCTCCCACTCAGGGTAGTCACCCGCCTTAATAGCATCCCACAGATCGCGGCGGTGAAAGTCCGGATCAGCCCCGTTTATCTTCACAGCCTCATCCCATATAACAGACTGCAGGCCCTGCTTAGGCTTCCACAGGAATTTGGTAAACGTAGCCTTGCCTTCCGCATTTACCAGCTTAAACGTATGCACCCCAAAGCCCTCCATAAACCTGAAAGAGCGCGGTATGCTGCGGTCACTCATGATCCACATGACCATATGCATCGCTTCCGGCATTAGCGACATAAAGTCCCAGAAGTTATCATGGGCCGTCTGCGCCTGCGGAAATGCCCGGTCAGGCTCCTGCTTGGCCGCGTGGATAAGGTCGGGAAACTTAATAGCATCCTGTATGAAAAATACCGGGATGTTATTACCCACAATGTCCCAGTTACCCTCTTTCGTATAGAAGCGAACAGCAAAGCCGCGCACATCACGGGCCAGGTCCACAGAGCCCTTATTACCCGCTACCGTAGAGAAGCGCACAAATACAGGTGTCTTCTCTCCTTTGCGCTGAAAGATATCCGCCTTGGTAAGCTCAGGTATAGGATCATACGTCTCGAAATAGCCATGGGCTCCGTAGCCGCGGGCGTGTACCACCCGCTCGGGAATACGCTCATGGTCGAAATGGAAGATTTTCTCTCTAAAATGAAAATCTTCTATTAAAGATGGGCCCCTCGAGCCTTGCTTCAGCGTATTTTGGTCATCGCCCACAGGTATGCCCTGCTGAGTAGTAAGAGTATCATAGCCTTGGCTGGCGTCCTGATGAGTCTCGCCGCCGCTGCCCTGGTACAAGTCCTCCTCTCCGTAGCTAACTTTTTTGCGATGGGTAGATTGGTCGGATTTTTTATCTGACATGATCGAAAATAAAAAGTGATAGAATCTTTATACTCAAAAAATGCTTCGGCAAGCCTGATCTTCCAGACCTCAAAAACTAAAAATGAATCCGAAGCTCTTTAAAAGTTATAACGTAAGAATCAGAGTATCAACAATTTGTTTAGTAATTTTAAAATTGAGTCAAAGAGATGTTGAATATTGGACAAACAGATGAATAGCAGGGCAGGTTTGAAAATTATTCTTTGCTCCGGGAAGATGCTTCTTAAGTCTGATGATAGTTTTTACTGGCAGGGCTCAGGGCACTAGAAAAAAATAAAGCCTGCTACATTTCTGAAGCAGGCCTCTGACATATCAAACGTCTATTGTAGGAATTTTTATACCACGTCCTGCTTAGTAAGGCTTTACGCAAGGACCAGCCTGAGAGCACCACTCAGTTTCAATGATACCTCCTTTTATTTCCTTAGTATTGGACGCCTCAGTAACAAAGCTCTGAAGGCTGATTTCGGTAAGCTTAATCCGCTTTTTCATAGTAATAGTAAGTATAATAGAATTAAATAAAACACAATTAACCCCAGAAGCCCTTACCAGGATCAGCCTCTTATGATGGTCTTATCGCAAGCCCATATTTCACGCGAGCACCATTCTGTCTCGTCTATTCCCCCTTTGAGCAACTGGGTTTTTTCGATTGGCTCAGCCGTTACAAAGCTCTTCAGGCTGATATCTTCTAGTTTTAAACGATTTTTCATAAGCTAAATGAGTCAAAAGTTTAGTTTGGCATAACCCCAATATAACCAATCAACCGACTGACCAAAAGACAATCTGCAGAATTAATTGAATTTGAATAAAGAAAAGAACCTACCAGTCCGGCTGTACAATGGCTTGTCCATAGTCAACACCTATAATTCAGACTCTGCCTGGCCGCTTTTCATCTGTTACCAGCAATTCATATGATAAAAAAAAGAGGGCCCTGCCCTGGCCCTCTTTCTCTTTCAGAAATATCTGTGTTTACTCAATCACAGCCGGAGCATCCCCATTGCACGCTTCAGGATGGCATGTATATTCTGGTCTGGTCTCCCCGCCTTTTACCGCTTTAATCTCAGACGTAGCAAAGCTTGCTACTTTCAAATCACTCAGAGAAAGTTTATTCTTCTTTTTCATAACTAAATAGTTTTAAAATGAACTGACAAAATACCAATTACCCGGATAAAAAGTAAGCACATAGATACATTATTGGGTTACCCGATGGTAGGCATCACAGAGTGATGATCCTCCAGTAGAGACCCAATTTATAGCGTCTTGCCCACGCCGGAACAAGTTGATAGTGGGGGAGTAAAAGAATAATTGAGTTACAGAATGACTAAGTTCAAAAAAATAAGATTACGGATTAACTCAAAACACACAAAGGCGAGCCCCCCTTTCGGCAACCATGTAAATAATGCGTACACCGCTACCCGATAGAGGTGGTCCCGCAATCTGGCAGACGTACTACAGACCACCTTTTAGCAGATGACGGAGTCAGGGGATCTCTGGCAGGATTAATTTTGGATGAGTGAATGAATGACTAATTGAATTATTGATGTGGGAATCCGTAGAGGCGCGATTCATCGCGTCTTCCCCTGCCTGGCAGAGGATTAATCTTGAATAACAGAATAATAGAGTTATAGAAAATATAATCGATGATTATCCCAAAATGAGTGTCATAACGTAATAAAGTCCTTGGATATATGCCCCTAAGTAGTTTTTTTACTTAAAAGATATTGGCGAACCAATAAACCTACCATAAAAAAATAGGTATCCGCCTACTTATGGTAAGCTTAAAATCAATCCGTATAACTTAAAAAGATATGAAAGAACAATACAGAAAGATGGTAGAAAGCTATGTCAGAGCCTACAATAACTTTGACATAGAAGGAATGACCCAAAACCTTGATGAAGATATGGTGTTCGAAAATATCTCGAATGGTAAAGTCGATCTTAGGACCGAAGGTTTGGAAGAATTCAGGCAACAGGCAGAATCAGCCAAGCAATATTTTAAACAAAGGGAACAAATAATCGAATCCTGGGATTTCAGCGGCTCAACAGTAAGAATTGCCATTCAATATAAAGCCCTGTTAGCTATCGATTTGCCCAACGGACTTAAATCTGGCGATACCCTGGAAATAGAAGGGGAATCCGAATTTGAATTTGTGGATGGAAAAATTAAAAAAATAACGGATAAAAGCTAAGTACTCCTGCTACACTGCCAATGCCTTATAGCAGATAAAGTAAATATTCAAATTTTCAAGCTCTGGTCAATTACCTCAATAGCAACCTCTCATCAGACTGTATACAGTAACGGTATACGCAGGCCGGTTTAGTTGTTCAAACATCATTCGTCACCTAATTGGAAAATTATTAACTTTATAGAAGATATTGATAGCAAAAAGAACCAGACTAACCACCAAAAAGCCTAACCATCCCTTACTAAACTAAACCTTACTTATGAACCTGAAAATGCTTATCACCAGCCTGCTTTTTACCATTGTCCTCACCTCTTTTACCTCTGCCCAGGAAGTCACTTACGATGCTAAGCACATTAAGGGGCTGGAGGAGCCTTTTGTGCTTAAAGAAGAGGGGGGGTAATAACCTATATACCGTTTACCCTGGCAAAAGAAAGATAGTGGTTATAGAGTACGATTCGAAGCTAAATACGATACAGGACCTTCCATCATACATTAGGCAAACTATAATATGTAAAAGGTGCCGGAATTGTAGATGGGAAAATACATTTATATAAATGGAGTTGATAGAAGGGCACAGGCCAATCAGTATCAAGATAAATGTCTTATCTGAAAGGGTACTTAATTATGAGGAAAAAACTTAAGAAGACTTTCTTCATTGGTCACTTCGTAATTTGGGCTATTTATTAGCTTTCTCATGAGCTTATTCCTCAATTGCTGAAAACTTTGATTTTTTATCAAAATATAATTCTTGCTATAAATAGGTATTGCGTTAGTTAATATACTAACAGCAGTAGTAAATTTTTTGTCTAAATCGCCTTTACTAATATTATCAACTTTACTCACCCTAAGCTTACACTCAACAACCACCATTTTGGCTCTTTCACCTTTCTTAGCTGCAAAAGCTAAGTCAGGGGTTTTACGTTTATCTCTTTTGTCTGACTTACATAGCATTTTTTCTACTTCGTCTAAGTCTATAGCTAAATGACCATCCTTAAATCTTTTACCATTGCCACCCTCACGGGCAATAAGTTTTGATAGCCTTTCTAGACAAAGCCTTTGTTTTTTTGAAAGAGGATGATTTTCTGTAGTTTCTTTACAATACAAAAGCTCAGTGTTCCTTTCCATATTGCTCGATACGATCTAAGGCTATATTAAACGAAGTGAATATTTCTTCAATATCTAACTTTAGGTACTTATAAGTATACATATAGCTATTTTTATATTTTTTTGAAAGATAATAATTCAAACCATCCTCGACACCTTCTTCATTTGATATATATTTTAACGCACTAATCATGTCAGGATGATGACTAGCAATTAAAAATCTTACACCCAGATTTTTATTCAGCAAAACAATTAACCTTGCATATTCCACCACCCACTGGGGATGCAAATGGGCTTCAGGCTCATCTATTATCATTAAAGTATTTTCATCAAAAGCACCAGACTTTCCAAGCATTTGGAGGATTGAAAAAGATTTTAAGCCAGTAGCACAATTTAGTAAGTTATATACCTTCCCATCTTTCCGCGTAAAAGTATATTCATTATAACCAGCCTCATCAACTGATACTTCTCCTTTGATAATATCTTCTTTCAGAATTGAACCTACCTTACTATTGATTTCTTTATTACGGTAATTTCTTCTAATGTAGTTATGCAAATCTTCCCAATGTTGGATTGTTGTATTATTAACATCAAGTAGCATAGGTGAATCAATATAAAAAACTTTTTCTATGGAGTGAATGGGCAATAACTTATTATTATTAATATCAACTATATTTTCACCAAACTCCTTTATTTTAAAGCTTTCTTCTTTTAAATCATTAAAGTATTTATACATATATTCATTATATATTTCAATACTTCTTTCTTTCTTCAGTGCTAATGCATTTTTCTGTGCCGAAAGTATTTCATCATTGACCAAATCAAACACGGAGTCGAGATCATCATCAACATAGCTTTCGCTTATTCTGGATAAAATTTTCTTTATTCTGTATTGGTTCTTCTCACTCTCAATCCGTTTGCCTATTTTTTCCTTTAAAAAAGAAACAACATCACTATACTCAGTATTCTCATCGAACATAGAGAGTTGTTCTGTATGAGAAGCATTGTTAAGATATCTTTTAAGTAAAAGATAATCTTTCGGGCTCAAATACTCTCTACCTAAAAAGTCAAATGTCCGATTGTGCTTTCTTAAATCTCTACTGATTGCGGCGTCAACATACTCATCAAAATTACTAGACACATTCAAAGACTGATACACTAATTTAGAAATGGTACTTTTGCCGCTTCCATTTTCACCAGCTATTACCGTGATACCATTTAAATCAATTTCCGCGTTTTTGATTGCTCTAAAATCGTCAATAGTAAATTTTAACTGAGACTTATCCATTTCCTTTCTCATTGACTATACAAAGTAGCACAATTATTCTCGTCTTGAAAAGTTTTTAGAATCTACCAAATAAACTGAAGCGCTCATCACCTTCCAAGACCTTTGATAACGATAAGGAATTATGAAAAGAAAAGGTAGCAATTCATATCAGTTGAAGACGGCGAGAATGAATTGCTGAGATCGGGCTATCCCTGAGTTATCACGCTTTTTCTTATAAAAATCCTACGTAAAAGGTTAGGCCAACTATCCTTTTTCCCTATCAATGACTATAATAGCCCTAGATATTAAAAAGTCGTCAACTAAGCCTTAGCCGGCCCATCTCATCATACTTCACACGGCCCTCCTCTATGAGATGGCGGAGAGACAGGGTAAAGGCCTCCGCTTTCGTAGCTGATAGCCGGGCGGTTTGCAGCTTTTCCTTCACCTGGTCAGGCAGCAGAGGGCCATTGTTACTTAGCAGGTTAATAATAGCCTCTTCGGCTTCCTTTTCAGTCTCGGGGCTAAGCTTCCCCGCCTTTTTCTCTTCCACACAGATATCGCATACCCCACACCTATCGTCATTGATCTCGCCAAAGTACTCCAGGAGTATCTGCGTACGGCAGCGGTGGTGGTGCGTAACGTAGGTAATGACCGACTCAGCTTTGTCTATATTCAGCTTGCGGCGCTGGTCCAGCAGTTCCTTGTCTATAGGCAGTTTGGTAGAGTCAAAGCGGGCGGTAATGAACGTCACCTGCGGGCGGTCCTTCTTAGGGTCGTAGATGAGCACCTCACGCTCGTGCAAGAAGTTCATCATGCGCACCACCTCACCGGCCGGCTTATCGATAGAGCCACCCAGTTGCCTCTCATCTATCTTCACAAACGTACTGAAAAGCTCACCCCCATAGTGCCGCAGCAGCGCCTTGATAAGCGGATCATAAGCCCCCTGCTCTATCTGGAAGCGGTACAAGTCGCGGTTATCCATCGTAAAGTAAGCCCGGCTCGGCTGATAGAAGCTTTCATTGAGCTGGATAAAGCCCTCTTCCTCCAGCTTTTTCAGGGCGTGGTAGGCCTCCAGCGCTTGCAGCCGGTACGTATGCGCAAAGGCCTGCAGGTCGAAGTCATAGCTCTCCATCTGGCTGCTGCCCACTGCTATCTTATAATAGTTAGCCAGGCACTGATACACCCGGCGCAGGTAGTCGATGGAAGGGTAAGCCTGCTGTACACGGCTGCGCAAGGCCTCAAGGTCATCCTGGTTATACAGCACCACCGCGTAAGCCTTCTTCTCATCACGGCCCGCCCGGCCCGCCTCCTGGTAGTAAGCCTCCAGCGTGTCCGGCAGGTCCATGTGAGCCACTACACGTACATCCGGCTTGTCTATGCCCATGCCAAAGGCATTAGTGGCAACTATCACCCGCGTATGGCTCTTGATCCAGGCATCCTGCTTCTGGTCGCGCTGCTCATTGCTAAGCCCCGCGTGGTAGTAGTCCGCAGAGATACCCTGCTTCGTGAGCCACTGCGCTATCTGCTGCGTACGCTTGCGACTACGCACGTACACCACCGCGCTGCCCTTTACCACCCGGAGTATCTCCAGCAGTTTGCCGTCCTTATTATCCTCATAGCGCACAGAGTAAGACAGGTTGGCACGGGCGAAGCTTTTTCGAAACACCTCCTGCACCGTACGGAAAGCGAGCTTATCACGTATATCATCCCGCACCTCTGGGGTCGCCGTCGCCGTAAGGGCTATGACGGGTACCTCCGGTAGCAACTCGCGCAGCTCGGCTATCTCCAGGTAAGGCGGCCGGAAGTCATAGCCCCACTGACTGATACAGTGAGCTTCGTCTATCGCAATAAGGTTTACATTCATGCGCTGCAGGCGCTCCCGAAAGAGCTCCGTCTTCAGGCGCTCGGGGGATACGTAGAGAAATTTGATATTGCCGTAGACGCAGTTATCCAGCGTAATATCAATTTCCCGGGGCTTCATGCCGCTGTAGATAGCCACGGCGGCAATATCCCGCCGGTTCAGCTGGGCCACCTGGTCCTTCATAAGAGCTATAAGAGGAGAGACCACGAGGCAGATGCCCTCTTTAGCAAGAGCAGGCACCTGAAAGCACACAGACTTACCACCGCCCGTGGGAAGCAGGGCCAATACATCCTTCCCCTCCAGGGAAGCGCGTACAATATCTTCCTGCAGGGGCCTGAAGGTCTCGTAGCCCCAGTACTGTCGCAGTATATGCCGTGGATCGCTGTAGCTTGCCAATTGAAAATAAAAAAGCACCGGCAAAAGCTGCCGGTGCCTGCAATATGGGGGAATATTATTTAAGTGCAGCTATGCCAGGCAGCTCTTTGCCTTCCATATATTCCAGGAGCGCACCGCCACCCGTGGACACATAGCTCACCCGCTCACCGTATCCGAAAGTATTAACAGCCGCTGCGCTGTCGCCACCACCTATGAGGCTAAATGCTCCATTATGCTCGGTGGCCTGTACCACCGCCTCAGCCACACGGCGTGTACCGTTAGCAAATGCCGGCATTTCGAACACACCCATCGGGCCGTTCCACAGTACCGTTTTAGACCGGGCTATCACATCCGCAAATACCTCGCGGGCTTCCGGGCCAATGTCCAGTCCCATGTACCCCTCGGGGATAGCGTGGTTCTGTACCACCTTCGTATCCGCATCGTTAGAGAACGCGTCTCCCGCCACAGAGTCAATAGGCAAGTGCAGGTGCACCCCTTTCTCTTTCGCTTTCTGGATCAGTTCATTCGCCAGGTCAACCTTATCCTCTTCCACCAGTGAGTTACCAATAGTTCCTCCCATGGCTTTGAAGAAGGTGTATGACATGCCGCCGCCAATGATCAGGTTATCCACCCTGTCCAGCAGCTTTTCGATAATGAGTATTTTATCCGATATCTTGGCCCCACCCATTATAGCCGTGTAAGGCTTCTGCGCGTCTCCCAGTACTCGATCCGCATTTTCCAGTTCCGCCTTCATCACATATCCCGCCATGCGGTCTTCAAAATACTGCGCCGCCACTGTGGTGGAAGCATGAGCGCGGTGAGCAGCACCAAAGGCATCGTTTACATATACATCGCCCAGGCTGGCGAGCTTTTTAGCAAATTCCTCATCCCCTTTGGTCTCCCCCTCATGGAAACGTACATTTTCCAGCAGCAGGATCTCGCCCGGCTTCAGGGCAGCCGCCTTATCACGGGCCTGCTCGCCCACACAGTCATCGGCAAAGTGCACAGTAGTACCAAATGTACTCTGAAGGTGGTCTACCAGGTGGCGAAGGGAGAATTTATCTTCCGGGCCATTCTTAGGCCGTCCCAGGTGAGACATGAGTATCGGAGAGCCACCATCCTGGAGTATCTTTCTGATGGTAGGCACCGCAGCCCGTATCCGCGTATCGTCGGTAATGTGCTGCTCTTTGTCCAGGGGAACGTTGAAGTCCACCCTCACCAGGGCTTTTTTTCCTGAAAAGTCGTAGGAATCTACCGTTTTCATATATCTGTCTAATGGTTTGACGGTTAATCTCTTTTTAAAAAATAATCGTGTGGCTCAGTCCGAACCTGCCGAGGCGCGACGCAGGCGGTCATTTATCGCGCGGCCCAGACCGTAGTCAGGTACGCGCTCTGCCAGTATAAGGCCGGGATTATGCCTGTCCAGCTCGCGCAGCCCGCTAAACAGGCGGCGAGCAGCCTCTGAGAGGTCACCGGTTTCACTGAGCACAAACTGCCGCTCGCTTTCAATCTGCGGAAAGCTATCGCGAAAGCTTAGAATAGCAACACGCTCTGTCAGCAGATGTTCGTCCAGCAGGTCCTCCATATCCACCAGTTTCAGCCGGGTGCGCGGGGCGTAGTGGCTCTTCAGCATGCCGGGCGCCCGCGGGTCAGAGGCACTGTGGTCGCGTACCTGTACCTTACCTACCACATCTTCTATCTCCTCCAGGCTCTTGCCCCCCATCCGGAATACCACGATCTCCTCATTCTCAAACCCGATAATGGTACTCTCGATACCTATATCGCAGTGCCCTCCATCCAATACATAGGGAATCTTAGTGCCCAACTGGTCCTCTACATGGCTCGGCCGCGTAGGGCTTATATAACCGAAAGGGTTCGCACTGGGAGCAGCAAGAGGAAAATCCAGGTCACGAAGTAACTCAAGTGTAAGGGCGTGATCCGGCACCCGGATGCCCACCGTGTCCAGTCCCGAAGTAACCAGGTCCGGTATAACAGGCTTACGCGGCAGCAACAGAGTAAGAGGGCCCGGCCAGAAAGCCTCCGCCAGTTTCAGGGCCGCATCAGGCACATTAGTAGTCAGTTCATTCAGCCGGTCCATTCCGGCAATATGCACGATAAGAGGATCGAAAGAAGGGCGGTTCTTTACCTCAAAAATCCGTGTGACCGCCTGGGGGTTCAGTGCATTGGCAGCCAGGCCATACACTGTTTCAGTAGGTATAGCCACCAGGTCACCATTACGAAGAAGTTTGCGGGCCTTTTCCAGGTCCTTTCCTGTTTCCATCATATCTCAATAGCCTTCTGCGAGGCACCGCAAATGTACTATTTTAATACCTTTTTTACGAACTTGGCCCGAAAATGAACCCTGTATGGGACTAAGCCACGAAAGAGGATGAAAATAAAACGAAAACATAAGCCCTATGCCAGGGGGCTTGCTATCCTGCTGATGCTGATTGCCATACTGGTAGAAACGGGAATTTTTTCTGGCACCGGATTAGTGCCTTATACTTTTTGGATCGCTGTAACTTCCTTTAGCTTATTACTCCTATCTACAACCTAATAAACTAACAACCAGATAATTACAATCGAAGACCCACCCATATACCTGGATAATGGTCTGTACCCCGAATTATGCCCCCGATATAAGGCCATGATGACAGATTTATACTATGCGGAAATCTTTTTCTGCCTGATTACGAAAGGTATGGCAAAATCTGCCATGCCCCCTGCAGGGGTGCCTGGGGCACAGGGGGATACTAAGGCTATTAATCAGGAAATTTTTTAACTAAGCCTGTAAAAAGTTACACCGTATTTGAACGAAGGATTATAGGTTGGCGAACCTGCCGGGAGATTGTAGCTTTGAATATGAATTAACGGTTCACCGTAATGATAGGGGAAAGCCCTGTTAGTGATCCCGTTTTTTCAGCGTTTATTTTAAGGTTGATAGTTGGCCCCGGTTGTTGATAGCCTCCGGGGTTTTTTTTATGCTAAAAAAGCCGATCCTTTCCGGACCCTCCCCATTTTATTAATAGTTAGTAACTGATACAGGGGCACTTTCAGCCCCCAAGCGTTTCAATCAGCCAGTTCTTATATTCCTCCAGGTTGTCATGCTCCTTATTCAGTGACTCATCCCAATAGTGCTCGGCCTCTGAATCCGCCGTTTCCTCATGGTCAAAGTAATAGACCGTGGTCTCCTCGCTGTTAAGTTGTATGAAGTAATAATCACCCCCCAGGTTATGCCCGATCGCGAAGTACTTTTCCGGCACGCCGCTACGGCCAAACATGGTATTGAGCCTGATGAGGTAGTAGGGGTCGTCTATAAGATATTCCCCATGATGATCCAGTTGCTTCAGATCCTCCGGGTACCTGAGTAACATATCTGTATAGTGATCCGGCAGGGTCACTTTTAACTGGCTTTCTATATAGCTGATATCTTCTGGTGTCATAAGCGTATGCAAAATACAAATGCCCGCCAAAAAGGCGGGCATTTTAGTGTTTTATCTCAGTAGCACAATGCGCCGGGCAAGCACTTCCTCTTCAAATTCCAGGCGACAGATGTAGGTACCGGCGGCCACATCGCCCCCCGAGCCATTCTTTCCGTCCCACACCAGGGTCTGCTTGCCTTCGGGTAGTACGCCCTGCAGCAGGGTACGTATCAGGCGCCCCTGGCTATCATATATCCTCACGCGACCCACACCATTCTGAGGGATATTCACCGGTATAAAAGTATAGGGGAATTCGCTGCCCGCCCTCCACGGGTTAGGATAGTTCTGCTCCAGCTCAACAGAGGGGCTCTCCTCCCGGGTAGCAAAGGGCAGGGCATTGGCTATCTCCGTAGCAAACACGCCATTACCGTGGGTAGCCACTACTATGCGGCCGTCGGTAGAGCGGTAAGAAACCATAGGCACCACATTCGTCCCTATCTCAAAGGGTCCCTCCTGTTCCCACACCGTCTGCATGCCATTAAGCTCCGTGGTAGAGTACAACCCCGTGCTGGTGCCGGCCAGATACAGGTAGCCACCCCCCTCCAGGGGAATGATCTCTACCCAGCGTACACTGGGGCCACTGCCGCTGCCATCAGGATTCTCCTCCAGGTTACCGGACACCGGCTGGTAATTCGCACCCCCGTCAGCACTATAAAAGATGCTGTTAATACCATAGTTAGAGAAGGCCACCAGGCTTTGTGAAGCGTTTACAGGGTTAATGCCAATAGAAGCCACATAACCCGCAGAGTTACCAGTCTCATCCTGTGGGAAAAAGGGGCTCGTAACGTCCCTTACCGAGTAGTTGCCCGACTGGGCATTAGTGATCACATACACCTTACCGGTATTAGTGCCATAGTACACCACATTAGCAGGCTCACGGGAGGCCTTTATGGCCGTGATCTGTCCCTGGGCAATATACGTGTTGCGCAGCCGCTCCCAGTTTACCGGGGTGGGGTCCTGCGAACCGGGAGGTATCTGCAGCAGGCTGCTATTGCGGTATACCACGTCTCCCGCTGCCAGGTACATCCGGTTCTGGTTATTCGGATCCAGTACAAAGGGGTTAATAAAGAGATATTCCTGTCCCTCAGCCAGCCCGGCGTTCACAGGATCTATCCGGGCAAAGTTGGTGATACCACCTTCCTGGTTGAGGGTAACGCGGTATATCTGGCTGTTCTGAAAAGAGAAATAGTATACCGCCCCGTTTTGCGTAACGGCAGTAAATCCTCCGTCACCGCTCAGCACGCGCGCCCATGGCTGGCTGGGGTCATCATCAAAAGTAGTATAAGAGCCATTATCCTGCAGGCCTCCTGTGATACGATCATTCACCTCGATCTCATCCTGCGACACCGTGTAGAACTGCGTAGTCACATAGCCGTTATTCAGCTCCTGCCACAGCACCTCCTCTGCCAGGCAGTTCGTGGTCACGCTAAGGCCGCCGTCATGCGCCGATAGCATGCGGTTAGGGCTGCTGTTAAAGAACACGATCTCATGCTGGTCCGGATGATGGTTGGGGTAAATACCGGCATCGTTAGAGGTAGCATATCCCCCTATCCAGGCAGTCTGCTCCGTCGAGTTAAACCCGTCCCGGGAGCGGTACAGGTTAGTCCCTCCCAGAAATACGATATTCTCATCCTGCGGGTGTACCGCCAGCAGCATGTTAAAGCTATCCTGGGTATCAAAATCCCCTACGCGGCCTCCAAAGGCCGGGAGATTCTGGCTGCGGTTAGACCAGCGGTCAGTGGCACGGTTATAGCGCCCGAGGTAGTCCTGAGTAGATGCGGCCAGAAAATACACAATGTCTTCATTGGACGGCGAAATACCAATAACGATCCGCTCAAAAGCAGGCGGAAAATTAAGGGGCGTAATCTCGCGCCATACGTAGCCATCCTGTGAGAAAAATATGCCGGCGATATTACTCTGACCCACAATAGCCACCTTGCTAAAGGTAGCATAGAAGTGTCCCTCACTGGTAACGGCAATATCGGTAAAGCGACTGCTCTCATTACTGAGGTTACCACCCAGGGCCAGTTGCCAGGAAGCGCCCCCATCCAGGGAGCGGTATATGCCGCCAAGGACGGCCGCGTACACCGCTCCATCAGGAGTGATAGCAGTGGGGTCTGCCACTATCCGGTTTACATAGTCAAAGGGGCTGTCCAGCGATTCGGGCGTGTCGGATTGGGTGGAGGGAAGGGGCCGCCAGCTTTGGCCATTGTCCGTTGATTTATAGATACCGTTTCCTCGGTAGGGCGCCTGCCCTCCGCTGGCCGTATTGCCCCGGATCTCACCAGTGCCATAGTACCACGTATCCTCGTATCCGGAGCGTGGGTCCTGCGCAAGTGAGGTAACGCTTTGCACCTCCGTCTGCCCAGTCACTTTAGTCCAGCTATCACCCCCCGTGCTGCTGCGCCACATGCCACCGGATACGCCACCGGCCAGCATGATGGACTCATTTCTCACGTCCATAGCGGCCGCACGGGTACGGCCTCCTACATTTACAGGACCTACACGCCTCCAGTCTTCCGCTCCGGTACGCGCCGTACGCAGGCTTTGGCCGTCCACCTGTGGCAGCCGGCGGCTGTAGGCCAGTTCCCGACTCCGGATATTAGCCGGAATGAGACCGGTAACAGGGTTGCGCAGCATGGCTGCCTCGTAGCTTTCGCGGCCTTCGCGGCTTTCCACCTCTGCCAGTTCGGTCTCTTTCTGTAATAGCACCGAAGCATCAGGCACTGATGGCAGCAGGATCGGGGCCTGCGTACCGTAAATAAAAAGAAGAAGTGAAGTGAATAGAACCGTAAGAAGGATGAATCCCGGAAGGACGCGTTGCCCGTTTCTCATTTTATATTTTTCTTTAAATATACCTGCCCGCCTTATCATTGACAAAAAAAGAGGGCCCTACCCTATGCGGGAAGGTAAGAAAGCAGACAAATTCCGGGATAAATATAAAGGCTTTGCTTTACATAGCAGAAGCTGCAGAGCGTTGATTTCGCTGCAACTGGATATACTTGTAGGCAAAAAAGGCCATACCTGCCGCTAAGAAGATACTGATAAGTATGGTCAGGTGATATTTGAAGCGAAAGGAGGAATCCTTATTGGCCGCCTTTTCCAGGTCAGCTATTTCTTTGTAGCGGCGGTTTGCCAGTGACTGGTATTTCCCCACTTCTGCTTCCAGCTCGTTTATTCGCTTGGAAGTGAAGTGGTTTTGGGTGATGTAAGAACTCTCCTTATTGACCTGAGAGGCACGCACGGCACGCACGATCTCAGTATCTTTCCTGATGATACCCTTAAGAGTGGAGATGATATTGCGCAGGTCACTCTTGGACTTGGTGCCCCAGAAGGAGCTATTGGTTTGCTCATACTCCTGGTACTGCTCCAGAAGAGCATCGCGTTCATCCATCAGGGCATCCAGTTTTTCTGCAGCCTGAGATTTCTGCTCTGTTTGGGCGTTGGCAGGGTGCAAAAATAGCAGGGCCCCGCCCAGTAAAAGTATATAACGTAACATACTCTATTCGATCGTTTATTTCACAAGCCGCTCATACTGAACGGCAACAGGTTGTTGATTGCTGGAACGAACAGATAGAACGCTTATTTTGCAGAGGAGGTTTCAGTGTTGCCTCCCGAAAGCTGTTTGCGAAGCATGTCCGGCAGGGGTATGGGGGTACCCTTTACAGGATCCAGCGTTACCATAACGGTATGGGCCAGGGTATGCAGGGTCACCTCTCCGTCTTTCCCCCTTGATATTATGGCGTAGTCCAGCTTGAAACTGCTCTTGCCCAGGTGGGAGGTGCGGATGAGTACCTCCGGTCGGGAATGTTTCATCTCTACCGGCCTTTTGTAATCTATACTCACATGAGCTACTACCATACCATATTCGCGGTGGTCCCAGCCACCTACCTCCAGTACGTAGTTCATACGGGCTGTTTCCAGCCAGGTAATGTATACGGCATTATTAGCATGGCCCAGCATGTCAAAATCAGACCAGCGGGTTTGGATAACAGTAGAATAGCAGAAGGCGTCCAGTGAAAAGTCCATAGTAATACTGAGGGGTTAAGAGCAGCAAATTACAGCACGGAAACCAAAAATAAAAATATGGTTTCCCTTATAGGTCTTTTCTTTCCGCCCCTTCTATTTCCAGTACGTAATCCTTTCCAAAGGCCATAGAGGGGGTCATAAAGCCGCTTTTATCCTTCGACTGCATGATTTTTTGTGCGGCAAGCAGGGCCGATTCGGCCGTGAGGCGGTAGGCCTCGGGCGTTTCCAGCACAGCCTGCTTTACCTCCCCGTCGTGATTTTTCACCTCGCCCCATACATAACAGCGGTTATTCTTTCGTGCCTCGTCGTCAGGGCCTTTCACTTTTTTCCGTATTTGCTTTTCAGCAACAGACTTCAGGGGACCGCCTTTTAATAGCCAGCCGATGTGTCTCATTAGTCGCATCATTTTCAGTGACTTGGGAGAAGTAGCTGTGTATACGATAATATTAGGGATACCGGTGCTGTGATAAGCCGTGGACACATCGCCCCAGGGTATGCTCACGCTTAGGCTGCTTTTATCTTTCCTGTAGGGTATCTCCCGGGTACGCCAGGCGCCGGGCACCTTGGTTATAGCTCCATCACGGCGTACTGCACCTCCTTTGTGGATATTTTCCAGCATGGTGAGGGCTGTGCCTCGTGACATGTTGCTGCCTCCCTTAAAGGCAAGTTCCAGCAGGTGGGCGTCTGGCAATTGTTCTTTCAGATGTGCCGCCAGGCAATCCGTAGGCACCACATCAAAGCCAGTGCCGGGTACCAGGGCTATGCCCTTCTCCTTCGCCTGGCTATCAAGCGTAGCCAGGTACTCAAACACCTCCAGTTCACCGGTTATATCCAGGTAATGCACACCATTACGCAGGCAGGCCTCCACCATAGGCTTAGCCGTGGCACTATACGGACCGGCCGCATGGATCACGGCCTTCTTACCTTTCAGTGCCTCATCCAGACTTTGGCTGTCACCCAGGGAAAAGGCACGCCAGGGCAGGCCCAGCTCGGTAGCTATTTCCTTCGTTTTTTCCTCATCTCGACCGGCAAGCAAGGGAGCCAGTCCTTTTTCGTGCGCCTTACGGGCTATCAATTTACCCGTAAAACCGTAGGCGCCATATATTAAAAAATCGTTCATTGATGCAGATTTATTTCATTGCCAGGGTCTTCTCAACCATCCTCAGTATACTTCTGTTATAGTCACATTTCTCTCCCACCTCTTCCAGTAATATCCAGGCCAGTTCACGACTCTCATTATTTCGCTGTAACGATGAAGCGTCGTCTGCCGAAAATAAAAAGCGTACATCGAAGTGAAAGTGGGCGGGCTCCTGCTTTCGGGCAGGTATGCGGTGTATGTCCAGGTCAAAGACAGCTCCATCCATTAGGGAAGTAAGCTGCTCTGCCCCCGTCTCTTCCTGAGCCTCCCGCAGAGCTACCTGCAATATATCCCGGTCGCCATCCGCATGGCCGCCCGGTTGCAGCCACTTGTCCAGCTTGCGGTGATGTAACAGCAGTACCCTGTCGGCCGCCGGGTTAATGATCCATGCTGAGCCTGTTATGTGAGCATGAGGAAGCTCCCTGAAGTAACAATCGGTGGGGTGTTGCTCCAGCAGGGAAAGAAAGCGTTTGAGAAACTCCTGCTCTTCAGGATACGTACTCACGTAGCTGTTCAGCCTCTTACAAAGGTCAAATGGTGAGTTCTTCATAGTGTGGTAATAAAAAAACCACCTGCCCGGGCAAACCTAGGAGGCAGATGGTTTCATTATTTTGAGAAGGTTTATTTATTCAATGACAATATTGACCTTATTTAGCCGCTTCTCTTTCAGTTTGTCCGTCTGAACACCCGCGCTGTTATTATTCATGTCGCCTTTGCGGGCATCGACAAAATATACCTTCGACTCAAGATCTTTAAAGGTTACCCGGCCTTTTTCATCAGAGGTCTGAGGCTCCTGTACCAGGTTCTCCCCGGCACGGTAATCCTTTTCATTGGCAAAGATCTTCACCGTTGCCCCTTCCACAGGGTTGCCCAGTTCGTCGATTACCGTAATCCTGAGACCGGTATCGAAAATACCTTTTTCGGAAAATGTAAAAGCACTAAGAGCGCAGACGGCCATCAGGGCCGTTATCATCATCAATCGTTTCATAGTCATCATTACTTATTATCGTACCGGATCGTAGGCCGGTAATTTGGTCTACGAATCCCTAATTTTATAGTTTTTCCGTAGTCCTCAAAGGCGGTATATGTTTTTTAGTGAAATGAGAGAAAAGTGCGGGATCAGGCTGCATCAGGCTTATCGAAAAGAGCGCTGGCCAGTTCATCAAAAGGTTTTGCCTCTTTATACAGCCGGTCAGAATAAACACTGGCCGTAAGCTTTAGATGGTCTGCACGATTATTAACAAAGATAAGCTCGATAGCCACGTTGCCATAAAGCTGGTCTATGTCATCAGACTGATTACTTAGGGGGGGCTTCAGGTAGTGTTTTTCAACTTCCTTCACCTTGTTATCCCGTTCGGTTACCCTGCGGTCTGACTGTGCCAGTCTGTAGCCGCTGTTCAGTACCCTGTCTCTGAGCTGGTCAAGTATGAAGCGGGCCTGCTGCCTGGCTACCTCTTCCTGAAAAAATACCGCAAAGCCATTGGCATAAGGGCTATGCAGCAGGTGTACTTCCAGTTGATGCCCAATACCTGCCTGCTTATAGTAATAGGCTTTTCCCATCTCCTGCATCCACAGCCCGGCGCCTGTGTCCACCCATTCACGATAACGCCCCATATAGTCCTCGCTGCGGCGTATCACCTCATGCACCACACTGGCATGCCGGTTTTTGCGCGGAAAAAGCCTTGACAAAATGTCATCTATATAAGACATAGTAAGTATTTGGGAGAGTAACGCGGCCCATGGTCAAATGATGCGATGTTACCTTACAAAAATGAGATTTTCCTCGTCAGACAAGTCTTCACGGAAAGCGTATCCTTCATAGTCAAAGCCTGCCAGGCCTGAAGGCTCAGTGAGACGCTCACGTACCACGTAGTCCGCCATTGCTCCACGCGCTTTTTTTGCAAACAAGGCAATCACCCGCAGCTTACCGTCACGATCTTCCTTGAAATGTGGCGTCACCACTTTAATACTAGTTTTCTTCAGCTTCAGCGCCTTAAAATATTCCTGGGAAGCCAGGTTTACCAGAACCGGATTATCGTGTTGCTCCAGTTCGGCAGCCAGGTCCTTAGCCAGACGCTCACCCCAGAAAGCATATAAGTCTTTACCCCTCGTATTGCTCAGCGGGGTTTTCATCTCCAGCCGGTAGGGCTGTATCAGGTCCATCGGTTTCAGTATTCCATATAGCCCGGAAAGTATGCGGATATGATCCTGAGCAAACTCAAAATCCTTCTTGCTGTACTCATCCACCCGGATGTTAGTATACACATCCCCTTTAAAAGCGCGCAGCGCCTGCAGGCTGTTCTTTTCATTGAAGGGGAGCTGCCAGTTCTGGAATCGCTCATGATTAAGCTCGGCCAGGTTTTGGCTGATGTCCATAAGTTTCCCAAGGGAATTTTCGGATTTTTTGCGAAGTATTTTTACCAGTTTTTCACTCTCCTCTGCAAAAACCGGCTGAGAATGAGAATATGAAGCGGCATCTGCCGAGAAATCCTGAGTTTTGGAAGGGCTTAATACTACGAGCATACTATTAATCTGACTGATTTAAAAAGTGCAAATATAGCGCTTGATTTTCCCGCAATAAAAAGGCGGGAAGTAAAGTGCTCCACTCCTATAATCTACGGCACAAAATTCGTCAGGTTAAAAAAATTCCTTTTATCATAATTTTTTTAAATCATTTCAAGTGTTTAAACAGTTATACAAACTAACTGAACAACAACACTTTACGCCAAAAACAACAGCTAACAACATCGACCTGATAAATTAGAAAAATTTTATTCTTTAGAGGTTTTAACTGTCAATTTTAAAAGAAATATGGTCGATTGTTAATGAATCGAAAAATGCTCAACCATTAATAATTTGTCATATGTCACTTAAAGAACATGACATACGTCTGATTGAGGACTTTATCGGAGATTCGCTAAACGAAAGCTCGCTGGAAGAATTTGCGGTAAAGAAAGCTACCTCAAAAGAATTTTACGAACTGCTGACCATGCAGGACGAAGTACTTCATGACCTTACAGAGGATCTCTACAAGGCCTGTGTTAAAGAGGAGGAAAACTCAGGTATACGCCCCGTGCCCATTGATCTCAAACCCTTCAAAAAAGCTGGTGATTTTTTCAAGCCAGACCATGTAGGGCTGGCACTGATGATCTTTGCCGGAATGGGGCTTACATTTATGGCCCTGATACTCATTTCCTTACAAACAGTCTATGGTTTTTGAGCCATGACTACAAAATACTTGCAGCCGCAGGGTGTTTAAGTGCCTCCTTTTCATGCGAAAAGACACGCCGCGTCTTAATTGCCTCGTTCATCGCGCCATTCTTAATGATATTTTTGTATTTTTATGTCTGTCAAGATGAACCATGAATCAGCTATTCACTGATCCGTATGTAATCCTCGCCGTTATCGTTACGATATTTGCGGTTTGTATTGCCATTCTTCCTTATTTTATAAGTCTGAAATACCAGGACTACCTGCGTATGCAGGTAAAGGTGGCCAATTACAAGATTCTGCAGGACACTCTGGAGAGTGTATCGGACGATCTGGATAATGTACTGAACCTGAAAGATGAGTTGCACGAACAACAGCAAAATACGATAGGCGAGTGGCTGAAGGATTATTACCTAAAGCAACAACAGGAGCTTATCGCTAACCTGAAAGGCATTGAACTTCAGACGGCAGACCAGGAACTTCCTCAAACCACCTCTCTTATAGAAGAATGCCTGTTCATGCTGAACAGGCAGGAGTTTTTTGCCGCAGTGCTGCAATCTTATATGAAACCCGAGTCCCTTGAAATGGAGGGCGTGGTGGAAACGCTGAGAGAAATGTTCAGCGAAGAGCAACTCCAAGGGGCCGGCCTGCACCTGAATATTACGGCTAATGAGGAGTGGTTCCGGTACATAGACCGAATAGAGCAGATGATCTTTCGTATTTGCGGGCTTCTGATAATGAACAGCTTCTTCCGTAAGCGAGCCCGCGAGGTACACCTCCACTTTGAGTTTGCTGATGAGAATGTGCTGATCCGCTTCCTGGATGATGACCCCTCAGAGAATGCAATGGAAATGGAACTTTTGCCCGAAGAGAGCAAAAGCACCATTTTGAGATGGCTGGAAACCCATGTAAGCAGCATGAGCGGTACCATCAAACCCTTCATCCAATATGATAAGGGCATGAAGCTGGAGATCTGGCTTCCATGTACCTATTAAAATCTCCATACTTCACATAGGAACCTACCTGAAAGCCTCAGGCAGGTGAGTGACCATTAGTAGTAGCCCGGCAATGAGCAAGAGGCCCCCCAACAGTAAAGTAGACATACCCATACCCATGGGGTTATACAACAGGACCATGCCAGCCAGAGCGAAAAAAAGGCCGTGTACCATGTCCTGATTACGCTTATGCACATAGCGTACCTGACAGTTACTCTCCGCCACTTCAGTGACGAGTTCTACGCTTTCCTCATCGAAGCCGCTAAGCATTAGCTCCTTTCTGATAGACTCCCTGCTGGTGCCTGTAGATAGCTGCTGCTCTACGTATTCGAGGATCATTTTCATGAAAGAATCCTCTGTCTGAATTCTTTCCTTTTTGTTGTAAGATGATGGTGTTCTCACGATATGTAAGGGGTTAATAAAATTGTACCTTAATTATCGATAGTTGGTTTATACTAATATACCGGGAAAATGTATGTGATGCGGGACACCACCCCGCAGCAGGCCATGTTTTAGACTAATGCCGGGATAATTATCGACCAGAAAACACTTACCATCTACTAATTTTCTATTTACAACTTCAATTCTCCTCTCAATACTTCCTTTTTCAGTCACCTTTTACGTTCACCACAGGCAAAATCCAGGTAAAGCAGACGATCACCAGGGGAAAAATGGCCCGGCACCCACTTCATTTTTAATTGAAAGTTGAACGCTATAAAACTATTTATCCAAAGCCACCCTCACCCGGCACCGGATTCTTTCAGAAGAGCGGGCACAAAAAAACCGTCCGCTGGGCAGCGGACGGTTTCGATAATAGTTACCGTATAGAAGCTTACGCTTCGGCTTTAGCAGGCTCGCGAAAGCCTACCATAGTGAAGCGTTTCACCACATATTCAGGGTTAGTGAAGCTGGCATTTCCAGCCGGGTTACCACCTGTTACATGGAAATCTGAGAAGCTGGCATTCTGGTTCACATAGATGCCACCGGTCAGGTTGAAGCTAACAGGTGTGGCTGCCAGTCCCATCTGGTCCATGATCTCCTCTTTGGTCGCCTGATCAGTGGTATAGGCGCCGCATGAAATAGCTCCGTGCTCCATAGCAAGGTCACGTGCCATAGCAATGGACTCGCCTGTATCCTTCGTACGGATAAGCAACACGATAGGCCCGAAGAGCTCCTTTGAGAAGACATCCTTCTTTGCCGAGGTCACTTCCAACACCACGGGCGTTGCCGTACGCGCTGTTTTGAACATAGGGTTCTCAATAGTGGCAGACTCCAGCCACACTTTATCACCCAATGATTTTGCCTCGTCCACACGCGAGCAGGTGTTCTGGTTCTGTATAGCTCCCAGTACAAAAGGCCCCGCCTTAGGGTTATTTGCCAGGCCGGTGATATTATCCGCCAGCTTTTGGGCAAAGTCTTCAAAAGACACTACTCCGTCAGCCGTTTTGATTCCGCTGTCGGGGATGAAGAAGTTTTGGGGAGCGGTACACATTTGTCCGCTGTACAGGCTCACCGAGAAAGCAAGGTTTTTTGCCACCTCATCTATATTCTCAGCACTGTCCAGGATCACGGAGTTCACACCTGTTTTCTCCGTGAATACCGTCTTGCCTTTCAGTCCCTCCAGGTAGCTGCCAAATTCGCTGTTGCCGGTGAAGTCGATCAGCTTCACATCCTTGTGCTCGGCCAGTTCCTTCGTAATCATCTTACTGTAAGTATCAGGCGCAAGCTGACAGATAGTAGGGTCAAGGCCATTTTCCTTAAGCACCTTTTGTACCTCGGCTACATAAATAGCAATAGGCAGAATAGCGCCGGGGTGAGGCTTCACGATCACGGGGTTACCCGTAACCAGGCTGGCATAAATGCCGGGCACCGAGTTCCAGGTAGGGAAGGTAGAGCAACCTATCACCACGCTAAGGCCTTTAGGCACGGCGCGCCACTCCTTATTAAGCTGTATGTTAAATTTCCCCATGGGCTTATCCCAAAATGAGTTTTTCGGCACGCGGGTCATTTCTTCCAGTCCCATAGCTACTGCCTCCAGTGCACGGTCTGCAGCATGCGGGCCTGAAGCCTGAAAAGCCATCATGTATCCTTGTCCAGTAGTGTGCATGGTTGCATAGGCCACTTCAAAGAACCGCTCACGTACCTTATCAAGTGATTCTACCAACAGGCCCGCCCTTTCTACAGGAGACAGCTTGCGCCACTGGCTAAACGAAGCCAGTCCGCGGCTTACCAGGGTTTCCGTTGAGAAAGAAGGATAGCTTACATTCAGTTTATCATTCAGGTAGGGTGATTCCTCCTCGCCAATCCAGGCTTCAGGCTCACCTTGCAGCAGTTCGTCAAAGCGACTGTTCAGCATACCTTTGAACTTATTACGACCGTCCTCATCGGCTGTTTCCCCGTATATCTTGGGACTGGGGTGTTCAGGGTACTGAGCAAAAAATTTGCGCTCATGCAAGGCACTGATGGCCTTGTCCAGGGTTTCTTTATGTTTCTGGTAAAAATCCATTGTTTATTCCTTGTAATTTCCAGCGAATATAAAGTTTAAGGAACAAAAAAGAGAGGAAACGGGGTACTGATAACAGTAAAGACCTTATGATGTAGGATTCTGACCTAATTCAGGACATCATTTGTCATTATTTAAAAATATATTTGTAGAAACCTACGAATAACTATAAGTGTCTGTGATCCGGTATATTTACCTATTGGTCTGGCTCTCTGTGATGCTGGGAGCGCAAACTGCCCTAGCCAGGCAGGAAGCCCCCTATGCCGCGGACCGTATTGTGGTACGTATAGGAAATGTCCATGATAAAGATAACGCTCAATCTCGCACAGGCACCACGATTAACAGAAGGGCTGTTCTGGCACGTATTCAAAAGCGTACAGGGGCCAGGTCCATCATGCAGCCATTCGATTACCTCCCGGCTTCGCCAAAAGGCAGACCTGCCGCACGAAGCAGTACGTCACACCCCCTTGAAGACCTTTATATAATACACCTGCCCGAGGGCACAGACCTCCAGGCGGCACTGCAACAGGCCCGTGCAACACCCGGGGTGCTCTATGCCGAACGCTACCACCTGCCTCAACCCCTGCTTGTGCCTGATGATCCCGAAGCCATTCCCGGAGGGCAGCAGGACTACCTCTCGCCCATTCGTGCCTACCAGGCCTGGGACATTGAGCGTGGCAGCCCGGACATTAAAATAGGCATACTGGATACCGGGGTACGCTATAGCCACCCCGACCTGGCAGGTAATATGGCATTCAATGACTCCGACCCGCCGAATGGCGTGGATGATGATGGCGATGGCTACGTGGACAACTACCGCGGATGGGACTTTGCCGATGGCGATAATGACCCTCATGACCCCGGCAACAGTCAGCATGGCACTGCCGTGGCCGGATTAGCAGCCGGTGTTCCCCAAAACGGAATCGGCATGGCTGGCACGGGCTTTTACTCCTCTTTTCTACCCATAAAAATCTATACTGACGAAGGCTACAACTTCAATAGAGGGTATGAGGCCATAGCCTACGCAGCCGACCAGGGGTGTCAGGTTATAAACCTGAGCTGGGGCGGACAGGGCCGCTATAGCCAGTACATACAGGATATAATTAACTACGCAGTGCTGGACCGCGATGCAGTAGTAATAGCTGCAGCGGGTAATACGGCGGGCGATCTCGAGTTCTTTCCCGCGGCTTACGACTACGTACTTTCGGTGGGGGCTGTGGATATAAATGATAAGAAAACCTCCTGGGCTACCTACCATTCATCTGTAGATATAGTAGCACCGGGAGATTTTAATTACACTACCTATCTGGATGACAACTACGCAAGTTTCTGGGGCTCCTCATTTGCCGCCCCCCTTGTAAGTGGTGCCGCTGCCCTTATCCGGTCGCGCTACCCCGGCATGAGCGCAGTGGAAGTGATGGAACAACTGCGGATCACCTCTGATGATATTTATTACCTCCCGGAAAATGCCCCTTTCCTTGGCCTGATGGGCAAGGGCCGCCTGAATATGGAGCGAGCCCTGACTGAAACCCACCTGCCTTCGGTTAGGGCCAGGGACATTGAGATAAAAGGACCTTATGGCAGTTACCTTTTTCCAGGTGATGAAGCTGCTCTGACGGCAAGCTTTACGAACTATTTAGCCGATGCTTCTCTGCTCAGGGTTACCCTCAGCAGCATGACCGAAGGGGTCACCATCGGGCAGGACTTCGTAAGAATTGGTGATCTTGCTAAAGGACAGCATTTTACTAATGACCCAGCCCCATTTGTTATCAACCTGTCTGATGAACTCGAGAACGGATCGGTGATCACGCTGCGACTGGATTATGAGGGAATTAACTACCGGGACTTTCAGGTAATACGCTTTCAACTGGTTGATGACCCCATTACCGTGTACAATGGACAACTTGGGGCCAGCTTTGGCAAAAAAGGTGAGGTAGCCTACCAGGAAAGCTGGCAGGGCGAAGGCATTCTCCATCAAAACACCGTTATCAGCTATAATGCCGGCATTATCATGGCTTCAGGGTCAGGACAGGAGGCCGATAACCTACCCAATGACTTCCGCACGTTTGCCAGGAATAAAGATTTTAATGCCCGGAGCTCCTATAGTCTGTACAACAACAGCATAGCTGATCCGGATGTACGCCTGCAGTGGACAGAAGATAAGGAATGGGGCCTTCTGGTAGAGCAAAAGGTCTATGCAGACACCACCAGCGCTACATATGAGGACTACCTGCTGGTGGAGTATCGTATCACCAATCGCTCAGATAGTCTTATCAATGACTTTCACTTTGGTCTGTATACTGACTTTGACCTGGGAGAAGGAGTGGATAACCTGGTGAGGTCAATAGACAGCCTGCAGCTCCAGTACACCCAGTCTGACACGGCCGTGGCTGGCGTAGCTTTGCTGCAGGGGGGCGAGTGGAAACCTAACGCCCTGGTAGTTAGAGACAAAAACTTTAAGCGGGTAGACATACCGATAGTATTTGACAGGGAAACCAAACGCAACCTGCTCCTACAGGAAACCCCTCGCTATGAAAGCGGCGCGGAGGGCAATGATGTGGCTCAGCTGGCAGGTGTACAGGTAGGAAACCTTAATGCATACGAAAGCAAAACAGTCACCCTGGTGCTAACTGTAGGTTCTGATGCAGAACAATTAGCCAGAAAGGTGCAGGAAGCAAAGACTATTATGCAGGAACTGGCTTCCAAACCGCCTGTGGGTATCACCATGAATAGCTGTCCCGGACTGCCTGTTTCCATTAGCCCGCCAGGTGGCAGGATGTTCCGCTACTACCGTGACGTGGCTGGCACAGACATGGTATTCGAAGATGCTACATTCACCTCACCGGGCTTCAGCCGTGATACCACCGTGTATTATCGTCAGGCGGATTCGCTCTGGCTGGGACCGGTAGGCGCTATAGAGGTTCACATTACGGAACCTAGGGCTTCTTTTGAGTGGGCAAATGATACGCTTATGCTGGACGAAAGCGGACCGGCAGCCATTTCATTGCAAAATACCAGTGAGGATGCCAGTATTTACTCATGGGATTTCGGGAATGGATACTATAGTAGTAAACGCTCTCCCTCCCCCCTATATGAGACCCCGGGCACTTATACTATTCACCTTACGGCTACCGCTGCCACAGGATGCTCAGATGTAGCACAGAAAAATCTGGTAGTGGTCCAACGAAATGAAAAGCCCGGGATCCCCTCCACCTTCAGGCTTTGTCCGGGAGAGTCTGCCACACTGGAGGCAGATAACAGCAGCTTGCTGAAAATGTACAGCACATGGCCGGCCGGGGCCGCGGTTGCGCAGGGTGCTCAGATAAAAACCGGAAGCTTGTACAAAGACACGGTTTTCTATATCACCAATGCCGCAGGACCCTACGAAAGCCTGCCTGTAACAGTGAGGGTGAATGTTACGGAAACCGATGCTTCCTTTACACTGCTTCCTGATACTACCGGGATCCATGCGAACGCCGCTGGCTGGCTCAGGGCTGAGGGGACCGCAGATGATTATTATTGGTATAAAGACAATGTATACCTGGGACATGGACCACAGATATGGCTACCTCTGACCAGTGAGGGATCTTTCCGTATTCGTCTGGAAACCACGTACGCGAGTGGCTGCAGCGAACTGCAGGAAGAGGTATTCACCTCTGTAGCCTCTCCCCTGCCTGCCGTGCAGGACACAGCGGTTTGCCGCGGCGAGAACTTGCTGATAACTCCGGAAGGTGGCGAATATTTTGCCTTTTTTAGTGATGCCATGGGGACAAAGCTTATCCGTAAAGGCACCTCATTACTGTTACCTGCTCTCACCAGGGACACAACCGTGTATATCGCCGGGCTTGACAGCCTGCTGCTCTCCTCTATGGTAGCCGTAGACATTACTATGCGGGCACCGGAGGCCACATTCACCTATACTGCAGACAGCAGCAGCTCCTGGGGCGTTCGTGACATTACCTTCTTGCCAGATAACCAAGGGGCCCTTAACTACCACTGGGACTTTGGAGATGGTACCAGCTCGGATGAGGTGATGCCTATACATTTCTTTGAAAATGCCGGCCGCTACGAGGTTATGCTCACGGTGACGGCCACAGATGGGTGTTCAGCATCAGAGTTCCGGATACTGACCCTTTCAGAAATTACGGCGCTGCCTGAAGAGGAAGATAAGGCCGTCTCGCTATATCCAAACCCTGCACGTACAGGCTGGACGCTCGATTTCGGCAGAATACCCGATGGTGAAGTGTTCATAAGCCTGTTTAACAGTACCGGTCAGTTACTACAGCAAAAGACTCTGCGAGGCATGCCAGCTGTTCAATTTGACCGTGATCAGCTCCCCGCAGGAATATACCACGTACGCTACCAGGGCAAAAATTCAGAAGGAACGGTAAGACTCATCCTCCGGTAGCTGAACATTTTTCTATTATTCCAGTACTTTCAGGGCAGAGACCTGAAGAAATCTATGCAACAAATAAAAGCAGAAGTGCTGACTATCGGGGATGAAATCCTTTATGGTCAGATACTTGATACCAATACCCAATGGATGAGCACTCGCCTGGATGCTGCCGGCATACGGGTGGTAAGGCGATCTACCATAGGCGATAATCGCGAAGACATACTTAAGGCCCTGGCCGATGCAGAAAACCGGGCGGATATCGTACTTATTACCGGAGGCCTTGGCCCAACAAGTGATGACCTCACAAAACCCTGTCTTGCAGCGTATTTTGGCGTACCGCTAAAGATGCATGAAGAGGCCCTGCAGCACATTACCGATCTTTTTACGCGCCGCGGCCGCGAGATGACTCCTCTGAACATGGCTCAGGCAGAACTGCCCGCTAACTGCACTATGCTGATGAATGAAAATGGCTCTGCACCGGGTATGTGGTTTGATGAGCGCGGAACAGTATTCATATCTATGCCGGGAGTGCCGTTTGAGATGAAAGCAATCATGAAAAATGAGGTCATGCCCCGGCTAAGGGAACGCTTTGAATTGCCGGTGATCTATCATAAGCTCATCCGTACTGCCGGAATAGGCGAGAGCTGGCTTGCCGATAAGATCAAAGACTGGGAAGACAACCTGCCGCCCCATATCAGGCTGGCCTACCTGCCTAGCCTGGGCATGGTAAGGCTGCGCCTTACCGCCACAGGCACCTCACGCACTCACCTGGAAAGTGATGTGCAGGAGCAGGCAGATAAGGTAATGCCGCTGATAGAAAAGTACGTATACGGCTACGATGAAATAAGCCTGGAAGAGGCTGTAGGCAATATGCTACGGGAGGCGGGCAAGACCCTGGCCACAGCAGAAAGTTGCAGCGGGGGCTACCTTGCCCACCAGATCACGCGTGTACCCGGCAGTTCGGATTACTTCCAGGGCAGCATCATATCGTATAGCAATACGGTGAAAATGGCCAGCCTGGAGGTAGATGAGGAAACCCTGAAAACACATGGAGCGGTAAGCGAACCGGTAGTGAAGCAGATGGCTGAAGGCGCACGGAAGAAAATGGGCACAGACTATGCGCTGGCTACCAGTGGCGTGGCAGGACCGGGCGGTGGCACGGATGAGAAACCCGTGGGAACGATATGGATTGCCTGTGCGGACAGCAAGGGCACTATCGCCAAAAAACTGCAGCTCACAACGGACCGAATAGTAAATATTCAGTACACTGCCGTAGCGGCACTGAATATGCTCCGATTAAGAATGTCCGGTAACGATTGAAGTAACGGTATTTAATTCTAAATTTGTGCTCAACATTTTTACAGTAAACCCAACGTAGCGAATGGCACTCGTCGAAATGGTAATGCCCAAAATGGGTGAAAGCATCATGGAAGCCACCGTGCTCTCCTGGTTAAAAGAAGAAGGAGACACTATAGAGCAGGATGAAAGCGTACTGGAAGTAGCTACCGACAAGGTAGATACAGAGGTACCCGCTATCCATGCCGGTGTGCTTAAAGAAAAACTGGCTCAGGACGGAGACGTGGTAGAGGTGGGAAAACCTATCGCCATCATCGAAACCGAAGGTGAAGGCGGCGGTGACACCAGCAGCGCAGCCCCGGCCAAAAAGGAAGAGAAGACAGAACAAGCCGCTCCGGCAGCCGCTGACAAAGCGCCTCAGCAGGAGGCAACTGTGGCATCTGATCGTTTCTACTCTCCCCTGGTGCTGAATATCGCCCGCAAGGAAGGTATCGCCATGAGCGAACTGGAGACTGTTCCCGGTTCTGGCCGTGAAGGCCGTGTGACCAAACGCGACATTCTCTCTTATGTGAAAAACCGTGGAGAACAGCCTGCCGCTCAGGACAAAGGCTCTGAAAAGGTAGCTCCTGCCTATACGCCAAGCCGCTCGACCGGCAGCCAGCAGGAAAGCGCGCCTAAACCAGCGGCTGTTAGCGTAAGCGGTGCTGATGAGATCATCGAAATGGACCGCATGCGTAAGATGATTGCCGACCGAATGGTGGACAGCAAGCGCATAAGCCCACACGTGACCTCGTTTGTTGAAGCAGACGTTACGAACATTGTTCGCTGGAGAAACAAGCACAAGAATACATTTAAGGAAAGGCATGCCGCCTCGCTGACCTTCACCCCTATCTTCATTTCTGCTGTAGTGAAGGCGATCAGGGACTACCCCATGATCAATGTGCAGGTGGACGGCAACAGGATCATCAAAAAGCACGACATCAACATCGGCCTTGCCGTAGCCCTGCCCTCAGGTAACCTGATCGTGCCTGTGATCAAAAATGCCGATCAGCTTAATGTGACCGGCCTGGCTCTACGTGTAAATGATCTGGCCCGCCGTGCACGTGATAATAAATTGAAGCCGGATGAGCTTTCGGGCGGTACCTTTACGGTATCCAATGTAGGCTCTTTCGGAAATGTGATGGGTACCCCTATCATCATGCAGCCCCAGGTAGGTATCCTGGCGCTGGGTGCTATCACCAAGAAGCCTGCCGTTATCGAAACCCCGCAGGGCGACATGATTGGTATCCGCCACATGATGTTCCTGAGCCACAGCTATGACCACCGCGTAGTGGATGGTTCCCTGGGCGGCATGGTGGTACGCCGTGTGGCTGACTACCTGGAGCGTTTTGATATAGACCAGGAACCCTGATAGGGTTTAACCCAGAAACAGACATAAAAAAACCCGTTTGGTTGCAACCAAGCGGGTTTTTTATTGATTAATGAAGCAGATGAGCCTACAGGAAGATCAGGCTTTTCATTTATCCGGATTATGCAGATTATGCAAATCCGCCTCATCGGGGCCTTCATCCGGCCTGATCCGTGCCGTTACCGGAAATATGGTGGAAAGCCCTTTCATTCGCTTGTCAAAGCTATCCATAATGGATACCATCAGGCGGTGAGTCTGACTCATCTGGCGCTCATGACGGCGGATAGGAATGGCATTAACCAGAATCACTACTAACACGAGCACCCCCAGTACTATGCCACCAATTATGGCGTATTGTTTCAATCGGGCCTGCTCGGCAAGCACCTGATTTCTGGAGAGGTGCATTTCCAATTCACGCACGTCGAAACGGTCGCGGTAGCTGGTCTCCACTTCTAATGATTCTGTCTGCTTGTCCTGTGATATGATCTCTGCCTCTACCGTGACAGCTTTATTCTGGTAATGATAGTACTGCAGTGAATCATTTGCCTGTAGGTACATTTGGCTCATATTGTTCAAAAAGCGGCGCTGGTCGGTAAGGCTGGCCTTTTCCAGATATTCCAGACCTGCTTTACCTGCCTTCATAGCCAGCTCCAGCTCCCCGCTCCGGGTATAGGCATTTACCATGTTACTTTGCAGGCTGAAGAGGTGGTCATCCTCTCCAATTTCGGCAAATAAATTTGCCCCAAGGCGATAATGCCCGGCTGCCTCTTTGTACTGTGCCTTGTTCTCATACATGAAGCCTTCTTTCCAGTAAGCCTGCGCTCTGAGATAAGGTCTATCCAGCTTACGGGCAGCATCCTCTACTTTATAGATACTTAGCCTGGCTTCATCATACTTTTGCTGTTGAATCTGAGCCAGTGCAAGATCGAGCCGGTGCTCAGCGGCCATTTCTGCCTGGCTGATATCTTCAGCGATTCTGACTGCCTGGCTGAGGTATTTTTCTGATTGAGTATAGGTACCCATTTTATAATGGACTATACCGATCATATGCGCCACCTTTATTTGGAATGGCAAAGGCACCTCATGCATATCTATCTTTATTGCATACTGTAATGCCTTTTCGTAGAGGCCTTCCTGAAAGAGGGACATGGCGATACCATATAGAGCTTGGCCTACCTTACCGGGCTTTTGGTTTTTCTGGTAGATATCATGGGCCTCAAAAAAGTGTATCAGGGCCTTTTGATAATTTTGATTTTCGTAGTGAAGATACCCCTGATTATATTGAAATATGGCCAGGTCTATGTGTTCATTTAGAGCTATGGCTACTTCATAGAATTTCTGCTGGTGAAACGTTGCTTTATCATGGTCACGAAAGTAAACCGCGTACACACCACTCAAAAAAGCGTGAGCCTTCTTCTCACCTGACCTATAAGCAATTTCTATACTTTTTTGCAGGGCACTTTCTGCAATAACCAATGCCTCATCAGGGTCTTCATCTTTTGTCTGTTCTGCCAGTTCCAACAGCTTCTTTACTTCAGTTTCTGATGAGGACTCACTTTGAAGTGTATCAGTGTCATTGAAAGTACAAGACACCGAACATATAAAAAACATAGCCAGTAGGTACCTGCTCATTTTCAGCCTCCGTTATAACCTGACGCAGAGGTTTCCTCTTCAATTTCAGGCCACTCGTAATTAGGTCCACCAGGCCCGGCTTCGCCTCCGCCGGCCTCACCACCGGAACCGGCAAATAATAAGGACTGCTGGCATGGGGTCAATAAAAACCCGGTCAGGCTTTTAAAATCATTCTTTTCCATCAATTAAAATATTAAGTGTAAAATCTAGAGTAGTTCGAGAAAGGATGAGTACTCCTGCGAGTTGGCATGAGCACTGGGGAGGGATGGCTGGTCTTCATACATAGCATTAGCGGTTAGATCGCCCCATACGCTGGTATGAGGCTCATTGGTTGATGAATACATATTTATGTATTTTTATCCATTTTTGAAATATAAAGGACTAATTTTAATAAGGTTTTATTCATTTTTTGTCTCAATATGTGTTGGAAAGAATAAAAAAAGCCCTGAAGAACCGCATTCGTCTCCAGGGCTATACAAAAAAGAAAAGCCTCCCTACTTGGGAGGCTTTTGCATATCGTAGATTCTCTAACTAATTCTGTACGATTGATTAGTACAGGTAAGTAAGAGCAGTCTTGTCATCATTGTTGAAGGGGCGGTCGCTACCGTCAGTACAAGAAAGCATCCAAGACTTAGCTGAAGCAGATGCTCCTGTAGGAGTACCAGGGATGTGGTTTGCACCTACTGAGCTTGCGCCTTCATTGTAAGCAGAACCTCCGCAAGAGATGCTACGGTCGAAGAAGTCAGTGTGACGGAAACCGATACAGTGACCCATTTCGTGAGCAATGATAGTAGCGATACCGTTAGTACCAAGTCCGTAAGAAGACTCAAGGATACCACTCATTTTGATCTCACCATAAGGATCGCCTGAAGCAGTAGGGAAACCGGCAGAACCAAGGATACCCTGACGCTCTTCACCTTTACGAAGGCGAGTCATAGTGATGTCTGCACTGTTAGTAGAGATACGCTGGAAAGAGATTTCCAGGTTCATCGCGTTATAGCGACGGATAGCCTCGTCAAGACCGGCGATCATACCGGCACTGTAACCACCGTTGCCACCTTGCTGAGCATACATAGTGATTACTCTGCTGCCGTTAGTGCTCACGAGATTGTTAGTGCTGTACTGCTCAGCAGCCGCTACAGTAGTAGCAGGGCTCATGTTCTGCAGATCTGCACCCGTAAGGTAGATGTCACCTTCCACAAGGTAACCATCACGGAAAGACATAGCACCTTCCGTGCTGAAGCCGGCCTGCTCGATCTGAGAAAGCACGTCCTGAGGAAGCTCATAAGGTGTTACGTTCTCAGCTTCTTCAGAGCAAGAGAAAAATGCCATGCAGCCAGCTGCTACTAGTGATAGATTCTTAGGGTTGAAAAGACGATTCATTAATTTTTCTTTAAGATAAATTTGGAATAAAAACTTTTGACAAATGTATATCGCGAATTATTATTTCGCAATAACAACTTTACCCAAAACTACCTATGGAGTACCTTTATTAATCTGAAAAAGTGGTTTTAGTAAATAAACGCCATATAAATCCCATGTTTCTACATAAATCAATTTACAATCTCTGTAAGATTTTGATACATTAGAAAAAAACTAATTAGTATTTCAGCACTAGTTAAACCAAATAAACAAAAAGGTACATAAACTTACCTCCGAACGCTCTATGGCATAGTGAACACAAATAGAACTAAACTACTGATTTTCAACAGAAAACAGTAAACAGGCTTTTCATCTTCCTTACACCGGGTATAAATAATAATAGTACTGAGTACACCTTATATTTACATCAATATTCATCATTAGAAAATGAAACAACAGGTAGAACAGACGCTGAAACCGGTGAAGGACCAACTTCTTTCACATCCGGTATATGGCAGGCTTAAGACCCTGGACGATATGCGCATCTTTATGGAGGAACACATGTATGCTGTATGGGACTTTATGTCTCTGCTAAAAGCCTTACAGCAACATATCACCTGCGTAGACGTACCATGGATACCTTCACCTTATGCTTCCTTAGGCCGGTTTATCAATGAAATTGTGCTGGGAGAGGAAAGCGACCTGAACGAGGAGGGTGTGCCTATGAGCCACTTTGAAATGTACCTGGAGGCAATGGAGGAAACTGGGGCTGATACCAGAGGCATGCATCTCTTTATAAAGGAGCTGAAAAATGGAAAGGCGGTAACCGAGGCCCTGGAGGCTGCCAGCCCGCTCCCCTCTACCACTGAGTTTGTACGGCACACCTTTGAGGTCATTGATACTGGAAAGCCTCATCTCATTGCAGCATCTTTTACCTATGGCCGTGAGGAGCTTATTCCGGAAATGTTTCTGGCGATAATAGACAGAGCGGGAAAGGAAGGCCGGAGCGCTTACCCTAAACTCACCTACTACCTTGAGCGGCATATAGAACTGGATGGCGATGAGCATGGCCCACTGGCTCTAAAGATGATCTCGGAACTCTGCGGAGACGATAACGACAAATGGCAGGAGGTGATCACAACGGCCAGGCAGGCAATAGAAGTCCGCATCAGGCTTTGGGATGGGGTGATGGAGAAGCTGGGCGGGTAGGCGGCACGAGCCGAAACTTATATTGTAATCAGAAATGGACCAGGGGCTCTGTAGTAAGGGCTACCCGTAGTCATCCCTTAAATAGGTATGACGAGTACTTATTAAAAACATCCAACTTATGCAGGACATGAGAAGCCTGTATACAGGCTGAAGAATGAGCAAGGGATAGGTATGCTCAGAACGATTTAAAGACGGTTAAGAAACGGTTTAGCTACGGGGTAGAAACCACAAAATAAGACAGGACGAAAGGTAAATAGGTATAAGCGGGTAGTATTACGAAAATACCATTTTCCCGCGAAGATTACCTCTGTTTGCTTCCTTAAATTGAGACCTGGCTGGAATCTGACGGCAGATTATGAGGGCTGGCATCATCAATATCTCTTCTATGACTGACTGGCCATATCCCGCATGATGAAGATCATGAATACGAGCAGGCTAACGATCCGGATGGTAAAGGATAGAAGGTACCCTTTGATAAAGGCATTCGGAAAGCCACTCTGCTTTAATTTATTCCTGACAGCCAGCCCATTTCGTACAATAAATGCCAGCATGACAATGATAAAGATTGGAAAGGCTATAAAAGGATCCACCAACTCATACCGGGACGTAAGGAAGTATAGTAACAAAAACACACCGATAAAAATAAGACTCCTGACGTTACGCCCTCCGTACATATCCACCAGTTCGGCTTTTTTGTCGGCACTCAGGCTCTTCAGAGCATTATTATATACCATACGGGCAAGGATCACTCCTGCGAGTATGATAAAAAACCCAATGTATAGCGTATCCATAGGAGACCAATATGCGGGATTAATCGCCTAAATCCAAAATGGATGAGGTGCCTTCACGTCGAGAATAATCAGGCGCTCCTTTACCTACTGCAGTAAATAGCCGTACGTTACCTATCCAGTCATCTTCTCCTTCAGCCGAAGCAGCCTACTTTCTTCGGTTGTCTATTCCAAAATATTCTAAGAAAACGAGGTGGGCATTTCAACTTCTGAGCTCGAACATGGTAAGCATGAATCCTTCGCGAACCAGGCAAAAGAATCCGTAGAGGCACAGGGCATACCCTGCGCCTAACATCGTACCACCTATTACCCAACCCTTTACAAAAAGGTCTTTAAAGGTGTAAAACTTCTTTTGAAATCGCATAAAAGCTCATAGAGGTCCAGGCTAGAACCACCCTTCCGGAGATTGGCGGCAATCCACAGACCTAATCTATAATCTTTACACTCATGCAAAAGAAGTTTCACAAAACAGGTGGGATGGCAATACTACCAGAAAGATCAGATCTTTTCCAGCACCTCTTCTACAGCATTGTAAACCTTGTCCAGGTCCTCGTTACTGATGACGTAGGGGGGGAGTATATACACCACGTTACCAAGGGGCCGAAGCAGCACATCACGATCCATGAACTCTTTGTATAAGGTATCGCGCACTTTATTCATGTAGCCTGTCTGTTCGGGGGTATTTACTTCAAAAGCCACCACGGTTCCCAGGTGCCTTACCCGCGAGACTTTACTGTGGTCGCGCATGCGCTCAGCAAAAAGCTCATGCTGGTGGTATATGCGTAACCTGTCGCGTGTACACTGTTCGGAAAGCAGTATGTCCAGGCTTGCTACGGCTGCAGCGCAGGCCAGGGGATTAGCTGTATAGCTGTGCCCGTGATAGAAGGTTTTTGATTTATCACTGGTACGGAAGGCATCTTCAATATGTCCGCTGCAGGAGGTGACGCCCAATGGCAGGAAGCCGCCAGTGATACCCTTGCTCATACAAATGATATCGGGGGCATGGTCCAGATAGTCCGTGGCGAATATCTTGCCTGTACGCCCGAAGCCTGTCATAACCTCATCTGCAATGGTAATGATATCATTCTCCTGGCATATCTGCATCAAAATATCGAGCAGGGCCGGCGGATAGGCTCGCATACCGGCAGAACCCTGTAGCAGAGGCTCGAAAATAAAGGCGGCGATCTCTCCGCTCTTCGCCAGTTTACGGAAGGCTTCGATTACTTCCTCATCATTATGCCCGGCAGGATAGGGGATGAAGTCTACCTCGAAGAGATAGGGATGAAAGGGCTCTGAGAAAGCCCCTCTGTCTCCGACAGCCATGGCGCCGAAGGTATCACCGTGGTAGGCTCCTTCCATGGCCACAATACGGGTACGTTTCTGCCCGATGTTGTGCCAGAACTGCAAAGCCATTTTTAAACCTACCTCTACGGAGGTACTGCCGTTGTCACTGAAAAATATTTTGGAGTGGGCTTTGGGTAATATTTCCTGCAGGCCTTCGGCCAGTTTTACCGCGGGTTCATGCGTAAAGCCGGCGAATATTACCTGCTCCAACTTCATGGCCTGTGCGGCAATGGCTTCGGCTATTTCTTTGCGCCCGTGTCCGTGGATGTTAACCCACCAACTGGATATGGCGTCTATGATTTTTCTGCCGTCGGGAGTAAAAAGATAAGGCCCCTCACCTTTTTCGATCATGATGGGACCTTCTCCGACTAGTGGGCTGAATGGGTGCCAGACAAGCTGCTCATCTCTCTTCGACCAGCTCTCCGGCGTACCAGTTTTTAAGGAGTTTTTCTGCATAGTACTTCACGGTACCCTTGTCTACCTTATCCAGTTTGGGTAGGCGTAAGAGGCAAGGGAACTGCGTATGTTTTAAAATGATCCTCTCCGACTCGGGATTGGACTCGCCGTTAAAAATTATACCTTTTACATGGTAGCCCCTGCGAATGAGCGTTTCTGCACTAAGCAGGGTATGATTGATACTGCCAAGATACAGGTTTGAAACCAAAATAACTTCCGCTTCGAAAAGATCTGCCAGATCGATCATGAGATCATTGTCATTCAGAGGCACCATAATGCCTCCTGCTCCTTCTATGACCATATCACGTCCGCTGCCAGGCACTTCCATATTTGCTTTATTTATGGTAATACCTTCCTCTTTGGCGGCATCATGCGGAGAGGCGGGCTTGTTTAAAAGGTAAGCTTCGCGGTAAAAAGCACTTTCATTATTACTAACCAGGGAGGAAACCACTTCAGTATCTCTGGGGGTGCCCGATTGTATAGGCTTCCAGTAATCTGCTTTAAGGGCTTCGGTAATGATGGCACTTACCAGGGTCTTTCCACTGTCCGTACCAATTGCGGTAACAAAATACCTCATGCGCTATGTTGTTTAATCGTCTCAATTAGTGCCTCTGTCTCCTGCCGGGTATTAAAAGCATGCAGACAGACACGCAGTCTTTCGTAGCCTCTCTTTACAGTTGGGCTAAGTATAGGCCGAACATCATATCCGGCATCCTGTATGCAGCGGGCCAGCCTGCGCACATTATCATTTCCGGGATACACAAACGCTTGGATGGCTGTATTTGAAGACAACCAATAAGCCCCGGAATTATTATCAAAAAGCCCTGATTTTTGGGTCAATACAGTATTAAAGTATGAAATATTCTCTGACAATTGCTGTCTTTTACCGGGATATTTCTCAAAAAACCTGAATGCTTCATATATGGCTATGAGGCTATGCGCGGGCAAGGCAGTCGTATAGATAAAGGAGCGGGAGAAATTGATCAGGTAATCCACTACTGTTTCAGAGGCTGCCACACAGGCGCCATGAGCACCTATGGCCTTACCAAAGGTATACACCGTGGCAATGATTTCTTCAGGAAGCCCTGCGTGCAGCGCCAGCCCTTTTCCCTCGCTGCCGGCTACGCCCAGGCCGTGGGCCTCATCCAGGATGATACGGGCTCCGGTTTCGCGGGCTACGTCAATCATATCGTGTAAAGGAACCAGATCACCATCCATAGAATATACGCTCTCGGCTACGATAAAGATTTGCCCGGAAGCTTTAAGGATCTTTTTTCTAAGGTCGGCAACATCATTGTGCCTGAAAGAGAAATAGCGGGCTGAGCTGAGCCGGATCCCTTCTTTAATACAGGCATGGGACAGCTCATCATACAAAACTGTATCGCCACGTTGCGGAAGCGTAGACAAAAGGCCCAGGCTAGCCGCATAGCCGGAATTATATAGAAGTGCCTTATCAGTCTTGAAGTAGGTAGCGAGAAAAGCCTCCAGCTCCATAGCCAGCTCGGAGTTGCCGCTGAGGAGTCTGGAACCACCGCTACCCAGCATCGCCGGAGCATCTAAAACCCTTTGGCGTACCAGGGCTGCTAACTCCGTATCACGTGCCAGTCCGAGGTAGTCATTACTGGTAAAGTCCACCATTTCAGAAGCCAGGCTGAGGCTACGAATAAGTCCGGCCTCCCTCCTTTTCCCCAGGGCACTTTCCAGCCTTTTTTCAAATTGCATTTTCAATTATTGACAATTACCTGCGCTATCGCAACGTTTGACACTAAAAACCACCTTACCCGGGAACTTTTTAATCAACTATTGATTTTTGGCCCGATGTTTGTTTTTCATCAGGCAAGACACCTTAAACACTACTTAACATGAAAAAAATTGTAATCCTATCCTTATTTCTTTTGGCCGGTGCATCATCGTATGCACAGTTTTTTACTATCGGCCCAAGAGTAGGCCTCAGCTCAAGTGACCTGAAGCTGCGAGAAACGACACTCGAAAACGGAGACGTAATCCGTTCCGGTGAACCCAAAGCGGGTTTCCATGCCGGTATGTTCACAAGAATTACCGTAGGTAACTTTTTCATTCAGCCTGAAGCGCTTTTCACCCAGGCGGGTGGCGAGATCGAACTGAATGGAAATGGCTTCAAAGAGGTATTTAAGCTGGATTACAACCGTCTGGACATTCCTGTTCTTATGGGGGCGAAATTCGGTCCCGTACGCATCGAGGGCGGACCGGTAGCCAGTCTGATGCTCAGTGACGATCAGAAACTTTGGGACGATGTTTCCGCCAACTTCAAGGAGTCCACACTGGGCTACCAGGTAGGGGTAGGATTTGATGTGGCCAATGTGATTATCGACTTTAAGTATGAGGGCAACCTGGAGAAATTCGGCACCATAGGCGGCTTCGAAACCGATGCCCGCAGCAGCCAGTTCATCGCCAGTGTTGGGTTTAAGATCTTTTAAAGGATCAACGATTCATCGCTAACCCTACCTTCAAAGGAGGCTTTTCAGCAGAAAGCCTCCTTTGTTTTTTATTTCATTCCCGTGGATTTTAACATCTATTTTTAGTAAAATGAATGGAAAAATATAATCATACTATGCAAAGAAAGAAATTATCTCTCAGTGAGCTGAATGTGCAAAGTTTTAAAACTTCCTCATTAAAGGCCTCCCGCGGGGGGAATCCTTCAACACTCACGGAATGGACGATGGATGAGTCATGCGGTGAATGCCCTACCATCAATTATACATTTTGTGACGGAGGCTACGTATGTATTAACACAGTACCGTAATCAGACATACCGGTTCATAGAAAAGGCTGCCTTCCGGGCAGCCTTTTTTCGTATAAAAATAGACGCTTCATTTTGTAATAGGATAGAGCAGGGCAAAGTTCAACCCAAAAGCCGTTCCGCGAGAGGTAGCTACAGCATTTGCTTCAAAATCATCCGGTGGTAAACGATAGAAAATACCCGAACGGGTAATATCTGTTGTGCCTACAAAATATTCCAGGCCAATCTGTAATTTCCCCCTATTCAGAAAAGGTCTTTCATACCCCAAACCTATTTTGGGAAGGAAAAATAATGAGCGCTCGTAAGCCTCCCGTATCTCGTATGAAAATATAATATTGCCGTCACGGTCGGTGAGTGCCCCGGTTTCGGCTATACCGGCAACGGGCTGACCTGGCAAAATTCCTATCCCTAAAGAGGGGTGAATGAATAGACTGCTTCTGCCTGGCCTCCAAAAATCATACTTCACACCCACAGGTAGCAGCAGGGCACCTGCCAGGGTGTTCCCGGAAATCAACGCGTTGCCCTCAGATACTATATTGGCCTGTCGCAGGTCTACAGGATAGGAACTGAACTGATACCGCTGTAAACCGAAGCTCCATTGGTAATTTTTGCCACCCACAAGCCAAACCTCAATTCCGTAACGGGTAGTGGTGAGGGTCTGCTGTTCCACTAGTCGTTGTCCTGCATCCTGCAGGCCAAATTGCTCCCATTTAGGTCCGGCGGTAATACCGATGTATAGCTGTGCCTTAACAAGACCAGGCCACACACCTGTTATCAGCACTATCAACAGGATCTTTTTCATACTAAAAGTTTACATTAAAGCCTACAATGCGGCCACTCAGAGAATTTCCTTCATGGGAAAAAGCCACATAGCGGATAGATAGTAACAACGATAACTGCACCGGATATGATTCTCCTATTCGCAGGTGAAAAGGAAGCATAATATCCGCACCACCGTACAGACCATCCTGCATGACCATCACTTCACGCATATCTTCTAAACCGAAGCGGGAAGTATCTGTGAGATCATTGAGCGCAAGGAATGGTCCTATTCCAGGAGTGAAAAAAAATCGTCTGTTACCCGTTCCTAATCTGTAAATAAGTATGCCACTCAGTTCACCGCCTGCAAGGTTAAAGTTGCCATTTCCGGCCTCTGGATTACCGGCCATTTGCCATCCCCGGTACAGTGAAACGCCTGCAGTAAATGCCAGCGGAATACCCAGAAAAGAAAGACTGTCGGTATAATTTAGCCTTGGCCCGGTGATGATCCTTCTGTGATCCAGATTGATCCACTGGTCGCGGGTGAGCACGCGGTCGGGAAATACTTTTTTATAGGCATCTTCGGATTGCCAGTAAAACTGCCATCCAAAATCCCATTTCGATTGGAGCCTGTACCCTACCATCGCCCCCAACCGAAGATCGGTTAGTTGAGCGCCGATAATATCTTCATGGCCCACTGCCAGTGATGTGACAGACAAAAAAGGCCCCTCACCAGGAGCCAACCACTGCTGGCTTCTCCCCACAAAGGGTATATATACCATAAGGATAGCTATGTAGAAGCCTTTTTTCATGTGTATGAAATAAGGTCCGGCCATAATCCTACCGGACCTGTATGAATTGCTCAGTATTTTAAACTTACGTTGCCTGAACGACCGGCTCGTGAAGAGGTATGGGTAGTTTCAAAAGTCTTTACCTTAAATGATTTGGCAGACTTTATCTTAAATTTACCTCCTCCTATTGGAATAGAGAATGTACCGGTATTAACAGCAAATACTTTGCTGATACGACCGGTATTGGTCCTCGTAAGAGAACCATTTGGTTCATTGACAATGAAGGGCACACTATTTATGTCCTTAAATTCGTAGGATACATTTCTCCAGGACAATGAAATATTATCGGCATTGCTTCTCCACCATATACGCCATCTGCGACGCTGGTTGCGGGTGCTACAACCTATGATTGCATAAATGCCGTAGTTTTGAGAGTAAAGCCTACCTTTAGTCCTTCTTCTCGGATTACTGTTGTACTGGTAAGTACCTGTCTTATTAGGGCCAAAAAGGCTTCCGATATTGGCATTTTCTTCGGATCCGATAAAGGTACTGTGATGCTTAAATACAAATAGATTCTCTTCTACTTCGACGAATTCATCCCCAAACTTGACCCTGGAGTTTTTGGCTATATCCAGTGCCTGTGCAAAACGATCCTGAACCCTTTGATTCATCATAATAGGTTGCATAGTCGGATCAGAAGGGTCTGTGGGGTCTGTAGGTGAAGGGTAAGGATCGGGCTGTGGAATGGGCGTAATGATAGTGTGACTTTCAGCCACCTTCACGATGAAGTTATCTATTCCTACCTCTCCATTAGAGTTGATTACGGTAGAAAGTATGGGATCTACCACCAGGCTTTCCTTTAATTCGGGCAACTGGTCTCCACTTTCATAACTTTCGATGCCGATGTCATCAGCCTGATCATAATTGGTAAGAGTACTGGGCATGAAAGTGGGCACAGGATTGAAACTTACAAAATAGTCGTTTTCCACTACCGGATTATCCAGCGCAATGGGTTGGTTGGTAATATAAGCAGCATCACCAAAATAGGTGTCACCCATTGAGGTATAGTTGATCTGCCTTTTCCAGTCTATTACTGCCCGGGGATCGGCATTGGACAGCTCATCTACAAAGGCCTGGAAGCTTTCGGCGCTTTCAAAATGAAGGCGGTTATTCTGCACCGTTACGCCTAAGGCATCGAGTGGAGCATAGCTCTCATTGTCCTGTACAGGGAGCTCTGTGAGCTCTTCTTTGGCACATCCGAAGAACAGGGTACCCGCTAAACAAACTAATAAAAGTTTTTTCATCAGATTTGATAATGTTAAGTTTAACAGCTACCAAAGTATCAGCGAATAATGCAACTATACTGCACTGGCATTTTTAATTTTATATCCGATGAAAAACTGTCCCAGCCCAACATAAAAATAGCTCTTTTCGATATTAGAATAGGCTATTGGGGCTCCCAGGTCTCGCATGGCGTTGAGGTACTCGTATACCATCCTTTTACTAAGCCCAAGCTTATCCGCCAGTTCCTGAGGGGTTCCCGTACATCTGAGTCTGATAAGCTGATCAAGACGGGATAATCTGTTGACGTAGGTCTGAATGGACATGGTATTTAGCTTTTTACTTTCTAAGTGAAACAATGAGACATATCCCTATCAAAAACCATCAAAAGCAGTGGGTGCTTAGATGGTTTCATCCGGATGATCAGATTAGAAGCAGACTGCGAAATTCTTATTTTTTCATTTAAGCATTATATAAGTTAATATCATGAATTTATAGATAAGCTGTTGATATTCGGCTATTTATATTTTCATGAAAAAACAAAAAAGGCTGCCTTCCGGGCAGCCTTTCATATATAGGTTTGAGTATTTTTTTAAGCTTCGCTAGCCAGCCACCGGCTGTTCCTGCTCTTTTCCTTTAAAAGAAGGCCGAGGCTTAAGGTTGAGGGTCTGGAACATCTGTCCGTCTGCATCTTCCTCAGGATTAGGCGTAGTCAGCAGTTTGTCACCCGCAAAGATGCTATTTGCACCCGCCAGAAAGCAAAGGGCCTGCTCCTCAGTGCTCATGCTTACGCGACCAGCGGAGAGACGCACCATCGCCTTTGGCATAATGATTCTGGCAGTGGCAATCATACGAAGCATCTCGTACACGCTCACTCGGGGCTGCTCTTCCAGGGGGGTGCCCTCTACAGGTACAAGAGCATTTACCGGCACAGACTCGGGGTGCTCGGGCAGGGTAGCCAGGGTGTGCAGCATGCCCACACGGTCATTATGGTCTTCTCCCATACCGATTATGCCACCTGAACAAACAGAGATACCCGTTTTACGGACATGATCGAGCGTATTCAAGCGATCGTCATAATTACGGGTAGTGATTATATCATCGTAATATTCTTCGCTGGTGTCCAGGTTGTGATTGTAGGCATAGAGCCCTGCTTCTTTAAGCTTTCCGGCCTGCTCTTCACTTAGCATACCCAGGGTACAGCATACTTCCATGCCCATACCGTTCACTCCTTTTACCATTTCCAGCACCTTGTCGAAGTCGCGGTTGTCGCGTACTTCTCTCCAGGCAGCCCCCATACAGAAACGGGTACTACCGGCTGCTTTGGCATCAGCGGCGGCCTGAATAACCTCGTTTACGGGCAATAGCTTATGGACCTTGACATCGGTATGATACCGGGCTGCCTGGGGGCAGTAGGCACAGTCCTCGGGGCAGCCACCCGTCTTTACGGACAGCAGGGTACATACCTGTACCTCATTAGGGTCGTGAAACTGACGGTGCACTGTAGCACCCTGATAGATCAGCTCCATGATGGGCTGATTGTATATTTCAGCTATCTCCTCGCGGGTCCAGTTATTGCGGATCTCAGTCATTTGGTAGGGCTTTAGTCAAAAACCTGAAATAGTATGGGTAAAGATGGCATGAGGAAGGCAAAAAACAAAAAAGCCCCGGTGAATAATCCGGGGCTTTTACCTATACGAATGGTTAGTGCTTAGTCGTTTATGATCCACTCGACATTTACACGCTCTTCGAGCTCCATCTCTTCCACCTCCAGGTTCACATTACCTTCGTTTTTACCGGCAGCATCGTACATGGCCATTTCAGTGCGCATAATGGGGCGGTAATCATTTGCATTTCCATACGATATATTGCGGATGGACCTGAGCTTTACGCCGGCTGCCTTAGCAAGTACATCGGCTTTACTCCGGGCATCTTTTACGGCCATCCCTATCAATTCTTCTCGGTACTTTTCTCTGCTCTCATCTTTCAGGGTGAAGCCAAATGAAAAAGGAACCTCTACAGGACTTTTGCCCATGATGTCCACTACCTCGCCCAGTTTCTTAGCAGAATAGTCTGAGGTTAGCTGAATTCGCTGAGTAGCTATGTACCCCATATCGATCCTTCTCCCATCGCGGTATTCATAGTTTTTATTGACGGACATGCGCAGGGTCTCTATATCGTCTTGTTTAAAGCCGTTGTCCTCAAGGTGCTTTACGATACCGTCCGTCATGCCTCTTAGTGAGGTGACGGCTTCCTGAAACTCCTTTGCTTCTGCCTGTACGTTGATGTATGTCTCCATGAGGTCTGGCAGAACGCTCATTTGGCCTACGCCGCTTACCTGCAGGCCTCCGTTTTCATTACCACTACTTTGAGCGATGGCGTCATTCTGGCAGGAGCTGAAGAAAAATGTGAGCATCAGCCCCAGAAAAAATATGCGTTTGGTATTCATAGTCTTAATTTTCATTATCTGATAATTAAAGAAAGCACAAACTGTTCCATATTGATACGGTCCAGTGATATTTTCCATATTTTCTGGGTGAGTATTTATAAAAAAAAGCGGAGCAGTTCAATACTACCCCGCTTAAACTTATTTCCTGTTGGAATGAATTATTTTACCTGCATCTCAAACGGCATCCTTGCCTGCATACCCTGGTAGGAGTTCAGCTTTTTCATGAGCTTCAGGTATTGGTAATACTCGCCAAGTTGCTGGCGGGCAATACGCTCTTCCGTTTTAGAGTTAAAGCCTTCTGCCAGCTTGGTAAAGAAGTCTTTTTCTTCGGGGTAATAGCGCACGCTGTAGTCACCATCTTCCAGTCCGGCAGAGGAGGCAGCTACTGAAATGGCGTCCTGCAATCCCCCCAGTTTGTCTATCAAACCACGCTCTAAGGCTTCGCTACCGGACCATACGCGTCCTGCGGCCAATTCTTTCATCTGGCTCAAATTCATATTCCGTCCCTCTGCTGCTTTGCTGATAAAGGTCTGGTAGCCTTCATTAACCTGCTTTTGGATGATCTCTCTTTCCTGCTCGGAAAGGGGGCGGCTCATAGTAAGGATATCCGAATACCTGCCTGTATTGACTACGTCTGTGGTCACACCGAGATGCTCATTTAGCAGTCCCTGGGCATTGAAACGGAGGAGGAAAATACCAATTGAACCGGTAACGGTATTTGGCTGGGCCATAATGGTATCGGCAGCCATGGCCAGGTAGTAACCACCGGAAGCAGCTACATTACTCATGGAGGCGATTACGGGTTTCTCTGCAGCTGTGAGGCGCACTTCATTCCACATAACGTCAGACGCCAGGGCGCTGCCACCGGGTGAGTTGATACGGATTACCACTGCTTTTACACGGTCATTTTCGCGCGCCTTACGTAGTTCTTCAGCGATAGTGAAAGAGCCGACCATACCATCAGAGCTCTCGCCACTTACGATGTCGCCATCAGCCACTATCACGGCAATACGGGTACTGAAGTCACCATCAGTCCTGAAGCTTGAGCGGTAGTCATCATGCTCGATAAGCTCCAGCTCATCATCCGCTTCTATACCGGTCTTTTCCTTGAGCATATTCTGAACTTCACTGGAATAAGCAAGGCCGGTGAGTAGTTTCATATCCACTGCATCCTGGTTTTTACGCACCAGCATGGAGTCTGAAATGGTACGCAACCTGGACGTTTCTATTCCGCGGCTGGCACTTACTTCTTCCAGGTAGGTATCGTATATACTGTTGAGGTAACTTTCTATCTGCTCCCTGTTCTCCTGGCTCAAATCTTTACGCAAAAAGGTCTCCACAGCGCCTTTGTATTCTCCTACTCTGAAGATTTCCGGCTCTACGTTTAACTTTTCCAGGGTACCTTTAATAAAGGTTACCTCTGACGAAAGACCATTCAGCTCAAAAAACCCTTCGGGCATGATATATACCTCGTCTGCTGCAGAGCATAGGTAGTAGCTGCTTTCGGTGAAGAACTCAGAGTATGCTAATACGAACTTTCCACTTTCTTTAAATTCAATGAGGGCATCACGTATTTCTTTGAGATGACCATATCCGGCAGTAAAGATACCGGGCTCTATATATATACCTTTAATATTGTCGTCCTCACGGGCATGGTCTATGGCCTCTACCATATCCACAAGGCCTATGGGAGTAGGCCCACCGAATATGTCACTTGGGTCAAAAGGCATGTCGGGCACTCTTTCCTTGAGAGGACCATCCAGCTTGAGGTAAAGAACGGAGTTATCTGCCACCGTAATAGTATCTTCGCTACCCGCCACTAGTGCTGAAAAGAGAAAAATCCAGAAGATGACGAAAACGAAAAGGGCCACCAGACAGCCCAAAACTACTTTAAAGAAAGTTTTCATATATCGTTAGCTAATTTGCCATACTAAAGTAATAAGGAGGTCTGCTAATAGGAAATTGTTTTGTTAGGGACGAATTTTGCACCTGATGAATGGAATATTTCTTTTGTTAGGGAGCAACCTGGGAAACCGGTTATCCAACCTCCGGCTTGCTGCAAACCTTCTGCAGGGCGGAGGCTGCGAAATTGTAGAATCTTCAAAAGTGTATGAGACTGAGCCGTGGGGAATTTCGGAGCAGCCAGCCTTTCTTAACCAAGTGTTAAAAGTAGAAACCTCTCTGCTTCCTGAAGAACTGCTGACCCTGTTACTGGCATCGGAGGAAGAAATGGGCCGTATCAGGCATGTGAAATGGGGGGAGCGGCTTATTGATATGGATATCCTTTATTACAATGACCTCATATATAAAAGTGAAAGCCTGGTAGTTCCACATCCGGAAATTGCCAATCGCAGATTTACGCTTGTGCCCCTGGCTGAACTTGCCGGGGCACAGGCCCACCCTTTTTCAGGGCTCACGCAAGAGCAGATGCTGAATGTATGTCCTGACAAGTTAAGGGTATGGCCCCATTTGTGATGAGTATAAAACCAGGCCTGCAGGGCTGAGGCTTCACAGGCCTGGTAGCATTCAATTAGCCTGCTCAGGCCTCTGTATCTAACCCCGAAAGTTCTGCATCCTTCACAATCTTCTTTACCAGCCCGCGCAGCACTTTACCAGGACCACATTCGATAAATTCGGATGCGCCGTCATTGTGCATATGCTCTACTGTTTGTGTCCACCGGACAGGAGCTGTTAACTGGGCAATAAGATTGCTCTTAATGGTCTCTACCTCAGTATGGGGGCGCGCATCTACATTTTGATATACGGGGCAAATGGGCTCTTTGAAGGTGGTTTCGCGAATAGCTTTTTCCAGTTCCTCACGAGCCGGCTCCATCAAAGGGCTGTGGAAAGCACCACCTACCTTGAGCACCATGGCGCGTCTGGCACCTTCGGCTTTAGCTTTTTCGCAAGCCTCCTCTATACCGCGGTGGGTACCTGATATAACTACCTGCCCGGGTGAGTTGAAGTTGGCCGCGACTACAGTATCATCAATTCCGGCACATATTTCCTTAACCTGATCATCTGTAAGGGCCAGAATAGCCGCCATGGTGGAGGGGTTAGCCTCGCAAGCCTTTTGCATGGCGTTTGCCCGCTGGGCTACCAGCTTAAGTCCATCTTCAAATGAGATTGCCTTAGCAGCGACCAGGGCACTAATCTCACCCAGAGAGTGACCTGCCACCATATCAGGGGCAAAGTTTTCTGTGGTTTCCGCAATAGCCACACTGTGTAGAAAGATAGCAGGCTGGGTAACGTTGGTCTGCTTCAGATCTTCATCAGAACCGGTAAACATCACCTCTTTGATGGAAAACCCGAGAATCTCGTCTGCCTTATCAAAAAGTTCTTTTGCACGGGGATTGCTTTCATACAGTGCTTTACCCATACCCTGGTACTGACTTCCCTGGCCGGGAAAAATGTAGGCCTTTTTCATGATCGTGGTTATTATGTTGCGTATTTAAAAACCGCGTGAAGATAATGGTTTAAGTTACTACAATACAAGCGTTAGGAGGGGCGGGTTGTTTCAGGCAATAAATCGCCTTCTGAGGGCCGCATCGGGCATGCGGCACTGGTCCTGTTTACCAAACCACTTATACCGGTTTCGTGCAACCAGGTCATAAATAGCATCGGCTATGAAAGAGGGTACTATTTTAAATACATACAGAAGGGGCCACGGGCCACGAAGGTAACGGGAAATCTCCAGGGCTGCCCGGCTTTTTGTGAAGACCATATCAGCCCTCACAAGTACCACACTATCAATCTTATCAGGATCTACATCATACTTCTGAAGAAGCTCCCTGCCGGGTTCGCTTTGAAGGGAGGCAAAATGGTAGCGGCCAGCAGGGTCACGGTCAATTATGAAGTTGACCGCTCCGTGGCACAGATTACACACGCCGTCAAAAAGGACAATATCTTTGCTGAGGGCGTGTGCATGATCCGGTTGATTTACCGGAATATCTGTATCCATCCTTTCAGGGTCTGAGTGGCCTGGCTGGGGTCCAGCACGTCATACTCTACTTCTGCTTCGTAGTAATAAACTCCGGTGCTGACGTCATCTCCATTATTCATACGGCCGTCCCAATTTATAAAGATGGAGTTCTCGCTATCGTTAGAATCAAATGAGTACACTTCCTTACCCCAGCGATTTACCACCTGTAACTGAACACGGCGCACAAAACGGGGACAACGATAGGTGCCATCTTCACTCATTCCGTTAAATGGCTGAAATAAGTCATTGAAACTATCACCATTCAGGGTAATCACGTTAGGCAGTTCGAAACTGGGGCAATTGTCATTACACACTGGGTCACTGAAACCACTCACTTCACCGGAACGGTCTATGGCACGTATACGGTAGCAGCCCGCAAAGGATGACAGCCCACGATGAACAAATATGGTATCGGTGGTAAGTGACAGGAAGTCGTAATTATCATCACTGCCGTCAGGGCTGAAGTATACCTCATAGCGTACTACGTCCTCATCACAGGCATTACCTAGCTGGCGGGACCAGGTAATGGTATTCTGAAAGTCATTGAAATCACAGGGCTTATCCAGGAGAAAGTTCTCACATGACTCAGGGGTATTGGCGTTAGGAATGGTAAGAGCCACAGGCGGACAGGGCGGCACTGTATCGTTAGGCACCGCACATATGATCTGAGAACGGTTAATGAGCGGATCATAAGGATCCAGTGCATCCGTACCATACGACCCGCGGGTGGTTACAAAGTAGCAATACTCTGTATCATCGTCCAATGGCTCATTGATCATGCTGCCATCATCTGTAAAAATAAGGCCTTCGGAGGTTACATTAACCGATGAATACATGATGAACGCATCCGGATCTGCCGGATCAACATTATTTCTATATACATCATGGGTAGGATAGTCATTGGTAATCAGGCTCCAGGGCACTTCGGCATCCCAGAGAAGGGTAAGTTCCCTCATGGAGGCGCGAATATCGGCTCTCACCGTGGAGGCAGTAGCTGACGTATCTATGGGTGTTCCTCCATTTGCCTGACTTGCGGTGAGTAATACACGGTAGGTGTAAATCTGTTCTTCGGTGTTAAGCCCTGTGTCCACAAAATCAATTACAGGATCACTGCTCTCAGTAGTGAATACTTCCTGGCCAGGCTCTGCGTCAATCCTCTGCCCGCGTTCTACCACATAGCGATAGGGCGGAGGGAAGTTTACCGGATCAAGGTCAAAGGGGGCTGTCCAGCGGACATAAACTTCCCCGTCCGTAGTACCGGTATTTTGAATATCTGCATTAAGAATGACCGGGGCTTCTGCTTTAATTTCCACACAAACTTCAACAGAGGCGTAACTCTCTCCTCCCTTTGGCTGAGGGAATACGGCTACAATGCGGTAACAATAAATGGACCCGGGAGCAAGGCCCTCTCCCCCACCGTCATCAAGGTAGCTGGTGGAGCCAATGTCTACTTCGTCTATGAGTTCATAGCCACTTCCATCGGGAATACCTGTATCACAATTGTCCGGAGTTACGTCAAAAGGTCCCACACGGCGCCATACCTGCATGCGTATGGCATTATCGCATGTATAATCATCCCAGTTAAGTTCCACGCTCCGGTCATTGGCCACCTGGGCCGTAATGCCTTCCGGCGCCGGGCCCACGACGGTCACATTCCATGTTTCGAAAGTAGCCAGGCTGGTGCCTTCACCCGAACCAGGGTTATCCTCTACCTTTACCAGCACCTGGTAAGGACGTTCACGGACGTGATCGCAATTTGTTTGCCAGTTGAAATAAAGGGTATCCGGACTCTCCTGTGGCCCATCGGGTTCCAGGATATAATAGGCCGGAGAGTTAATAATATTGTATACTCCCCCACTGCTGGACATAAGCACACGATCGCCGTCGGGGTCTATTCCTATGAAGGGTATGTCTTGCAGAAAAGTGCCGGCCGTAACGCATGTGTCGGGAGGGATGATCAGCTCAGGGCGGTTGTTGTCCGTTTCCACTACATCTACCTGCATGTCACGCGTGACGTACCCCAGCCGGTACCATTGTCCGTCTATATTTCGCCACTCTTCTACTATAAAGGCTAGGTTATACTCGCCGGGAGTGCCGGGAGCATTCCACTCCAGGGTACCCGTTACCGGATCCAGCGTAAAGGTTGTGGGAGTGCCGCCATCTTCGCGGGTACCGCCAAATTCGGGGTTGTTAGGAAAACGGTAATTTGCTACAGGCGTGTTTACGTCTTGCTTACATACCACGAGGCGGTAGGCGAGGCTATCGCCATCTATATCGTAGGCGCCGGGGTTGTGCGTAAACAGAACGCCAACGGCTGCATCATCTATAGGAGGATTATCTAGAACAGGCGAATTATTAATACCGAAGAAGGGATCAATCACCAGTTGGGTCTCAATATAAAAAGGGGTGTTTACGGAATTGTCCATATTTACCACCCCTTCGTTTCGGTTGAACTCGCGGAAACGAATGGTATAGGTACCTGCAGCCTGAAAGGTATGATCAAACTCAAAAATGGTGAGCTCTATCTGATTACCCAATGCTTCCTTTACAGCAAACTCTGTAGTAGTCAATTGAATGACTGTGCCATCACCAAAATCAATCTCACCACCTCCAAACTCCACAGTAGAACCTGTATCAGTATAGCCGGTAAGTACGAAATTATATTTGAGTGTACCCGGAGAAGACAGGTCTCTTACAGCAGTAATCTCACCTGCTCTGATATGGGTAGCGAGGGTAGCACCTACCACCCCGAAAATGAATATGCCTAAGAAAAACAGGAATCGTACAGATAGTTTACTCATGCTCAAACCACTAAAAAGTCCGAAAAGCCTCCGGTTTGCTGTTGCTTGTTTCTGTTTTAAACGAGCAATCAGGAAAAAAGGTACCTTTATCCCAGCCTGACGGAAGCCGCTTTTTAAACGATAATATCCGTCTTCCAATATACGAAAGTACACATTTTTCTGCAGCAAATACCAACTGAATAGGGCCTGGTAACCCGCCGAAGGTCTTTGTTTAAAAATACGACAATTTATATCGGGTCATACCCGCAGAATATTTTATAAAAACTTACTTCTGAATATCAGACTTTTAAGTTCTTTCAAAAAAATTTGAAAATTACCAAACCAGATACTATAACCTCTCGTTCAAACAATAACTACCATCCTGTGGCGCTCAATCCGGGATTGCGCCGGGGGACACTTTAAAACGATTGCAGTTCCCTATATGCCTTCCCTATTTAGAATCTTTTAAAATAGTTCCGTTCGATTGTTTACTAAGGGTTCCGACACTAATTTTGGCCGACTCTTATATTTTACAGCAAAAAATTAACATACATACACGTATGAGTTGGTTTGCACAAACACTAACAAGTTCGATAGGTAAAAAGGTAGTAATGTCCCTGTCGGGTTTGTTCCTGATAATTTTCCTTGTCGGGCACCTTTCCGGTAACTTTCTGTTGCTCAAATCCGACGGAGGAAAGGCATTTAACGAATACGCAGAATTTATGACCACGAACCAGTTGGTTCAGGTTATCCGCTACGTTTTATATGCGGGTATTCTTCTGCACATTTTTTATGCCATCTCACTTACTATTTATAACAACAAGGCGCGCCCTGTAGGTTATAAAGTAAGCCGGGCAAATGAGAACAGCTCCTGGATCAGCCGTAACATGGGTATTCTGGGAACGCTGATTGCCATCTTCCTTGTTATTCACCTCAGAAGTTTCTGGTACGAGATGAAGTGGGGTGAAGTACCGCCGGTTACCTATGAAAGTGTAGGCGAGGTAAAAGATCTTTACAGGATCGTAAATGCAGCATTTGCACAATGGTGGTATACAGCCATCTACGTGGTGCTGATGGTATTCCTGGCACTTCACCTTGCTCATGGGTTCCAGAGCGCATTCAGAACCCTCGGACTAAGACATTCTAAGTATCTGCCACTTGTTAAAAAGGTCGGACTGGCCTTCGCCATTATCGTTCCCGCCCTTTTCGCATCGCTCGCAGTAGTAATGTATATTAAATCACTGGGCTAAAAACCGAAAGAGTATGAATTTCGATAGCAAATCTCCCGAAGGCCCCCTAGCCGATAAGTGGACCAGACATAAATTTAACGTTAAGCTTGTAAACCCTGCCAACAAGCGTAAGTACGATATCATAGTAGTAGGCACGGGCCTCGCCGGCGCTTCTGCCGCAGCCTCTCTGGCAGAGCTTGGTTATAACGTAAAAGCATTCTGTTTTCAGGATAGCCCCCGCCGGGCGCACTCTATTGCAGCTCAGGGTGGTATCAATGCTGCCAAGAACTATCAGAACGACGGCGACAGCATATACCGTTTATTTTACGATACTATTAAAGGTGGTGACTACCGTAGCCGTGAGTCTAATGTATACCGCCTGGCTGAAGTAAGTGTCAATATCATTGACCAGTGCGTGGCCCAGGGGGTTCCATTTGCCCGGGAATATGGCGGACTACTTTCAAACAGGTCATTTGGTGGGGCTCAGGTATCCCGGACATTTTATGCAAGGGGCCAGACTGGCCAGCAGCTTTTGCTGGGAGCATACAGCGCCCTGAGCCGCCAGGTAGCTAATGGCAAAGTTCAGATGTTTCCCCGCACGGAAATGCTAGACCTGGTTATGGTGGACGGGCAAGCCCGCGGAATTGTAACGCGCAACCTGATCACCGGTAAAGTTGAGTCACACTCTGCTCACGCAGTGATCCTGGCCAGCGGAGGGTATGGCAACGTATTCTACCTGAGTACTAATGCCATGGGCTCTAACGCTACGGCGGCGTGGCGTGCCCACAAGCATGGTGCTCTTTTTGCTAACCCATGCTTTACTCAGATACACCCTACCTGTATTCCTGTAAGTGGTGACCACCAATCTAAGCTTACCCTTATGTCTGAATCGCTCCGTAATGACGGGCGTGTATGGGTCCCTAAGGATGTGAAGGATGCGGAAAAGATTCGTAAAGGGGAAATAAAAGCCAGTGAACTGGCTGAAGATAAGCGTGACTACTACCTGGAGCGTCGTTACCCTTCATTTGGTAACCTGGTGCCCCGTGATGTGGCTTCACGTAATGCCAAGTATGTGTGCGATGAGGGTCGCGGAGTAGGTAAAACCGGCCTTGCCGTATATCTGGACTTTGCCGATGCCATCAGACGCGATGGACGTGATACCATCTCTGCCAAATACGGTAACCTGTTCGAGATGTACGAGAAGATTACCGGTGAGAACCCGTATGAAGTACCTATGCGTATATACCCTGCGGTACACTATACTATGGGTGGCCTGTGGGTAGATTATAACCTGATGACAAGTGTACCAGGTCTGTTTGCTGCCGGTGAGGCTAACTTTAGTGACCACGGAGCAAACCGCCTGGGAGCCTCTGCCCTGATGCAGGGACTTGCCGACGGGTATTTTGTGATTCCTTACACAATTGGTAATTACCTGGCAAACGTAAAATACGACAAGATACCTACGGACCATGAGGCGTTTAAAGAAGCTGAAGGCCGGGTCAATAGCCAGATAAATAAGCTCCTGAGCATCAACGGTACTAAGTCAGTGGATACTTTCCACCGCGAACTCGGTAAAGTGATGTGGGAATACTGCGGTATGTCCAGAAATGCCGAGGGTCTGAAATATGCCAAAGGCAAGGTGAAAGAGATTCGCGAAGAGTTCTGGAAGAATGTGAAAGTGACAGGTACAAATGATGAGCTGAACCAGTCACTGGAAAAAGCAGGCCGTGTGGCGGACTTCCTTGAGCTGGGTGAGTTGATGATCGACGATGCCCTGATGAGAGAGGAAAGCTGTGGCGGACACTTCCGTGAGGAGTACCAGACGGAAGAGGGTGAAGCCTTGCGTAACGATGAGGATTTCTCATTCGTAGGTGCATGGCAGTATAACGGACCGGAAGCCCCGGAAACACTCCAAAAAGAAGAACTCGTATTCGAGAACGTCAAGTTGACGCAAAGAAGCTACAAGTAATATGAAACTTACTCTGAATATATGGCGTCAGAAGAACGCCACTGATAAAGGTAAATTCGTAGGCTACGAAGTCGATGACATCATTCCGGAGATGTCTTTTCTGGAAATGCTGGATGTGCTTAACGAGCAACTGGTAGCTAAAGGCGAAGATCCTGTAGAATTCGATCACGACTGCCGTGAAGGTATTTGCGGTAGCTGTAGTCTATATATTAATGGACGGCCTCATGGCCCCTGGAAAGGTACTACTGCCTGCCAGCTTCACATGAGAGCCTTCAAGGACGGACAAAGCATTACCATAGAACCCTGGAGAGCCAAGGCATTTCCTGTGGTTAAGGACCTGGTAACCAACCGTTCATCTTTCGACCGGATCATTGAGTCCGGCGGATATGTAAGCGTTAATACCGGTGGTACACCTGATGCCAATGAGATTCCAATACCCAAAAACGTGGCGGATAAGGCATTCGACGCGGCTACATGTATTGGCTGCGGTGCCTGCGTAGCTGCATGTAAAAATGCTTCTGCTATGCTGTTCGTAAGTGCTAAGGTATCGCAGCTTGCATGGCTGCCCCAGGGCCAGGTAGAGCGCAAGAGCAGAGCTGAAAAAATGGTGGCACAAATGGATGCCGAAGGTTTCGGAGCTTGTACCAATACAGGTGCATGCTCAGCCGAGTGCCCTAAGGAGATCAAGCTTGAAAACATTGCTAAGCTGAATGCCGAATACCTGGGTGCTAAAGCAACATCAGAAAACGTATAACAAAATTATGCGTTGATAAGTATTTAAGCCGGCAGAGTCTCTCTGCCGGCTTTTATTTTTTCAGAGCGATGCATACGGAAGACATATTACGGAACATCCGAAAGATTATCAGGGCGCTGAACCTAGAATCCAAAAAGCTGCAGAAAGAGCATGGGCTTACGATTACCCAACTCCTGGTTTTACGCCGGCTTCAGGTAACTCCTCAACAGCAGGTAACCCAAAAAGAACTGTGTGAGCAACTTAACCTTAGTCGCAGCACAGTAACTGGGGTGGTAGACAGGATGGTCAAAAAAAACCTGTTGGAGCGTCTTCCAAAAAAAAATGATAAGCGAACTAGCTATGTAGGCCTTACTACGCATAGCCTGAATATGTTAAGCACTATCCCCGATCCTATCCAGGTCAGACTTATCAAAAAGCTGTCAGAAGCCCCTGACGCTGAGCAGAAAAAAATCAACGAATCACTATATATGCTAACTGTGTTTCTGGGTATCGATCAGATTGAGGCATCTCCTCTCCTCATGGCCGAGGAATTCCAGGAAAACAAGGGCAATCAATCCGGAGATGCAGTTTAATTCACATTAATAGATTTTTTAACTAAATTTGTTCGTGCAGAAACAAAATCACATAAATTTTGTTATCTACTTAGCAAAAATTGCATTCCTATCATTAAATCCCAGTCTACTTCATGCAACTAATTGACCTGCTAATATTTATAGCGTACATGATCGGTATGCTCGGCGTCGGATATTACTTCATGGGGAAAAATAAAGATCAGGATGACTACTATGTTGGCGGTCGAAAAATGGGTAGTCTTCATGTAGGACTTTCGGTAGTAGCAACAGATGTAGGGGGTGGCTTTAGCATAGGCCTTGGGGGCCTTGGGTTTACCATAGGTCTTGCAGGCAGCTGGATGCTTTTTACCGGACTTATAGGAGCCTGGCTTGCAGCCGTACTTCTGATACCAAAAATTAAAGGAAATAGTGCATTTGCCAAATTTCTAACCTTTCCCCAACTGTTTGGCCACTGGTATGGTGCCAGGGTTGCCCTACTGGCAGGTATCATTTCAGCAATAGGCTACACTGGATTTACCAGTTCACAGATACTGGCGGGTGCCAAACTGGCTAATGGTACATTTCCTACCATGGACATGACCACTGCACTTCTCGTGATGGGTATCGTGGCAGTGGTGTATACTGTTATGGGTGGATTAAAAGCTGTCATCTATACAGATACTATCCAGTGGATCATCCTGATGGCCGGACTTATTTTTATTGGTATCCCTATGGCATGGGTAGCTGTTGGTGGCTGGGAAGGCATTACCGAAACGGTACCGGCTGAGATGGTATCTATGAGCAATCTTACGTGGACGGACTTACTGAACTGGGGGGTTACTATCATCCCTATATGGTTTGTGGGCATGACCCTCTATCAGCGTATCTATGCCACCAAAGATGTTAAATCAGCAAAGAAAGCCTGGTTTTATGCAGGTCTGTTTGAGTGGCCAATTATGGCCTTCATGGGTGTAATGCTCGGCCTAATGTCACGCGTGGCTGCTGAGCAAGGCTTATTAGGAGACTTTTCTGCCGCCACAATGGACGCAGAAACCGGACTTCCGTTACTATTACGTACCATATTGCCTGCTGGTATACTAGGTCTGATGATGTCAGCTTATTTCAGCGCTATTTTATCAACAGCAGATAGTTGCCTGATGGCAGCCAGTGGTAATGTAATGACTGATCTAATTGGTGAGAGGGGAATGAACTCTAAACATCATCTTCGCTATTCACAAATAGCCACCTTCATACTAGGTGGCCTTGCCTTGCTCCTGGCTACTCAGATGACGGAGGTCCTCGGACTTATGCTGTATTCTTATGCCTTTATGGTATCCGGACTTTTTATACCGGTTTTAGGGGCGCTTTTTTGGAAAAAGAGCAGTGCGGCCGGAGCATTCTGGGCTATGCTGATCGGTGGTGTGACCACGGTGGTGCTTATCCTGAGTGATATAGCCTTACCGTATAAATTGGATGCAAATATTTTCGGCCTTACAGCGGCTTTAATCGTATTTATAGTAATATCTTATTTATTTCCCGATAAACATAATGCAAACAGCAACAATGGAATTTCAGGTACTGAGCGCAATAGACACTCCAACCTTTCTTCAGAAAGACGAGATAGCCACATTTCTGTTTGAGCATCTGGGTAAGTATGGTGATCCTAAAGAGGACATTATGAAGTGCCTGGATTACGCTCTCAGCGACTTTGCCCATCAGGGTGGTTTTGTACTGGTGGCGCGTGAAAATGGAGATATTAAAGGAGCCGTAGTAATAAATAAGACAGGAATGGAGGGCTTCGTGCCGGAAAACCTTCTTGTATATATTGCTGTACATCAGGACCAGCGGGGAAAAGGCATTGGAAAGCAACTAATGGAAAGGGCACTGGATATGGCTAAGGGTGCCGTTGCACTTCACGTTGAACCCGATAACCCTGCCAAAAGGCTTTACGAACGCCTGGGCTTCACAAATAAATATCTGGAGATGAGATACACGAAATAAGCATGGCTTACCTGAAACTATATCGGCATAAACTTAAAGAAAACTTCGATTTCCTTCAGCAAACTTTTGCAGGAAGTGAAATCTCCTGGGGCATAGTCTCGAAGATTCTTTGTGGTAACAGAAGGTATCTTAAGGAACTGATAAATCTGGGGTGTAAAGAAATACACGATTCACGGATCAGTAATCTTAAGCGAGTCAAAGAGATCGATAACTCTGTACAAACCTGCTACATTAAGCCCCCGGCTCGCAGAAGTATTCCGGATGTGATCCAGTATGCTGATGTAAGCATGAATACGGAGTACTTTACGATGAAGCTCCTGAGTGATGAGGCTACTAAACAGGGCAAGACTCATAAGGTCATAATTATGATTGAAACGGGAGACTTGCGAGAAGGGGTCATGGGGGATCATCTGATCGAGTTCTATGCTAAAGTGTTTGAACTCCCTAACCTGGAGATAATCGGCCTGGGTACAAATCTGAACTGCCTTCACGGTGTCATGCCTTCACAGGACAAGCTGATCCAGCTCAGTCTTTATAAGCAAATAATTGAACTGAAGTTTGGCAAGGAAATACCCTGGGTCAGTGGTGGTACCAGTGTGACTATTCCCTTATTGCTAAACAAGCAATTACCCAAAGGGGTAAATCACTTCCGTGTGGGAGAAACGCTGTATTTTGGAGCTGACCTTTTTAATGAAGGGGTGATCCCGGGCATGCATGATGATGTTTTTGAGCTCTTCACTGAAATTATCGAGATCACTAAAAAACCCGTAGTCCCTATCGGAGAGCTGGCCGCGAACCCTCAAGGTGAGGTAACTGAAATAGATGAATCGCTATATGGACAAACCGCTTATCGTGCCATCCTGGACATAGGCCTGTTGGACATAGACCCTAAATATCTCATATTAGAGGGGCATGATTTTGAAATAGTAGGTGCCAGTTCAGACATGCTGGTACTGGATCTGGGTACCAACCCTGAAAAGATGAAGGTGGGCGACCAGATAAAATTCAAGCTGAAATATATGGGGGCTCTTGCTATTTTAAACAGTCACTATATAGAAAAGAAAGTAACTGAATGAAACACCTTACTGCCGAAGAGACGCGCTCTCTTGTGGCACTGAGAAGACGGCTGCACAGGGAGCCGGAGCTTTCCGGAAAAGAGTACGGAACCCCTTTGATCCTAAGTGAATTCCTTCGTGATAGTCGTCCTGATGAAGTACACCCTAGTCTGGGCGGTACAGGGCTTGCATTAGTTTATAATGGTACTGAACCCGGCCCTACGCTTATGTTAAGGGCAGATATTGACGCCCTGCCTATTGTGGAGGAAAACGACTTTGCCCACAGGAGCATTCATGAAGCAATAAGTCATAAATGCGGCCATGATGGCCATACGGCTATGGTAGCAGGGGCAGGCCTTAAAATGAAGCAGTACAAGCCGGCTAAGGGTCGGCTTGTACTGCTTTTCCAGCCTGCCGAGGAAACAGGCAAAGGAGCTGAACAGGTTATAGCTGACGAACGCTACGCTTCACTCAAACCAGACTATATTTTTGGCATTCACAATCTACCGAAATACACTAATCACACAGCCTTCACACGTGCCTCTCATTTTGCCAGTGCGTCCTGCGGCATCACCATTGATTACAAAGGAAAAACTGCCCACGCCGGTACGCCACACACTGGTAAAAGCCCGGCATTGGCTGTTAGTGAATTAATAGTAGCATTGAATGCATTGCCTAAGGGGTTTTCCCTGGAAATAAGGCCACTATGTACAGTTGTACACGCCCGATTGGGCGAAAAAGCCTTTGGCGTTGCTCCGGGTAACTCCACTGTAAGCGCCACAATAAGGAGCATCACCTCGGAAGGAATGGAAAATCTGGTGCAGGCAGCAGAGCGTATTGGACGGTCTATCGGGGAAAAATACGGCCTTAGGGTCAGGGTTTCGCTAAGTGAAAAGTTTCCTGCCACTACGAATAATGAGGAGGCCACAACTATCCTGGAAGACGCCGTAGCTGCGGCCGGGTTTAGCAGCCAAAGGCTGGAAGAGGCATTCCCCTGGTCTGAAGATTTCGGCCACTATCTTAAGGATAGCAAAGGGTCGTTTTTCGGCCTTGGTGCAGGAAACGATGTGCCTGACCTCCATGCTGAAAACTATGATTTTCCTGATGAGTTAATTCCTACAGGTGTGCGCATATACCTGTCTCTGATCGAGAAGGTGTTAGGCGGACTCAACCATCACTAGTTAACCACTAATGCCCATGATTTCGCATTCGCGGATCGAACTCAGCGAGTCTGCGCTGAGGCACAATATATTTTTTGTAAAAACCCAAATGGCTCCTGATGTGCAGCTGTCTGCTGTCGTGAAAGGAAATGCCTATGGCCATGGTATAGAGCAGTTCGTACCCCTGGCTCATAAGGCTGGTATACGACACTTTAGTGTATTTAGCAGTACTGAGGCCGACAGGGTGCAAAAAAGCCTCTCCACCACGGATTACGAGCTCATGATCATGGGCCAGGTGGCGGATGAAGACCTCCCGCAGGTGATAGAGAGAGAAATGCAGTTTTACGTCTTCGATCTGGAGCGACTGGAGGCTGCACTGAAAGCTGCCGAATCAATAGGGAAGCTAGCGCGGATCCACCTAGAACTGGAAACGGGCATGAACCGTACGGGACTGGAAGAAGCAAACCTGCCGGCCGCGATTGACCTGCTGGACGCGTACCGTGAGCATTTCATCCTGGAGGGCTTCTGTACCCACTTTGCCGGGTCTGAGAGTATAAGCAATCACACTCGTGTGGCAGATCAGTCCGCTAAGTTCAGGGAACTGCAGGAGCACTTTCAGAATCACGGGTTTCAGGCGAAGAGGGTGCATGTGGGCTGCTCAGCTACACTTATCTCCTACCCTGACTTCCAGTACAATATGGTGCGGGTGGGCATACTGCTGTATGGCTTCTGGCCCAGCAAAGAGACCATGATACGCTGCATGGTGCAGGGGCGTATAGGTCAGCAGGATCCGTTGCGGCGAGTCATCTCCTGGAAAAGCTATATCATGACGCTGAAGCGGGTACGGTTCGGAGAGTTTGTGGGGTATGGCACCGCCTACCAGGCACAAAAGGATATGGTTATCGCGGTAATCCCTATCGGTTACGCCTACGGCTTTTCACGTAATTTCAGTAACCAGGGAAATGCCCTGATCAGGGGCAAGGTAACGCCTGTGCTGGGTATTGTGAACATGAACCTGGTGATGGTGGATGTGACGGAGGTAGAAGATGCCATGCGTGGCGATGAGGTGGTATTGATAGGCCACCAGGGTGAAAACAGTATTAGCGTGGCAAGCTTCGAGCAAATGAGCAATCAATTGAACTACGAGCTACTTACCCGCCTTCCGCAGGAGTTACCACGGGTGGTGGTGGAGTAGCAGGTTGGGTTTCTATAGAGCAATTCATTAAATATGGCCGGCCTGACCTCCCGGCGCTATTTCTCTACTTTGAACGGTTCGGTTTTGGGGGAGGCTTATAATGTGTAGTTTCCCTAAATGGCTTACAATGACTGAATAAACACTGTACGAGCGATAGCGAGCATAGCCATTTATACTTTTTTGTACACTGGCCGTTTTTCTATTTTAGCATTTTAATACAATCTTCACTCACAAACTCTTTTTTTTCTTTTACGCATTCAGGTAAACCAGGGGCTTGGACTTCTTCTCCATTTCGTATTCTACCCGCAACTTCAAGATTTAATCCTAAAATTTACACAAGTAAGTACTTCGGTTGATCAGGTCTTAGTTTCCTCCAACAATCAAATATTTGAGTGCGGTGACTTGGAAGCTGTGCACCTTTCTTTTTAATTTCGATTAAAACACGATTCCCCCACAGTAAATCAGCGAAGTTTGTCTTTCTTTTTGTCTTTATACGAAATTCAAGAGTTGCACCCGCTTCTTTGTAGCCTCCATCTCCAAATACTTGGAAAAACCTATCACAAAACACTTGAGCTTCGCCTTTTTCATCTCCATCAAGGCTCAGAGCATACCCAACAAGTTTTTCAATTCTATCTTTCACATAGCTATTAGCTTGTATACAACGGTTTGGCTATGCGTAGTGTGGGATTTCAAGGCTCTTCACTATCAAACTGCTGCTTTGTTAATTAAATGCTTTAAAGTTCAAATTTACTGAACCGCTCCGCTTGACATATATTTATTGAAGTGTTGTAGTTTTTTCTATTGTCGTATCTAGATCATTCATTTTGATCATCTTAATTTGCGATTCTAGTACTCCAACTTTTATTAATTGAGAACACAGATGCTCTTGCTCAGAATCATTATAATATGAAACATTCCATTTAGATTGCTTATTTTTAGCTTGAATCATTTCAAAATATGGCAAATCAACATCAGCAAGTGAGTGACCAAGAACATATATAGTTCCTAAATCTTGGTATCGCAGGAATTGCGTTCTATTTTGTTTTATTACTTGTTCTGTTTTTTTTCTAAGTTTGATAAGTGGTAGCTTTGCGAATCGCCAAGCATCTTCCTCCCATTCTTTTTGTGTTGATGGCATTCCTGTACCGTCACTGTAATTGTATTCAATTTTTTGGTTCACTTTATGCCCAAAAATCACATCATTATCGAGACAAGAGCCATGTATGTGCCAAATTGAACTTTCAGGTATTTTATATATATCTTGAAGTGTTCTTGTGTAGTTAAAGGTGATGTATTGAGCCTCTTGATTCATTAATAACCGTTTAGTTCTTGGTTTTAATTGTATGCTTTTAATCCATTCCAAGAAGCATTTGGTTATCCCCGTGTAGATTTGCTCTGTTACGACTGAACATTTATCAGCTATATCTTCAGGAGTACTGTAGTACTTAGCACACTCATTATACAATTTAATGCTATTGTATGAAGATAAATCATTTTCAAAGTCACACCATCTACCATCAATTACATTAAAATTCCAAAATTCATGTATTTCGCAATATATCTCTCTTGACCAACCTTCCATGAAGTTTTCAAAGTCACAATAAGAAGTCGGAAAACCATGATGTCTATCGAAACCATTTCCAATAATATATAAGTGGTTGTTTTCAATCATAATTTATAAGTCTTTTTATCATTTTTCTAATGAACTTCAATGACCAGCTATCGGGCGCTTTTCCGCAGCTAATGAATAGCACTAATTAATGAAATCTTCCGAGGCTCACAACGGTTCAAAATGGCACTGCGTATAAAAAGATGAAAAATCCTGCGAACTAAAGTCAGTCGAAAACACCAATCTCTCTCAGCGGCTTTGTGCTACGATAGTATTGTTGTCATACTAGCCAATTCCTCACTTCATGGCATCCCCAAATTGAGTTTCAATTTCGGCTGGTTGAACAATTCTCTTATCTTCAACCATTAATATCGCTCTAGCAAATTTTAGTTTCGTAGTTCTGTTTACTAACACTGAAAATTCAAATTAGGTGATAAAATTGAATCCTCTATGTAGTTTGTTGGTGGGTCACAAACATTCAATAAAACAATAAGTGAAAATTACTGAAGCATCTCCATATATTTAATCCCCGCTGTCCAGTTTGTCAATTAGTTCCTTCAATTCCTCATCAAGTTCACTTAATACAATTTCCTTATTGAGTTCTGGTGCTTGTATTGAGGTAATTCGGCAAAATACTCTTTGGTTCTCCTCATAGAAGTTAAAGGAAAGCTTTTCGGATTCAGGATCAAATCTGCACAGTACGACTTCCTTATAAAACAAACTGTCCCGATAGTTCATGGTCAGATTGTAAATCCCAGCCTTTACAGGGAAATGTGATTGATCAACTTTTCCATCGTGAAATATAGGAATCATTGTTGTGTGCCATCCCAGTTCTTCGCTAAGGTTTATACACAGTTCATTCAAGTCAATTGCTTCGGTAGATGTTACCTGAATCTTATCGTTTCTCTTGTTCAGGTTCTGACCCATTACAGATGAAATATTCAAGGTTAATAATAAGAGAACGAGATTCTTCATGCGGTAATTGTCCTTTTGGTTATACACCTTATTGACAGCTTTTATCTTTTCTTCAAAACCATAAAGAAGTAACTTTTATTTTGTTCTTCTATTGAGTTTCCCCAACCACCGCCATATAGATAAATTTCATCCTCATCTTTTCGTTCAACTGTCACAGGAATCCCAAAGTCAGAGTAGAGGATGGTCAATTGATTTTTTGAATATTCGTAATAATACTCCTCCAAAAGAGTCTGGTCTTCAGAGGTGATTCTCATTTTACTTCCATCAAGTGAAACTTTATACTCAGGTTTAAATATCAAACCCCCGTCCCCTATCATGGTTATGCTCTCTCCACTTGTCCCTGTTACTTTCCAAGTACCCTCAATGTTGATCGAGGTACAACCAACCAAAGAGGCACTAATAATTATGGTTAGTAATATTCTCATTTTAATAGTTGCCAATGCACAGGCCATACAATGGTATGGTGATCTAAGTGAGGAATTGTCCCCCGTAGTGAAAGAACTTAGCTCACCAAACCCCTATAGGGTATAGCTATTATTGTACTCAGTTTTTAATTCGCCGTCGTCTTAAAAATCAAATAGTAAGATAAATATTATTACGAAAATAAGAACCAGATGAAATACGAATGGTAGATTAAAGAAGATTAGACTTGCTAACCGTAGGTTTTTATATTTTATATCATAGTCCATCAAGTTTTTCAGATACCTTATTAGGTATCTGAATGACATAATTCCCATTAATACCACAAGACCTAAAACAGGGAAAAAGAAAGTTAAATTGAATGAAAAATTTGAGCCAGCATATGAAGGATCTACTGGATGTTTTAGGTATAAAACAATGCTCAAGGCAAAGGATATTACCCCGAAGGCTAACGACCTTCTCCATTCATCAAGTTTTATTCTGTTACTTAAATAGGTAGTCATTTCAATTTGAGCATAACGGTCCCGGCTAAGAAACGTAAGGCTTTCGAAGCGATTCATTGTCCACCAGAACTAGATTTTGCTAAATGATCGAACCTTTCTAAAAGCCTTATCCGTCCTATGTTTTCTTAGCCATGGTTGGCATTAGTTATTTTTTTCATTTTTAAGTCACCTGATTTTTCGTCAATTTCAAATATAATTTGTCTTTTACCGTATTCATCAGGTTCGTTTTCCTTAATTCGATATTTGTAGTCAACAATTATTTGATTGTCCTTTATTGTTTTTACAAATGATTCAGCACAGCAATAATTGAGCAATGAATTGATATTTTGTTTTTCCCATAATTCTTGACTTTCAATAAATCGGCTATCAATATCGTAGGTTATGGCTTTATCAGTTTTGTTATTTCTCAAATTGATTCTGTCTGATCCATGCCAAGCTCCTGTTTTTAGTATAAGCCAATCGTTGAACTGACGTATCTGTTCGTCTTTATTCCATTCCCGTCCATAGTAGCCACCATCACCGAAATCTAAAGTGTCTCCAATTTGATTGACATATTTATAGTCAATATTATACTGCCAAGAGTGATGGTCAGCAATATAAACTGATTCACAAATCAGCTTACCTCCAATATCTTGACTAATTATTTCAGTTTCATATTCAGGACCAAAGCCAAAACCTTTCATTGCTGAATCAATGCCAATATAGACCATCAAGGCAGTTGTCAAGACAAAAAGTGCTAGTCCTATTTTTTTTGGTTTTTCTCCTTTTTTTCTCAGGTATCGATATAGTAAATAGGTCAACCCTGATGGAATTGATAGAATTACTACAACAGCAAGTAAAAACAATATTATTATGAGTATTCCCAAGTGCTTATTTTAATCGTACCCAATGGTAAGTATAAGAATTATAGCCGAATACATAGCACTTTTCTGTTAAATCACACAAAAGTTGAAGCGGCCTACAACCCTGAATCTAATTAGTGTCCCGGCTATTATTTATAACATTGTTAGATGCAGCGACTATTCGGTTTTTCTTCAATATTCGTATAGACATAAAAAAAGCCGCCCTTTAAGGCAGCTTTCTAATTTCATTATTCTGAGAAACAGGCTTTATTCTGTCTCCTCTTCTACCGGAGTATTTTCCTCCTCGTCAGTAGTCTCATTTTTGAGTTCTGCCGCTTCGTCTGACTCAAGTCTGCGGAAGTTTTCCGGGATCTCAGGCTCTTTATCCTCATCGGACACATAGGGGAAGATCTCCACGATATTGCTCTCTATCACTTCAGGGATGCGGAAGGAAACGAGCATATTATTCAGGCTCTCCCGAATACGGTCATATGCTTCCTTCACGTCATGGGCAGATACGAGCATGACCTGGGTAACTTTTTTCTCCTTACCGCTGTCCTCATCAGCTACCACATACGTGATCTTACACTTATGCCAGATGTCTATATCATCATAGTGGAACACGTCCACAATGTTGCTTTTGCTGATATTGGTTACCTGGAAGTCGCCACGGATGATGCTGCCTAACTCGTCATATATCCTCGCCTCTGCTTCTGTAAACGAAACGGCATCTACCAGGTAGTTTTCCGAAACGTTTTTCAAAATGCCCTTATCGTCTTCCTTTGCGTATTTTACTTTACAGATAAACCAGATTTTCATGAAATGGAAATGATTTTTAACAAGATACGATCCGAAAGATACGTAAAAATCCTCACACCATTGTGAGGTAAGGGGCTATGAAAAATTTCCTGCGGGGAGGAATAATCGTAAAGCCTTGCGATGGGCTGCCAAACCGTAATTAGGAGTCGGAAGGCGCTGAAAAAGCCTGGCACTAAGCCCGATACACCTAATCATTATGGTAGTCCGGGTAATTTCCGGCGCTGCTCCCTTACATGCCCGTCAATTTTTAGCATTTTTGCCATCTGATAAGAAAAGCTTATGAAACGCAGCCGTATCCGAATACAATGTCTGCCCTTGCTGGGGGACCACCTGAAGACCGAAGTAGAATCGATGGATTACAAGGTATTGAACCATAATGCCACCGGCGTGGAAATCGAAGGCGACTTTGAGGACTGCATCCGGCTTAACCTGTTTCTTCGTACCGCTACCAGGGTGCTTTACCAACTCAAGCGGTTTACGGCCAAAGACTCCAAAGCACTGTATGATGAGGTCTTCAGCTACTCATGGCCACGACTGCTCCGGGCGAATGGATACCTGCATGTGGATAGTTTTGTAAAACACGCGGAAGTGCGCGATACAAGCTACCCTAACCGGGTGGTTAAGGACGCTGTGGTTGACAGTCTTCAGAAATACTACGGCCGCAGGCCGGACAGCGGACCAAGCCGGCATGGTACGGTGCTTTATCTTTTCTGGACGGAAAAGGAGGGAATGATTTACCTGGATACCAGCGGCGAGGTAATTGCCAAGCATGGCTATCGCAAAAACCCGCACAAGGCGCCTATGATGGAGTCACTGGCAGCCTCTACTATTCTTGCCTCGGTGTGGGATAAAAAGCAGCCTTTTGTAAATCCGATGTGCGGATCGGGCACCCTGGCGATAGAGGCGGCGCTGATGGCAAAAAATCAGCCCCCGGGCCTGCATCGTGACAATTTCGGATTTATGCACTGTAAGTGGTTCAGAAGGGCCCGGTTCGAAGAGCTTACCGACCTGGCCAGGCGGCAGGCTGGCAGCAAGGGGCCGATGCCTACGATCATAGCCACAGACCGGGACCAGCGGGCTATACGGGCAGCAGAAGCCAACGCAGCCGAGGCGGGAGTAAGGGATATGATCACCTTCGAGGTGTGCGACTTCCGCGAAACGCAACTACCGGAGGAGGAAGGTGTGATCTTTATGAACCCTGAATACGGAGAACGCCTGGGCGAAGCGGAGCGGCTGCAGCCTACCTATAAAGCAATAGGGGATTTCTTTAAGCAAGAGGCAGCGGGCTATACGGGCTACGTATTTACCGGTAATATGGACCTGGCTAAAAAGATCGGGCTGCGTACAAGCCGCAAAATACCCTTTATGAACGGACGAATAGAGTGCCGCCTGCTGGAATACGAAATGTACCATGGCAGCCGTAGATAAAGGCTACCTGTCTTTTTCGAAAAAGTCACGCTGACGTAATACAGGCACAAGCCGGCGGGCCTGTATACGTACCAGCTCACCTTCACTGGTTTCTCCCAGGAAGTAGCCATCTTCATCGAGGCGGTAAAAGAGCTTTAGCTGCTGTGGCTCTCTGCCGGATAGCGTGTATATCTCTACAATGGCGTAAGGCTCTGTCCGGGCCAGGCTGTCATAAGCTGCGTTAGCGCCCGGCTGTACGTAATTGTCTGCTTCAAAGAAGGTGGCCCGCTGCAGGTAGTTAAACAAGGCGGCCGTATCCAGTCTTTGGACGTTACTCACACTGATAGCCTCATCACCAATAGTAATCTCGAAGTTCTGCCCGGGATTTTCAGGGTACCTCACCGCCATTCGCTGCAGTTCGCGCGGGCCCGCATTCAGCACGGTCTTATTTCGCCAGTCCTGCGTAGGGATAGTAAATAAACCGCTGACATAGCTATCATAACCGGGAATGTACACTACATACGGCGTTTCGCCTTGCCGTGGCAGGAAGTAACTTAATGTCTGGGTGGCATTACCTCCCGTGATAAACCGGCTTTCTTCGCCGGTTTCCGTAATGATCTGAACTTCTACCCCCGCCGAGTCAAGCCTTTGCCTGATTTCCTCAGCCTGCGAGCTAGCCACAGGCCGCTGAACGGACACCTGCGACAGCAGGGAAAGAAGGACATTAGACAGGTTAGCATCCATAGGGTATTGGCCGTTGACCTGCCAGCCGCTATTGGTTCGTTCCAACCTTACCGTATCATCAGGCTGAAAAAGCGTCACCTGACGGATAGCGCCGGTGTCCGGCACGGCAAAAGACACATTCTGTATGTTCACACGATCTCTGCTCTCATCCGTGGTCACCAGTACCATAATGGCAGCGATGAGCACACCTAGAATAACCAGCAGGCGCATATTGGTTTGTCGGCGATTCATTTGAATGTGGCGTATTTATTTCTTCTGTAAAAATATCTTATCACCCCAAATAATACCACGATGATGACAGGCGTGAGGAGGTTGAATAGCTGCCATTTCAGGGCACTTTCTTCAACTTCGGGAGCATCCAGCGGCCTTATACTGATGCGCTTGTTCCTGGCAGCAATAAGGCCGTCCTCATCCAGCATGTAAGCGAGGGCATTCAGCAGGAAATCATCGTTAGCAAAATCTGTCTGGGTGTAGGGATCTACTCCCAGGGGCACACGCTGCCGGGTACGGGGACTGAGCTGAGAGGCGAGCAGATCGCCATCACTGGTCACCAGTATCTTCGCCGGCTCTCCCGTTTCCCGGTAAGAGCGACTGTTTGCAACCTGAGGTAATATGCGGTTTCGGAATGAGGAAGTAAAGGGACCTTCAAGGAGCCAGGCAACTGGCTGTGCGGGATCCTGGAAGCTTTCCGGCTGCATATCCCGGCGCATGGAGTTATAACTTACTTCCACCGGCGCCGGCAGCACCCGTGTATACTGGCTGGTGTAAATAAGCGGTGTCTTGGTAATGCCCTCTGCTTTTACCGTATCTACGCTACTAACGTACCTTCCCAGCACGGCATCCAGATTACGGGTAATGGGATGATTGCTGTACCGGTTCATGAGTGGGTAAAATGGCCAGGGCAAAAGCCTGATCTGTGGCTGATTACCCATATAGCCAGTTACTACGGGAAAAGGGGCCGCATTCAGGTCCTGTATCAGGTCTTCGTTTATACGTACGCCATAGCGAAAGAGCATATTCCGCAATTGAAGGTCCTGCGGAAAAGCCAGGTATGACTCCCGGTTAAGGCTGTCCTCCTCCACCTTAAGACCATCCAGAAACATAAGCAGGTTCCCGCCATTCATCACGTACTGGTCCAGCTTGTAGCGATCGTCCCGGTTAAAGGCGCGGCGTGGCTTGGCCATTATAATGGCATCGTAGCCCAGCAGGTTCTCACTTTCAGTCAGATCGGCCTTATCCAGCCGGTAAAACTCCTGCAATACTTCCTGTACGCCCTGGTAGCTGATGCTGTCGGACTCTCCATGTCCCTGGAGCCAGCCAATACGAGGCTTGCTTCCACCGGTCACCTTGCGGATTGCTGTGGCCAGTTCGTATTCCAGTCCCTCTACACTCTGGTTGAGCCGCTCCTCAGGAGAGGCCCCCTGGTTACCTTTCAGTAGTAATACGCCGGTTTCTTCTCCGCCGTAAGCGACCAGAGCACCGGGGAAAATGAGTTTTTCCGTGCGGCCGCCATCTTCCGTATCATACAGATTGGTAGGCTGAATTCCCAGCCTGGCCAGCCGCTGGTAAAACTCCTGCCTGCCACTGGCACTGGCTGCCAGGTTAGGGTCTACAAACTTAAACTGTATATTATCACCCGCATAGGCACGAAACTCTTCTAACGTCTCACGTATACTACGTTGCAAACGCTGAAACCCTGAGGGAAACTCACCTTCCAGGTAAACCTCCACATACACCGGATCCTCTAGGCTGGTAAGTAGCTCTTTGGTGGCTTCGTTAATGGTATAGCGCTGCTCCTCCGTAAGGTCTGCCCGGAAAAAGAAACGGTCACCAAGCATATTTGCCAGAATAAGTGCGGCAAAGAGCACGAAAAACCGTAACAGGTCTTCAGTTTTTTTGCTGTCCAGATTTACCATTTTCTCGATCCGATTATAAGTCTGGTCAGGGCAAGCATAAGCAGGATGACACTGATAAGGTAGATTACATTGCGGCTATCCACCAGTCCCTTGCCCAGAGCCTGGTAATGGTATAGCAAGCCTGCCTGCTCCAAAAAGTAAGAAAGGCTTCCCCAGTCATTGATAGCTGCAAATGACCCCAGCCCGCTGTATAGCAGAAAGCAGAGAAATACCGCAATGATAAAGGCCACTATCTGGTTACTGGCCAGCGCAGAGGAGAAAATGCCTATGGCAGCAAATACGCCTCCGAGCAAAAGCAGCCCCAGGTAGGAGCCAAATACGCCGGCAGAATCCACATTGCCTTCTGGCTGACCTAATTCGTAAATAGAATAATAGTAGATAAGCGTGGGCAGTACGGCAAAGAATACAAGCAAAAAGGCAGAAAGGTATTTACCCAGGATAATCTGCCAGTCGGAAAGAGGCTTAGTAAGTAAAAGCTCCATGGTACCGGCCCGCCGCTCCTCAGCAAATGTGCGCATGGTGATGGCGGGTATCAGAAACATGAATACGTAGGGCCCGTATGAGAACAGGGTACCCATATCTGCATAGCCATATTCCAGTACACTGGTTTCGGGAAAGACCCACATAAGCAGCCCAATGCCTGTAAGAAAGACAACGATTACCACATAGGCCACCAGGGAATCCAGAAAACTGTCTATTTCTTTTTTAAGGACACTGATCATGATGCCTCTGCATTTTTCGGCACCATATGGGCACCGGTAAGTTCCTGGAAAATACTTTCGAGGTCGCTCTTCTGCTCCTGCATGCCTACGATGATAAGCCCTGCCCCCACTGCCCAGCGAAAAACATCTGCGCGGATGTCTGCCCTTTCTTTGGCGGCATGTAACTCATACAGGTTAGGGCCTACCTGCTTACTTCCAGCTACTCCGGGAGCTGTTTCTATCACCGTATCGGCCACAGGTTCAGTAAATTCTACCAGCAGGCGCTGGCCTGCAGCACGACCACTCAGGGCGGCCACGGGGCTATCTGCAACGATTTGTCCGCGGTTAATTATAATCACCCGGTCACACATAGCCTGCACTTCCTGCATGATATGAGTGCTGAAGATTACCGTCTTATCACTACTCAGGCTCTTGATAAGTCCCCGTATCTCTGCAAGCTGGTTAGGGTCCAGCCCGGTGGTGGGCTCATCAAGGATAAGTACCGGCGGATCGTGCAGCAGTGCCTGGGCCAGCCCTACGCGCTGGCGATAGCCCTTACTGAGCGCTCCTATCTTTTTATTCTGCTCCAGACCCAGCCCCACCGTATGCACCATGTCTTTCACACGCTGGCGTAGCACGCTACCCCGCATGTCATATAATGAGCCTGTAAAGCGCAAGTACTCATGAACGTACATATCCAGGTAGAGAGGATTGTGCTCAGGCAGGTAGCCCACACTCTTTCGCACAGCCATGGGCTGATGAAGCACGTCATGGCCTTCTACCAGTACGGTTCCGGCAGTAGGGGGCAGGTAGCAGGTGGCTATCTTCATGGTAGTGGATTTACCCGCTCCGTTAGGCCCGAGAAACCCTAATACCTCCCCCTTATTTACCTCAAAGGAGATAGTATCCACAGCCTGCTGGCTGCCATAGGTCTTAGTGAGTTGTCTTACGCTTACAGACACTTAATCATTACTTTTTAGGTTGCAGAGGACGCATTTCCACATCAGCTATGAGGTAGTTAGGATGGGTCCTCAGAGTTTCCACCACTGTGGTGGCGACATCCTCAGCCCTCATCTTATTCGAGCTGCCACTACTTCCGGTTATGTTATTGAAGAAGTCAGTTTCCACAGAGCCAGGGTATACGCACGTAACTTTAATGCCATCATTCCTAAGCTCTTTCATAAGCGAATGGCTAATGCCCCTTACGGCATGCTTGGAGGCTACATATCCGCTCATTTCCTCAATTCCGTTAAGGCCGGCAATAGAGGCTATATTGATAATATGGGCCTCACCTGCCTTTTTCATGGCCGGTACAGCCGTGCGCGTACAGTAGAAGAGTCCATGCACATTCACATCAAACATGGTATGCCACTTTTCCATATCGATTTCTTCCACCTTACCATTATATCCAAGTCCGGCATTATTAACCAGTATTACCGGGTCTTTTCCAAAATGATTACAGGTAGCCTCGTAGCTGTTTTGTACATGATCGAAACCGGTAACGTCTGTTTCAAAAAAATGAAAGCGGTCATGTGCAAGGTCTGGCTTGCTACGACTCCATCCGGCCACAAAGGCCCCTTCGTCAAGCAATGCTTTGGCTACTGCAAGGCCTATTCCCTTACTTACGCCCGTAACTATGGCTAGTTTGTCGCGAATTTCCATATGAAAAAATGTAGTTTTACAAATTAAAAACCGATACACCAGGTATGGCGGAGGCAAAACCCCGGGTCACCTATCACCAAAAAGCCGTTTTTCGGATAGCAACCGGTACAATATTGCTTTTTTTATTTGTGTTTAGCAAGGTGGAGGGCCGCCAGCATCAGGAGAGTAAGCCCAAGGACACCATCAGGCATACACACAGCCTTGACATTCAGCCTTTTTACGGTTTCATCATGCAGCACGCCCCCAGCGTGGCCCACCTCGTCGATAGTCACCCCCGTGGACTGCAATTGGATTTTCGCCAGCATACTTATGGTTATAATGACTGGGAGGCAATCTATAATTATCCGGATGCGGGACTCTCTCTGACCTATTTCGACTATCAAAACGAAGAGCTGGGCAAGTCTGTTGGCCTGCTGGGTTTTTATGACGTCTATTTCTTACGTAAAAGCGATCATACCCTGCGCTGGCGCGTTGGCTTTGGTGCAGGCTACCATACCACGCCCTATGACCGGGAAGAAAATAATAAGAATAACCTCCTGGGCAGTACCCTCACATTTGCTTTACAAAGCCGCCTTAGCTATGCCTTTCGTTTCCACCCACAGTGGGAGTCCAGCCTTTCGGTCTCTCTCACTCATTTTTCTAACGGGGCCATTTCCAAACCTAACAAGGGAATTAACATACCGGGAATAAATACGGGTATAGCTTACCGGCTTGAGGCTAAGGAACCGGAATATAAAGACCGGCCGGCCTGGATCATTCCGGATCGGCGCTGGCACATCAATATACTTTTAAGTGGAGGTGTGAAGGAAATAGAACCTCTGGGTCTGCCCCGCTACCCTTTTATGGTGGCCACAACGTATGCAGATTATCGCGCCAGTCAGCGTAGTGCCTTGCAGATAGGTATTGAAGGATTCTTCAGCCGTGCTAGCCGCGAGGAGATCAGATGGGACCGCGAGCTACAGCAGGGGAATAAGCCCGATTACCGCCGGATAGGAATCATAGCGGGCCATGAACTGCTGATCAACCGCCTATCTATTGTCACCCAGGCGGGGTTTTACATTTATGCACCGTACAATCGTGATAAACCGGTATACCAGCGGTACGGGCTCAAATATTATTGGGGAAAGGGGGGCTTTGCATCCCTCATGTTAAAAACGCACCTGGCAAATGCCGATGCGGTAGAATGCGGCGTCGGATGGAGGATATAAGAAGACACATTTTATCCTGCATAATTGTACTTGCAGGACTGGTAACGGCATGCAACGACCCCGACGCGCCTGATTGTTTTAAACAACGAGGAGAGATAGTGGACAGAGAGGTATCACTCCCCTCCTTTTCTGCTATCGAGGTAAGGGGAATGGTGGAAGTAGTCCTAACCAGCGGTACTGAACAAAAGGTTAGTCTGCGGGCTGGCGAGAAACTAATAGAGGAAATTACACTGGAAGTAGAACAAGGTGTGCTAAGGATAGACGACCGTACCTCCTGCAATTGGGTAAGAGAGTATGCTGACATTACTGTACATATAAGCCGCCCCTCACTAAGAGAGCTAACGCAAAGAGGCTCGGGTTCTATCCGGTCGGAAGGGGTGTTTCTGACTGACAGCCTGGACATCAGGGTGCTGGCTGGCACGGGCGATATAGACCTGAATATCACTGGAAAAGATATTTTCTATCTTAATAATTCGCTAGCCAATGTTATGCTCTCAGGCAGTGTACATACGTTTACGGCTCATCATTATTTCAATGATGCTATCCTTCACTCGGAAAATCTGCGCTCAAGCCTGACGGAAATTCAGCACCGGGGAAGCAACGACATGTTTCTGCGAGCTGATAAGCGGATCAGGGGCACGATAGAGTCGACTGGAAGTGTCTATTGCCTTGGCCAGCCAGGTACGGTCGAAGTAACAGAAAGTGGGTACGGGGAGCTCGTGCTCAAATAACCCTCTTTACACTCAACCTTACAGAACCATCATAGCATGCATGGGTAGATATAAAGATTTGCTTAGTAAATGAGCTATGGAGAGGCTAAAGTTTCGTGTGGCGAAAGGAGTTACGCTTAGTGGCAAGAAGGCCACTAAACAGGCCAGAAATAGGAAAAGGCTGCCCCCTATCAAGGGCAGCCTTTTTATATATCATCTTTCGGATATGGGCAATTAGCGTTTGAATCCCAGCACGCTACCTCCGCAGTACTTATTACTGTCGTCAAAGGTAAAGGTAATGTAGTATATACCTGTATTATTGCAGGGATAGGCTATGGCGGAAATATACTGACCATTGACCAGGCTAGAAACCATCTTTTTACGGTTGCTGTCATAGAGCGTCACTACGATACCGTCAGTTCCCTGCCCTTCTGAGCAAATATTGATCATATACTGAGCGCCTTTGGTAAATACATAGCTGTATTCCACCTTATTCTTAGCTCCGTCTTTACCGTCAATCTGGTAGCTCTTCAGAAAGGTATAGCCATTCTGAAGCTTAGGGATACAGGCATCCGTCAGTTGCTCACTGCTGCACTGGGCACTCACTTCCGAAGAAGAAAAAGCTGTAAAGCAAAAGAGTGCCGCTATGATAAATAATAGGTTTTTCATAAGATCTGCCGTGCGTTTTTATCCGATGATAAGATTTCTTATTGAATCTGTGGCCTTCTTAATATTATCCACATCCTCCTGAGTTATGTCTATGGTAGTCTTGCTATTATCTTCGATTACCAGCACACCGTCCACTACTTTAGAAGTAGGTTCGGCGTAGATAGTAGTGATCTGAATTTTTTCGAACGCCGTCTGCAACCCTTTCATGTTTTCAGCTAATTCTGCAATCTGGGGATCACCTTTTGCATAGTTATCGAGCAACAGCATAATGTTTTCCAAAATGATCTTCTGCTCACCGATACGCTCCATGAGCTCACGGTTATCAGGGCTTTTTTCAGACACCTCAGTAAGTATATGCATGGCCTCCAGCCAGCCACCCGTGAGCAATAAGACGCTCAGGTTGCTTCGCTTTTGTTCCTGCAGGTACCCGTTGATATCATTAAAGTTCCTGGTAGTGATCAGGAGCAGACTGTCCAGGTTACTGCTATTGGTGGCCAGTTGCTTAATCGTACGGAAGTCAAAAAACTGTCCGATACTGAGGCCATCCGCAAGGTCTTTCACACTATTGAGATACGACATTGCATCCTGGTTCTGCTCATATATATTCGTGTAACCAAGATCCGTGCCATAAACCCCCAGGTTCAGCGCCCTTTTAAAGTTGCTATTATAATTAGCCGCTTTTTCGGGATCGTTAAGCAGTGCATTATCATAATTAGCTCCTGCTTCTTTAATTAATACAGATATCTCCAATGGAGCAGGAATCTGCTGCAAAATACCACCAACAAGCTCATCAGAGAGCATTGGCGCTTCTTCCTCAACAGTATCCAGGCTATCCAGAAGAGCCTGTTCGTTAGGAGTGTTACTGCTGCCACAGGCAAACAGAAACAGACCGGCGCAAGCGAGATAAAATCTATTCATACATCCTAAATTAACCTGAACAAAAATAGAGATTAGGTTTTCGTTAGACAATGGTATTTTCCTGCGACTATCCGGTATTTATTACATGACACCGGAAGTTGCATTATTTTTTAAATCTGATCTTACCGAATGCTCCCAGTGCCTTATCCAGTATTTCGAAATAGAGCATTGCGTATAGCAGCAGGGTCATGCACCATATTACTGTCAGATTGAATCCGAAGGTATCAAAGTACCTGCCGAACAGATGCTTGGAAGGTGCAAAGAAGTGGGCACGGTAATCCAACGCATGATCCGGGGCTTCAGGCGTCAGGAATATCGGATCTACCTGTTGAATCAGCCGGCCGTCATATTCCAGTATTCGCTCTTTTACACTCACATTACGCACCAGATCTGACAGGCTTTCATTAAAGTACCTGTTCTTGAATTCATTGATATTGTAATCATAATCCTTCTCTAGCAGGTAGACCATTTTTTCTTTCTTGGAGACCGCATCGTTAAATAGCGTTTTGTAGTGCTCTTCCAGCCCGTCTATATACTGCCTTAATTTTGATTCGGTCTCAGCATTCATCGTTTCCGGAGTCAGGTCCTTTTCCAGATCCAGATCTTCCAGGCCTTCGGTATAACTTTCCTTTTGCAACTCGCTGCGAAGCATGTACAGGTCATAAGATAGTACTCTGCGGGTGCTGTCGTCCTCAGCCTCAAGGTTATTCATGATACTCTGCACCTTTTCGCGAAGCTTGCCGGCAAAGAAAGCAGCCTTGAAATCAGCCTGGCGCTCACGCTGCTCCAGCGTGAATATGGGTGATTCATAGGGGTTATTCTTATACTGATACACAGTCATAGCCTCATAGGCCCAGCGGCTGGCCATAAGGTCGGCCACAATAGGCACCTTACCGCGGGTACTGATGGTGTCATTCAGCTTATCAAAGCTAAAGAGCAAGCCACTGAGTATCATCTGAGGGATGAGCAGCATGGGTATGAGAATATACACGGTAACGGCGCTATTGAATGCACTGGAAATATTGAGCCCCAGCACATTGGCAAAACAGCTTACGGTAAAGAGAACAGCCCAGAAGGCAAATGTCATGCCCTGTATCTCAAGTATGAGGTGACCTATCACCACAAAGGTAAAGGTCTGAATGGCGGACATCAGGAACAGGATCACAATCTTGGAAGACAGATAACTGTTCCAGCTCAGATTGAGGAAGCTTTCACGTCTGAGTATTTTCCTGTCGCGAATGATCTCTTCAGCAGAGACTGACAGCCCCATGAAGAGGGCCACCACGATCGACATGAGCATGAAAGCCGGAATGTTTTCATTAAACCGGAAGAGGTAACCACCCTCTCCGGGTGCACTCTTGTACCTGATGATGAATGCCAGGATGATAGCCAGGACAGGTGCTTCCAGCAAATTGATAAGCAGGTACTGTCGGTTACTGAGCTTACTGAGCATATCCCTGGTAGTGAAGATCAGGGTTTGCTTCAGCTTGTTAGGGATATTAAGTGCTTTAGGGGGAACCTCTTTTACTTCCGGTACGCGCTTTATATTAAAGTTTTGGTTATAAAACTCGTGCCACTTTGTGGGGTTCACCTTACGCTTATTGGTCAACTGCCCGTACTCATCCACCACCTTGGCTTCGATGATATTAAATATCTGCTCAGGGTTTACATTACCACAGGTGTGACACTGACCCCGCTCGCGGTCTACCTGGTTGGTGATGGATTTAAAATAGGTAACCGCTTCCACAGGATTACCATAGAAAACAGGATAGCCGCCGGTATCCAGCAGGTACATTTTGTCAAACATCTTATAGATGTCTGAGCTGGGCTGGTGAATAACCACATAAATGAGCTTTCCTTTAAGAGAAAGTTCTTTCAGGAGGTCAATCACATTTTCAGAGTCACGTGAGGAGAGTCCCGAGGTTGGCTCATCCACAAAAAGGACTGCAGGCTCACGAATAAGCTCCAGGGCTATATTAAGTCGCTTACGCTGCCCACCTGAAATAGTCTTGTCCAGCACGCTACCTACCTTAAGGTCTTTGCGCTGCTCAAGTCCGAGGCTGGTAAGCACGTCCATTACGCGCTTATCCAGCTCCTCCTCACTCATGTCCGCGAAGCAGAGCTTGGCATTATAGTAGAGGTTTTGGTACACGGTAAGCTCTTCAATCAGGAGGTCATCCTGCGCCACATACCCTACTACTCCCTCTATTTTATCCTTCTCTGAGTGGACATTGAAGCCATTGATGAGTACCTCACCTTTACTCGGCTTTTCAATACCCGCCAACACATTGAGCAGGGTGGTCTTACCTGCTCCACTGGCTCCCATGATACCAATGAGCCTGCCGGGGCCTTCACTGATATTGATATCCCGAAGGCCAATGGCCCCGTTAGGGAACCGGAATTCGAGATCATTTGCATTAAAGGAAATATTGTGAGCAGTAAAGCCACTGATAAACTGCGAAATAAGATCGCTGTAGTACAGGGCAGAACCAAGAGGGGTTTTGATCGTGCTACCGTGGCTGAAGAGGTAAACCTGACGGCTCTTCATAATAAAGCCGTTGAGCATTACTTCCTGGGGACCTATGTATTTTACGAAATACATATCCACACTCCGCACGTTCATAAAGATAATCTCGCCTTCTACCTCAGCCTCCATATGTTTGGCCTCTCCGGTAGCCTGGCTACTGTTAGAAACAGTGAGAATATCTGCAAAAGGAAGCTCTTCGCTGTTTTCTTTAAGTACAAAACCTTCGATGAGCTTATATTCTTCCTTACCAACCTTAAATACGTTGGAGACGGTATCTATGATCTCCATACGCTGGGAGGTGTAGTTGCCATCGGAGCCCACCAGCTCCAGTAGCTTCACCAATACAACGACCTTCTGCTTTTGGGTGAGGGTCTTGTTAATCTTTTTACAGATTCCCAGCGTTCTTACGGAGTCACGTACGGAAGTAAGCTTACGCTCCTTCTTTACGGAAGCATCTTTTTCTTCCTCGTTATATCCTACGTATTTATCGTACAGTTCCAGGTATTCCTTAACAGAATCCTGGTCCAGCTCCTGCTGGAAAAAGCCGATCACGAAGTTACGCTCTGTCTCGGTAACCCCACCGTCCTGCTTGGTAATAATGGCGAATAGCTGAGTGAGTGCTTTAAGTATTTCTTCGCTCATGGTGTACGATTCCTGTGCCTTGCCTCAGGGCAGGGCCGGATATAATGAAAGTTGGTAAAATGAAACGGAAGTACCGGAAGCATCCGGCACTCCTTAGTAAGTTTTAAATTCGAACGGAATTTCTACCAGTTCGCTGAATTCCTCACCTGCTTCTTCCATGTCCTCATCATCCTCATGGAAATACCAGTCAATAGAGATATTGTCAACATCCTCCAATGCGCTCAGTACATCCAGAATAAGTTTGGAAGATGCCGTGTTGAAATACTCCAGCTTAAATACAAAGTTGGTAGAAGGGTTGGGATCTTCGCTGTAGGCACCAATCCAGTCGAGAACGGGCCCGTAAAATTCAGCAGAATCCTCAGGAAGGGAACGACCGGATATTTCGAAAATGCCGTTTCCTTTATCCAACAGGATCTTTGGGGTATCTTCAGTACCCTCCAGATTTATGATTTCCATAGTTTCCAGTTGTTAGCGTTTATTTAAAGTCTTGCGATTTTGGTCGTAAGTGAGAAGAAAGACTGCTGGTCGTTGATAGGTTCAAAGTCAAATTCCAACGGACGTCCTGACTTTCGCGCCATGTCAACAAACCCTAGCCCTGCGCCACCTTTGTCCGATATCTCGGTGTTTTTGATGATATCCTTGTAAAGCTGCTTAAGACCGTCTTTGTCCAAACCATTAATACGCTCGAGTTTTTCGCGAAGGTTAGGCACAAATTCATTCCGGATAGGATTACCGGAAATAATAATGTATTCGTCCTCCTGCTTGCCTATCATGAAAATAGCCGTCTGACGCTCTACGTCTTCTGCCTTATCATCAGCATGCTTTACAATATTCTGGAGGCACTCCACCATCACATTAAACACTTTACGCTTAATGCTGGACTCTTCTCCCATCGAATCCATGTTACGCTCTGCCATGGCCAGTACCGACTTGGTGATCTCCTGGGTGAATTCCCCTTCGTATACCAAGATGAGGTTACGGGCTAGCATGGTCTTATGAAGCTCATAAATGTACTTCATCGGTTTTTCCGTTAATACTTGATTATCCACTTCGTTTCAAAATTAATTTTTTTCACCTACCTGCTAAATCAGCCATCTGGCGCTTAATGCAGGAAATCAGGTCAAACAACAAATCTTGTTGTGTATCAGAACCTAATGCCTATCAATAGTACATCATCGGTCTGCTTGTGATCGCCTCTCCAGCCTTCCCATTCACGGTCGAATACATCGTGCATTTCTTCCATGGGCAGGTGCTGTGTTTCACGGATTAGGTTCCGCAGTCTCTTAGGTCCGAACTTCCTGTTGTCGGGCCCACCAAACTGGTCAGGGAAGCCGTCAGAACAGAAAAATACGGAATCTCCCTCCTTCATTTCCAATGTAGTATTGGTGAAGTTGGTCTGATTTTTATAGCGTCCGCCACCGATAGGGAAGCGGTTACCTTTTATCTCTTCGAGTTCACCTTCCTTCATTACATACAGCGGTCGGTGGGCACCGGCGTACTGTAGTTCATTAGTTTTGGTGTTGATCTTACAAAGGGCGATATCCATACCGTCTTTTGTCTTGGAGTCATCTCTGTCCTGTCGAAGCGTCTGAGTTACACCCTCATCAAGGAGGTCAAGGATGACACCCGGATCCGACACCTTACGGCTTCGTACGATATCATTGAGAAGGAAGTATCCGATAAGTGATATCAAAGCGCCAGGTACACCGTGGCCGGTACAGTCTACGGCAGCGATGTAGAGATCGTCTCCCATCTGCATGTACCAGGGGAAGTCTCCGGACACCACATCACGAGCCTTATAGAAGATAAAGCTTTCCGGCAGCCTGCGGCGTATCACATGGTTATCAGGCAGAATAGCTCCCTGGATACGCTTCGCATAATTGATAGACTCTGTGATCTTCTTATTCTTATTCTGAATCTCCAGCTCAATATGCTTTCGCTCTGTAATGTCGTGGCTCACTACGAGCACGGACTCAAACTTATTTTCTTCGTTAAATTCCGGAATGGCATTCACCTGCATGATGCGAGGCCCCATTGGGCTAGGAAAGTCCATTTCCATCTTAACTTTCTCATTAGACTCACCTACTGTCTGCAGGATGTTGAGCCACTGATCTACCACTCTTTGCTCCAGATCGGTCTCCGTGATATTCTTCTGCAGGAAGTGCGTGGGATTATACCCTGTGTAAGACTCAATGGTCGGGTTGATATAGAAGATCGATCCCTCGTCGTTGAGTCGGGTAATAAGGTCTGGTGAGTTTTCGGAAAGAGCCTGCATCTGGCTACGCATCCGCTGTTCCTGTTCCGCACGCCTTCTCTCGGTAATATCACGGGTATTTATCAGAATACCCTGAATAGCCGGGTCACTGAGAAGGTTCTTACCGGTAGCTTCAAGCCAGATGTCCTCCCCGTCTTTGCGGTGATATACATACTGGATGGTTACCGAATCAGCAGGGTTAGCGTGCAGGTCTTTGAACATATCCTCGAATACGTCACGGTAATCGGGATCAACGTGTTCAAGATCTGTGCGCCCTACAAGCTCCTGCTGGCTGTATCCAAGGATACGCTCAACCGAAGGAGATACGTAGCGTACGCTATTATCAGACTCATAGATCATAATTACCTCAGAGGCATTCTCAAGCAGTAGCTGCATACGCTTCTGCCCGCGGTTTACCTCTTCTATCTGGTCCTCAAGCTGCTGGTTAGTTCTACGCAGCTCCTCCTGGGTGGCCTCCATTTCCTCGGCATTCTGGCGCAGGATCTCCTGCTGCTCCTGGAGCTCATTACTCATGTGCTGAGACTCTTCGAGTAAGTTACGGGTACGCTCGTTTACTTTTATGTTAAAGATAGTACGGGCGATAATGAGGCTGATCTCCTGAACGAATTTTACCTGACTGGCATTAAAGCGGTTAAATCCGGCAAACTCAAGCACTCCATAGACCTTTTCATCAGTGATAAGGGGCACAAGCAGCAGACAGGTAGGGCGCTGGTCTCCGAGAAGTCCGGAAGTAACAGTTACATAATCATGAGGTATCTCTGTGCGAAGCAGGGTGTCCTGCTCAATCGCCGCCTGCCCTACAAGTCCTTCAGCAAAACGGTACCGTCCACTGAGGTATTTCTTTTTATGGTAGGCATAACTCGCCTTCATTTCGATGAAGACATCATTCGGGTCATCATCGTTGACCACGTAGAAGGCTCCCTGTATGGCGCCAATCTTCTCGGATACAAAGGCAGTAATTTCATCACCGAGCTTTTCGAGGTCATCATGCGCACGAAGGATATTACCCAGTTCAGCTACGCCGGTCACGATCCAGTTACGTTCCTTATCGCGCTTCTCTGCTTCCTGAATACTTTCGCGCATGTTAATAAGCGCCGTACCCAGGGTATCATCCTGGCTCAGAGGCTGGAAATCGGCATCGAAATCCCCCTTTCCGATCTGGTGAGCGAAACGGGCTGTGCGCTTCAGTGACTGCACAAGGTTATCAATGGCACCGGCCATTTCACCGATTTCGTCATTACTTTTCTTCTTTACCTTATCAGGAAGCACCCCTTTGCCCAGCAGGCTTAAGGTTCCTTTAAGGTCCAATACGGGGTCAATGAGTATCCTGGAGAAGATAAAGGCAATCATAGTAGCAAGTACCAGGATAATGGCACCGGCCATGAGAAACTTCCACAGGAGGTTTTCCACCTCACCGTAAATCTCTGCCGTATCAATCTTGGTCACGATACCCCAGTTCATCGAAGGTATGTAGTCCCAGGCAGCAAGAATTTCCTGCTTCCGGTAGTCTGTGTCTATCGCTATTCCACTCTCACCACTTACGGCTTTCTGTAACGGTACACCAGCCTTTTCGCCAATATAAACACCCTTGGTAAGGAATTCCCCCTCATCGTGACGAAGAGGATTGAGAAATATGGCTTTATTATTTTTCTCTCTTCCTATGAGTACCTCGCCTGTATTGCCGAGACCAGTAGTATCAGATAATACGGTATATATCGGCGCCATGTCTATTTGCATGATAAGCATGGCACTGCTTCCGCCCCCCTGCATAGGTAGTGCGTGAAGCAGGTAATGAGCATCCCCCTGCTTGAAAATATGGCTGAAGTAGGGGTTTTCAGTTCCTTTGGCAAAAGTCACACCATCCGGGTCGGTAAGGTAACTGCCCGAAGAGATTACGTTACGGTTATAACTATAGTAGACCTGCCCATCTGCTCCCGCCAAAAGGATGTTATGATACCTTCCTGCTTCAAAATATGGCGCAATAAAGTTATCGAGCCTGTCCGTCGCCATTTGGGTAAGGCTGTCTTCGCCTGAAGTCAGCCACTCAAGGTTTGACTGGGTAATATCGCTGCGGCGAAGTACCCTGGCGTCCGTGCCGGCCTGCTCGAAGAAGTAGGTGATCTTATCCTTTTTGAGCTTAAGTATAACGCTCAGGCTCTCGGTGTACTTCTCCTCCAGGGCTTTTTTACTGAAATTGTAGGTAATGAAGCTTACGGCTGCAATAGTGAGGGTCACTACTGTGAGTAGTACCGCCGTAATCTTACTTCCTATTTTTATTTTCCTGAACATACGATATCCTGGCGTTTATTCATTTACAAGTTCCTGCCCTACTGAGGCTTCTTCACTTACTGACTGGTCGGCGTCAAACCCAACCGCTTCGGGCAGTATGGAAAATGCCTGCTCCAGCGCTTTGATGTCCTTACCCCGGAAAGGCTTAAAAGAGGCAATCTCGACCACGCCAGCCACCATCTTGCCCTTCATGAAGGGGATAATGGCCAGGTTGGTTGGTGTACTGCTACCCAGTCCGCTGAGTATTTTAAGGTATCCGTCTGGCACGGCGGTAATATTCACCGCTTTACCTTCCTTAGCTGCCTGGCCGGCAAGTCCCTCTCCAAACTCGTATACGAGTGAAGCACTTTCGGGCATGATAAAAGCATATGAGGCGAAAAGCTCAATCTTACGCACCTCACTGCCATATCTGGCGAGGTACATAGCTCCCTGGCTTGCCTCCAGCTTATTAGAAATAGCAGAGAGTACCTGCTCGGCTTGGTGCTTCGCACTTCCTCCTTCTGCTATAGCTTCACGCACCACACTATCAAGTTCACTGTGACTACCAGCGACATCTCCTTCAGTATCCTCATTAACTGAGGTACTTGCGGAGGCACTCTCATCCGTAAACTTTTCCACATACACTACATTTTCTGCCTGCTTATTAGCATTTGCCATGAGCATGACAATGGCCACCAGGCCTGAAAATGCTGCTATGCCGAGAATAATATTCAGTCTGCTCAGAAAGGGGTCTACCTCAGCAATCTCGCTAAGATCTACCACACTGGTTTCTGTTACCAAATCGTCCGGCAGGGTATACATAAAGTAAGCCCCGGCCACGATGCCGGCAATAAAAAGCAGGATGAAAATAAGGCTCAGACTTTTGCTTAGGGCCTTCATATGATCAACTTTTATAACACTTATCTAATTCGAGCAGAAAGCTGATGATCTCATCTACTTTCAGCGTATAATCTATTTCTGTGAGCTTAAGGGCGGCCGCGGGCATGGTTTCGATCATGCACTCTGCCGGGTCCTGTACTATGGTCAGTCCGCCCCTGTCTTTGATGCGTTTCATCCCCATAGCGCCATCACGATTGGCTCCCGAAAGCAGGATTCCGATGAGCTTATTGCGATAAACATAAGCCGCCGTCTCCAGTGTGATGTCTATACTTGGCCTGCTGTTATTGACCATTTCCTCTGTACTCAATGAAAAGGTATGGCCAAGTTCCACGCTCAGGTGGTAGTTTGCAGGGGCCAGGTAGACATTCTTCTTCTTTACCGGTTCTTTATCATAAGGCTCCTTTACAGCATTTATGCTTTTAATAGAAAGGGCCTCTACAAAGCCATTGCGAACATGCTTAAGCCGGTGAAGGCACATGATAATGGGTAGGGTGAAGTCCTCAGGAATCGACGACAGTATGCGCGTAATACCCTGAAAGCTTCCGGCCGACCCGCCTATCACGATGGCCTTGTACTGATTATTAACGTTAAATCGTCCCATTGCCGGGCTTTAAGCTTGTTCTTAGTCTTTTATCTTTTTATAGATTTTTTCTTCGTTGTTTACCACGATAAACTTATTGGCTATCTCACACCATATGAGCGACTCCTTTGAGCCAATACACAGGTAGCTGTAGCGGAAAAGGCTTTCGTGAATTTTCTTAAGCACCACATTCTGAAGTGTCTGGTTAAAGTAGATCATGACATTGCGGCACAAAACGAGGTCGAACTTATTGAAAACCACACCCCGTACAAGGTCATGCTCACGCCACGAAACATTATTCACGAGGCTTTTATCCATATACACTTTTCCGTTATCTTCCTTGTAGTAGTCCTTTAGAGAACTCTTTCCCTGGAAGCGGATATAGTTCTTCTCATTCAGGTCCATGTGCTTTAGCTGGTACTCACCGGATTTAGCACGATCCAGAATGGCACGGTCAATGTCAGTGGCTATAATCTTCGCCTTGTGATGAATACCCATCTCTTTCAGCAATATCGCCATAGAAAACACTTCCTCACCACTGCTACAGCCAGCATGCCAGATAGATATCTGGTTATGGTTAAGCAGGATATTCGGTATCACCTGGTCGCGAATTTCCCTCCAGAAGCTGGGGTCACGGAACATCTCAGTAACATTCACCGTGAGCTCTTCAAGAAATGTATTGAAAAAGCCATCCTCTTCCCTGATCTTTTTAATCAGAAGGTCTACTGAAGGAATTTTATATAAATCCAGAATACGGGATACGCGCCTTTTGAAAGAGGAAATAGCATAATTGGTGAAGTCGTAATTGTGGTACAACTTAATTACCTCTGTCAATCGCCTCAACTCCGATATTTCGATCTCATGCATCTTGTTGCCCGTTTGCGGTACACCCGCGGTTCGATTTATACTCATTCTTATCTTAAGTCGAGCCCCGAAGCGAGCGAAAACTCTATATGCCGATGCTTACTTCGGAAGGCTTACGTGCAAAAATTGTTGATTCGATAGTAAAAAACCGTGTAATAATGGTGCATATATCACAATGGAAGGTTTTGTTCACATTGAGGAAATGAGGGGGAATAGAATGTCTGCGGCCCGTATGGTACAGGCCAAAACGTCAGGAGGAAGGGAAATGATTATAGCTAAATCTTCTTTTTACAAAAGATATTACATTTCCTGACTTGGAGCAACACATAAATAACCCATTGTAAAACACTGGCTACTACGGGGTTAATAAGAGCCAGCAACTGATGGGGAGATTAACCGATAGACTTCAGGTCGTTTTTAGTAAAGGAAAATGGCAAAAGAAAGGATGAGGAAGGAATACAGGCGTATTTATTCTCACTGGTATAGAACCATACCTCAAGAGGGCTGTCTTGTCGTACTTCATACTCCAGCAGACTTTGCCTGCAAATGCCACAGGGCGTAACAGGTACCGGAATATTACCTGAATCAGGAATAGCCACGATAGCAATCCGCATCATTTTAACTCCCGGATGCAGCGTACTTGCTTTAACCAGCCCTACCCGTTCAGAGCAGATGCCCGCAGGAAAACTGGCATTTTCCTGATTACTTCCCGTAACCACCTGTCCGTCTTCCATCGCAATGGCTGAACCAACGCGGAATGAAGAATATGGTACGTACGACTGGGCGGTTGCCTCCCTGGCACTGGCAAAAAGCCTGCTTATTTCTGCAGGCAGGTCTTCTTCGCTATATAATGTATAGGGTACATTCATTGCTTTGCTATCCGCGCCAGTCTTCTCATCTTTCATCATATTACCTTTAATAAAGTAAAAGGAAGTTATTGTACGGAAATAGGAGCGAATGGTTGCCTTTAATTTTGCAGCCTTTAAAAAGAGGGGTTTATTTGCCCGTCCGGCAAAATATCCCAAAATTGAGAGCCGACGAAAACAGGACCCAATGAAAAACATAGTGATATTCGGAGCCGGTAGATCCAGCTCTGTACTAATTGACTATTTGCTACAGGAAAGCGAAAAAAACAACTGGCAAATCACTCTCTGCGACCAATCGGAAGAACTGGCACTGGCTAAACTGGCCGGTAACAAAAACGGCACCGCCCAGGGCCTGGATATTCATGATGAGAATACCCGCGATGTGCTCATCATGAAGGCCGACCTGGTAATATCCATGTTACCGGTGTTTTTGCACACAGATGTCGCCAAATCATGCCTGAAACACGGAAAAAACATGCTCTCGGCAAGCTATGTGAATGAGGATATCCGGGGTATGGAAAAGGCGGTGAAAGATGCCGGTCTACTGTTCATTAAAGAATGTGGCCTGGACCCCGGAATAGATCATATGACAGCCATGCAGGCCATAGATGAAATCAGGGCAAAAGGGGGACGGCTTACTGGTTTCAGGTCATACACCGGCGGACTTATCGCACCTGAATCTGATAATAACCCCTGGCACTATAAATTCACATGGAACCCTCGTAATGTGGTACTGGCAGGTAAAGCAACAGCCCGTTATCTGCGGCACGGTAAGTATAAGTATATACCTTACCATCAACTATTTACCCGAACCGACCGAATGAGCGTGGAAGGATATGGTGACTTCGACGGCTATGCTAACCGGGATTCCCTTGCCTATCGGGAATTATATGGCATACAGGATACCACCACTATATTGAGAGGCACACTGCGGAGACCAGGGTACTGCCAGGCATGGCAAACGCTGATAGACCTGGGTATGACGGACGATTCATTTGAGATAGATTCGACACCGGACATGACTTATCGCGAATTTACTAACCTGTTCCTCCGCTACGATGAGGGCATGACGGTAGAGCAAAAAGTATGTGCGACTACAGGTATTGATGAAAACGGGGAAGTATTTAATGCCCTTCGCTGGCTTGGGCTTTTTGAAGAAAAGCCACTCCCTGTGGCCAAGGGCTCTCCTGCTCATATCCTGCAGCATATCCTGGAAGAGAAATGGACACTGAAGCCCGAAGATAAGGACATGATTGTGATGCAGCACATATTTGATTATGAACTGGAAGGGGCTGTACACCGGCTCACCAGCTCTATGGTGGTGCAAGGGGATGATCAGGTACGTACCGGAATGGCAAAAACGGTGGGTCTGCCACTGGGGATAACAGCCAAACTGATGCTGGAGGGCCGCATATCATTGAAAGGGGTGCACATTCCAATCCACAAAGAAATATATGACCCCGTACTCGCCGAACTGGAAACACTCGGAATGAAATTTACAGACCTGCATGAGATAGTTGACGAACCACAAACTGCCTGATTACAGCTTAAGATAAAAAGGCTTCAGGTAGCTTATATAGCGCGGATGATAACCGCCTCCTGCATCATGAATTATGATTTTTTCAGTGCGGGGGGCGGTTTTTTCTTTTTTAAACTCAGCCGCTACCCGCCACCGGGCGCTTGTCTCTTTCTGATGAATGTGCCAGAAGGAGGCGGGGTAGAGACCTGCCCTTTCGGCTAGGGGAAGAAAGATATCCATCTGAACGGAGGGGTAAATAACGAAAAAGCTACCTGTGAATTTCAGAAGCCTGTAAGCAATCGCAGCGAGTTCTTCATATCCAAGGCTAGTAGTGTGCATGGCCCGGGTTCGAGGAGCATTATTTTTATTTTGCAGGTACTGGTGATAAAAGGGCGGATTGGAAAAAATAAGTTCGTAAACCTCCTTAGCAGACCCATTTGAAAATTCTTTAATAGATTGGTTATATACCTTCACCCTTCTTTGCCAGGGACTGATTTGTATATTTTCACCTGCCTGCACGGCAGCCTCTGAAAATATCTCCACAGCATCAATATCAGCACCCATGCACTCCTGAGCTACCATGAGCGAAAGCAGGCCTGAACCCGCCCCAATGTCCAGCGCGGAAAAGGAGGAGGGTCCAGCATAAAAATGCTGTCCGATGATGGCTCCGAAAAGACAGGCTTCAGTGGTCACGGGAAGCCCCGATTTATCATGATAAACCCGGAATTGCTTAAAATCGAAATAGGGCGTAGGCATGGCTATATAGCGGAAAAGACCCGTTTTTTGAACTTCAAAAGACTTAAAACCAAGCTAATAGAATCAACACATCTTAAACAAATCATAAGCTAGGCTGTTGAAAGTACATATAGCGAATGTCTAATTTAAAGTCGTGATTATGAAACGAAATTTTTTAACCTTTTTAGTAATGGTAATGGCTATTCCGGCCATGGCACAAGATAAGACTATGAATCCTGCAGACCTTGACGTTGAAGTAAGGTACCTGGAGAATGGAGACTTTGAAGACTATGACACCTATAGCTTTATTACCGACATGGGAAATATGAACCAGGACAGCTGGTTAGCTATGAACGGTATACCTAGTGCTATGATAGAAGATGCCCTGGAGCATGAAATGGACGCCAGTGGTATGGCTAATGCAAACGGCCAGAATGCTGATGTCATTATTAACTATCATATGTTTGATAGCGAGTATGAAACACAAGCTTACATGGCTACCGAAGATGCCGTATTTTTATGGATGAGCGATAGCTATGCTGATAAAGCTACTCTTAATGAGGGTACTATAGTAATGAATGTAGTAGATGCTAATACCGGTGAAGTAGTGTGGGAAGGATATGCCTTAGGTGTAGTCGATGACAATGGCAGTCTTAGCGAACAGAGATCACAAATTCGTATGGGTGTAGCCCAACTTACCGAAAGATTTCTTGCCTTCCGTAATCTCGGTCCCACTGTAGCCGGTGAGAACGGAAGACCTTTCAAGTCAAATGATTACTAATCATCTAATATTTCACTGATTAAACATCAGGTGTAAGGGAGCATCTCAAACGGGGTGTTCCCTTATTTTTTGATCATGGCATAAATCAGCTCATCCCCTAACCTGCCATCCTTGACCACGTGTCTTTCCAACCTGGCTTCCAGATGAAAGCCACATTTGGTTAATACTTTACCTGAAGCCTTATTCCAGTCAAAACAACAGGCATATACCCTGATAGGGTCAAACTCTTTCCAGATGTAACTTACCATCGCCCTCACAGCACAGGTAGTGATGCCTTGTCCCCAAAACTCTTTTGCCAGCCAATAGCCCAGTTCGATACTATTAGCATATACGTCCTTTTTCAGGAGGAAGCCCACACTGCCTGCCGCACGGCCATTTACCTCAATGGCATAGTTGCAAAGTGGTTTTTGTGAATTGCTGAAGTTGATATACTGACGGGCATCGCCTTCAGTGTAAGGATGGGGAAAATGATTCCGCAGATTAGCCCAAACAGCCTTGTCATTCGCATACCTTACCAGATCCCGGACATCGGCTAATGTCCAGGGCCTGACGGTACATTTATCCAGTTCCAGCCTCACAGGGCAAATCCTATTCTTCTCTTTCGATCCTGGCACCCAGTGCCCTGAGTCGTTTATCGATATGCTGGTACCCGCGGTCTATCTGCTCCACATTATAAATGGTGCTCGTGCCACTGGCTGACATAGCCGCTATCAGTAGGGATACACCGGCACGAATGTCGGGTGAGGTCATGGAAATGCCTCGCAGAGGCTGCTTGCGATCCAGGCCGATAACAGTAGCCCTGTGAGGGTCACAAAGTATGATCTGCGCGCCCATGTCAATAAGTTTATCCACGAAGAAAAGCCGGCTTTCGAACATTTTCTGGTGGATGAGTACAGTACCTTTGGCCTGAGTGGCTACTACGAGGACTATGCTAAGCAAATCTGGCGTGAAACCAGGCCAGGGAGCATCCGCAATCGTCATGATGGAACCATCTATGAAGGTCTCTATCTCATAAGACTCCTGTGCAGGCACGAAGATATCGTCTCCTCGGATCTCCAGCTTAATACCTAATCTCCTGAAGATGTCAGGTATCATACCCAACTGATCCACCCGTGCGTCTTTGATAGTGATCTCGGACTGGGTCATGGCAGCCATACCAATGAATGAACCGATCTCGATCATATCGGGAAGCATAGTATGCTCCGTACCGCCGAGGTATTCCACACCTTCAATAGTAAGCAAGTTACTGCCTATGCCACTGATCTTAGCTCCCATCCTGTTGAGCATCTTACAGAGCTGCTGAATATAGGGCTCACAGGCAGCATTATAGATAGTGGTTTTTCCCTTTGCCATCACGGCAGACAGCAGTACGTTTGCCGTACCGGTTACCGAGGCCTCGTCCAGCAGCATGTAAGTGCCGCGAAGGTCGGAAGCATCTATGGTATAGAAACTGTCAGAAGAGTCATAATCAAAACGTGCCCCCAGTTTCTGAAACCCCAGAAAATGAGTATCCAGGCGGCGGCGACCAATTTTATCTCCTCCTGGCTTGGGTATTTTTCCTTTGCCAAAGCGCGCCAGTAGCGGGCCCAGTATCATGATGGACCCACGTAGTGAAGCAGCTTTTTGCTTAAACTCAGGTGACTCCAGGTAGGTAACATCCACGTTAGCAGCAGTGAACCGGTAGGACTCTTCACCCACCTTTTCCACCTGCACACCCATATCTCCCAAAAGTTCTATGAGCTTATTGACATCGCGGATGTCAGGGATTTTATGAATGGTTACGGGTTCGGGAGTGATAAGCACGGCACAGAGTATTTGTAGTGCCTCGTTTTTCGCTCCCTGTGGTACAATCTCGCCTTGTAAGCGGCTGCCGCCGTGTACTGTGAATGTTGCCATTAATTATGTCTTCTTCGCTGTTTTCCTCCGGACTTACGCTGGTAGTTCTTATGGTGACTTCTGTTTCTTTGTGAATCAAAAAGGTTGCCCTTATTCAATAATTCCTCATTCAGGTCAAGCTTACCTCCGGACAACTTACGGAGGTCGATCAGGATTTGCTTATCGTCACTTACCTCGCTGTTGTAAGCTGAGTAAAATGTCTTCATAAGCTTTCCTATCTGGATTATAGCCTGCTCTTTTTCCTGGGGGTCCTCTAGCTTTATGGCTTCCTCGATAAGTAATTCGATGTTTTTACCATAGTGCTTGTATTTGATATTGTAGAGGTTGTAATCCACACGCTGAGGCCTGCGGCCCAGCACCTCCTCTTCCGGCATGGGGTAGGGGCTGTCTACTTCCAGATCAAAGCCCGACATGATGTACAGGTCATCCCACAGCTTTTGCGCATACTCCGGAGAGTTTTGCATAGCAGGGTTTATCTGCTTCATCAGCTCAATAATGGTATACGCATAGCGGGTGCGCTTTTCGCGATCCTCCAGCGTTTTGATGTACTTAACGAGCCTTTGCACATTGCGTCCGTACTCTTTAAGTATGAGGTTAGATTGTTGGGTATTATATTCGAACATTAGGATATCATCCGGTTATGGTAGTAAGCAAAAATATAAAAATAATGTTTGGCCCTCCTAAAAATAGGGGAGATGCGGGCAATTAGTACTCCTATTTATCCCTAATCTACTATTCTGAGACGGGCAAAACTAAGTAGCAGTGTTTTTTCTCCCGCTTCTTCAAACAGCACACTGGCCTTTCTGTTGGCTCCGGCCGTGTCCATTTTGACCACAGTACCCATACCGAACTTGGCATGTTCCACACGCTGGCCTTCTTTCAGGTTAGAGGTATCGCTCGGGGTAAAGTCAGCACTTGGCTTATAGCGGGCGTTATTCGTCTGTTTTGCACTGCGGTTATTCTGGTGGTCACGTTGAGCCCCCCTGACCAGGTTGCGGGCATATCCGCTACCTTCAAAGCTTTTGCCAGCGGTGGCCCCACCCGGCAGCGTCCCTCCCCGGCGCAGCATACCGGCAGGACTTACCGTACCGCTACGGCGGTTAATTCGCACAAACGAAGGGTCTATTTCTTCCAGAAACCTGCTCGGCTCACAATTTTTCAGCCGGCCAAACCGGTAGCGAGAGAGGGCGTAGGTAAGAAACAGCTTATTCATAGCACGCGTAATAGCTACATAAAAAAGCCTCCTCTCCTCTTCCAGGTCAGCACGGCTTTCGAGCATCATCTGGCTTGGAAAGAGGTCTTCTTCCAGTCCTACTACAAACACGTTTTTGAACTCAAGGCCTTTAGCCATGTGAATGGTCATAAGGGTAACCTTCGGCAGGCCATCGTCCTTTTTCTTCTTATTATCGGCGTCTGTCAGCAGCGCTACCTCCTGCAGGAATGCTCCCAGACTCTTGTCTTCATTTTCAGGATTATCCACATATTCCTTAATGGCATTGAGGAGTTCCTGTACGTTCTCGTATCGGTTAAGCCCCTCCACCGTCTTGTCTTCGTAAAGCTCACGCAGCAGACCCGATACCTTGGCTACATGACTGGCCATCTCAAAGGCATCTTTGCGCTCCGTCATACTGCGGAAATTGTCTATCATTTCGGCAAATGAGGCAACAGCATTGGCTGCACGACCAGACATGTAAGCATGCACATTGGTGATCACATCCCACAGGGGCCGGTTATTCTCAAAGGTCGCATTTACGATCTTATCAACCGACGTCGCGCCTACCCCCCTCTTTGGCAGATTCACGATCCTGCGGAAGGCCTGCTCATCCAGCGGGTTTACCACAAAGCGTAAGTAAGCCAAAAGATCTTTTATCTCACGGCGCTGGTAAAAAGATACTCCTCCGATGATCACGTAAGGTATATTGCTGCGTCGCAAGGCCTCCTCTATCGCACGGGACTGGCTATTAGTACGGTACAGTACGGCAAAGTCATCGTAGCTGAGCTGCAGATTATTCTTTTCTTCAAAAATCTGGCTTGCCACAATCTTTCCCTCCTCATTGTCACTGGTAGTCTTAACCACCTCCACCAGTTCACCATCTGTATTAGCCGTCCATACATTCTTAGGAAGCTGGGCGCTGTTTTTGGCAATGACCGAGTTGGCTGCGTTTACGATATTCTGGGTAGAACGGTAGTTCTGCTCCAGTTTGATCACTTTTAGATCAGGATGATCTTTCTCAAAATTCAGGATATTCTGAATATTAGCCCCGCGGAATGCATAGATACTCTGGGCATCGTCCCCCACCACACAGATGTTCTGATGCACCTTGCTGAGGGTACGGGTGATCATGTACTGAGTAAGGTTAGTATCCTGAAACTCATCCACCAGAATATATTTGAAGCGGTGCTGATAGCGGTGCCTCACGTCATCATGATCACGCAGAAGTACGTGCATGTTAAACAGCAGGTCATCAAAGTCCATGGCACCCGACGTAAAGCAGCGTTCCTGGTAGGTTTTATATATTCTGCCTATTTCAGGTCTCATAGCCGCCTCGTCATCTGCCCGGTAAAGCGGGTTACGGACATACTCCTCCCAGCTTACCAGGTTATTCTTAGCCCCCGAAATACGGGACAGCACAGCGTTTGGCTTATACAGCTTATCATCAAGCCCCATTTCTTTTACTATAGCCTTGATAAGTGACTTGCTGTCGTCGGTATCGTAAATAGTGAAGTTATTAGGATAGCCTATCCGGTGAGCATCATGCCTGAGGATACGGGCAAATACGGAGTGAAAGGTCCCCATCCAGAGGTTACGCGCGTCACTGCCCACCACCCTTTCTATCCGCTGCTTCATCTCGTTAGCAGCCTTATTAGTAAAGGTGAGCGACAATATGGAAAAAGGATCAACATCATGAGCTTTCATGAGGTGCGCTATGCGGTAGGTAAGCACCCTTGTCTTACCCGAACCGGCACCTGCTATAATCATGCAGGGACCTTCCACATTGACTACGCCTTCTCTCTGAGGTTCATTTAGATGTTCGAGATATTCCATACGCCTTCTTTCGATCCGCAATTTACATTTTTTCCGGCCAAACCCTTACCGCCGGATGCTCTTAGAGCGAGTGTAACTATGATAAATGTGAAAATAATGAATAGATCGCGACATGCACAGGAATACCACAATCATCCTGAATTTTTCAAAAAACTCAGCAGGGAGTTAATTGATGTAAAGGTCTCTCTGCCAAAGCAGCTACTTTCGAGCACCAGTGACAGGTGACCATCTTTTTTGCCTGCTTCAATAATACCTGTGGTGGCAGGCAGGTTCTCCCCCTGCCGCCTGAGTGCCTGGACCAAAAGCCGTTTCAGGTGGTCCGGCCCCCTCACCTCCAGTCCTTTCGTATCATTCACCGGATAGTGTCCATGGACCAGCGTGCCCTCGGGTAAATCAAATGCCCGCTCCAATATACCAGAAAGAAGCATATCTTCTGGCAGGCCCGTAGTTATCCGGCCATTGTGCAGGAGCCAGAGCCTATCGGCCACGGGCAGGGCCATTTCCAGATCATGGCTGGCATAGATTACCGCCAGCCCCGTTTCCATGGCCAGTTTTCTAAGCATAGTAAAAGTACCTGCCTTACCTGGCCAGTCAAGAAAACTCGTAGGCTCATCTAACAGCAAAATGGCTGGCTCCTGGGCCAGAGCCCTCGCTATCATTACCCGTTGCCACTGCCCATCACTGAGCGTATAGGTAAAATGCCCTCCCAGGTCATCACAGCCAGTGATTTGCATCACCTTTTCCACCACTGCACGATCATGAGATGTAAGCCTGCCAAAGGGCCCCGTAAAAGGGTAACGGCCTAGTGCCACCAGCTCATGTACGCGAAGGTGACCCGCGGCAATACGCTCGGTGGTCACTATAGCAAGTTTGCGTGCCAGTTCACGCGGACTCATGTCATTCAAGCGCTTTCCCTGAACAGTCACCTGCCCCGCGAGAGGCTTTTGCATACCAGCCAGTGTGCGCATGAGAGTACTTTTTCCGGTGCCGTTACGTCCTGCTATACAGGCAATATTTCCCTCCGTCACGCTGAGGTTTACAGCCTCCAGTAATGGCGCCTTAGGCGGGTAGCCTACCGTAATATTTTCTACATGTACCACTTCTCTCATAGCCAACCTCCTTTCCTGCTCTTCAGTAACACCCAAGCCGCTACCGGAGCCCCCGCCAGAGCAGTGGCCGCATTTACCGGAAGGGACTGGCTGGCACCTGGCCACTCAGCAAGCAAGCCGCAGGCCAGTGCGAGGGCTATGCCCATAAAGCACGTAGCCGGCACAAGCCAGCGATGATCAGAAGTGTGAAACAGCGCACGGCATAGGTGAGGCACAGCAATACCTATAAACCCTATGGGCCCCGCATAGGCAATGACAGCTCCGGCGAGTATGCTCGCCCCAGCCATAATAATTAATCGGGTACGGGAAAGTGATACACCCAGCGAACGGGCATAACGCTCACCAAGCAAGAGGGCGTTCAGGGGCTTTATGGCCAGTATACAAAGAAACAGACCTATTGCTGCGGCAAGAGTAAAAAAGGGCAACTCAGCCCACCCTGCTTTATTAAAACTGCCAAATCCCCACTCAACGAAAGCCCTCGTTTCGCGTTCGTTACCAAAATAGACAAGCACCGTGACGAGAGCCCCTATCAGAGCACCGGCTATCACCCCGAATAAGAGCACAGTAGTCATATCCTTTACCCTGTAGGCTATGGCAAGCATAAGTCCCAGCATACCAAAGGCTCCGAGTGCAGCCCCGGAAATGGTACTTAGATTAGAGACCCACTCCACTCCCGCTTCACCAAAATAGGCCATTCCCGGCACCATCCATATGGTAAGAGCCACCCCCAGCGTGGCCCCGCTGGAAATACCAAGGGTAAAAGGACTTGCCAGGGGGTTTCTGAAAAGGGTTTGTAACTGCAGGCCGGCCAGCCCCAGACACAGACCTACCAGAGAAGCCGTTAGCAACCTCGGAAGCCTGATATTCCTTACGATGATATTCCAGGAAGCATGCTCACTGTCTTCTCCCGTTAGTATGCTAATGAGAGTACCGAAAGGAATGTCCACAGAAGCCCATAACAACGTAATAAGCCCCAGCATAAGGCAGCATATTATCAGCAGAGCGAGTCGCAGGACTCTGCTGCCTGATAAAGTTGAGCCGTACGGTCCTTCAGCTACTGCTTTTTGCGTTTTGTTGTATGAGGCAGGTTTGGATTCATCCATTGAATGGACAATCAGGGTTAATGCAGGGGATGATTATGCTTTCTTAGTTTCCGGGAAGAGTTAATCGGCCATCGCGAAACAGCATGAATGTTTCACACGCCATAGCACCATCATCTCCATAAGGGCAGGTCCGGTAGGTATTTTCAAACACCCCTTGGGTGATCACCACCCCCTCTCCATGACAGACAGGACACTTTACCTGCTGCCCTTTTTCACACGGGGCAGCTACGGAGTATTCTTCTGTAGAAGGCTCCGTTAAAGTCGAAACTTTTACCAATCCCTCCTTTTCCTGGCGAAGGCCACTTTCGGCTTTTTCAATAAACTTACCTGCTTCTGTAGAGTAACGTCCCTGGCTACCTTTCAGCTCCAGGTACTTGTATAGCCAGCTAAGGCTTTGTGAATATTTTTTGAGGTAGTAACTATTGCGCCCGAAGTGATAGCAAAGCTCAGGAGGTAACACTTCCAGCTGGTCCATAGCCTCCAGGAAATACCCGTTGGCTTCCGTATACTTACCTGCATCAGTCAGCGCGATAGCCTTATCCATTTTGGTCAGGGCTTCGGTTTTCTCAAGCCGGTAAGGGTCATATGGCAACCTACCCGGCTCGGTAGTCTGGGCAAATACTGCTGAACCTGAAACTAACAGTACAGAAACAAGCAGAAGGAACCGCGTGTATTTTAGAATCATAATCTGTAAAATCATTACCGCCGGTAATACAACAAAGACCGTACCTCTTCAGGATAAGTTGCCAACAATACCCCGGATACCTCAGTTATAGCAACAGTAAAGCATTAACATATGGAAAACGTAAGCACAATCATACTAGCCATACTGGCCGCGGCCATCCCCGTGGTCATCATTTTCTTTGTCATTTACCGCATTCGCCGAAAACGAGAGGACGGTACGGAGCGGCAAAACAGAAAACATGCAAACAATCCCACTGAAAAACTCAAATCAGTAAAAGAATCACGGTTAGAAGAGAAAGGAGCCTCAGGAAACAATTCCTGATCAGCGGATCAATACGATCTTCCCTATCCTGTCCGTGACGTCTTCACCGGACTCAGGACTACCCTGAGGAAGTTCAGCACCGTCTTTAAGTACAGTGAATCGGTAAATATACAAACCTGCGGGCAAATATTGCCCGCTTTTATTTTGCCCTGACCAATTCAGTGTCATCGTCCTGTCACCTGCCAGGCTGGTAGCAGGGTCATTCATCTCAATCTCATAAACTTTCCGCCCCTGCATATCCATTAATTCCAGCCTTACCTGATCAGGTCCACCTGCCCCGGTGACCCGTATAGGAAAGTGGATATCCTTACTAAAAGGATTTGGATAAGGTGCCATATATAGCACCGAAGGTTCGGAGTCTACCCTGAACCTGACCTCATAAGGCTCAGGCCCCAAAGCATTCCCTGCCGCATCAGATCCTATAAACCGCAACACGTAGGTACCGTCAGCCAGTACAGGGCTTTGATAAGAAACGGTAAAGGGGCTGTTTATTGTGGCGCCGGTCCAGTTCACTGCCGGGTCTGAAAAGCTGATCTTGGTAAATGAACAGCTATCGCAATCAGCCTTCAATAGCAACTGAGTACCCAGCGTATCCTGCTTAAGCCAGGCCTTATTTTCATCATATAGCATGATGTTTATCATCGGATCCGGCCGCACAAAGTCCATGTCACGGATATTTCGACCATCAAAAGTGATGTCCAGTACAGGCTGAAACTCATCACCCGCTACATGGATGGCATCTATCTGGTTCAGCACATTATTATTATAGTTCTGCTCGGGCTGCCTGCCGGAGTTAGCCTCGGTTTTGAGGTTATTAGTGCCAGCCATGTGCCGCGTATCCCAGGTGAGAGCAAAATCCACCGTGTCATATGCTGCAGGGGGTGAAACGCTGATTTCCTGGATGGCAGTCCGGCCACTTGTGGTATTATAAAGGGTAGCTTTTACGTAAAAAGGATCCGGGAAAGGCCTTTCCGTAAGATTCACAAATCTAAACCCCGTTTCAACTGAACGCCCCTCCTGTACTGCCTCAGACGGGGCAGCAGGCATACCGGTAAGGATTATCCCTTCAGGTGCAGGGGTGTAATCTACTAACCACATAGCTGGCTGGGGTGCGGACAGCTCTACGCTATCACTTGCCGTAGCCTCCAGACGAATGTAGGGGTAATCTCCCGCTTCAAGCTCAAGCGGATAAGTACCCAGGTTCTGGTAAGTATTCAGCAAGCGCTCATTAAACGCTGAGTCCACCCCGTATACACGTAATGATACATTATCATTTGATTCCTGCTTCCACCGTGCGGTTAGCTTCTTCCATTCCAGTGCAGGACCTATCAGAGGGCTGTACAGTGTGCCTGTATCACCGCTGCCCGTTATGATCGCATCCAGTGTGATCTGCTGCTCACTGGGAGGTAGGGCTGTATTTTCATCTCCCAGGATTACCTGGGCCGTGCCTGCAGCAGCTCCCTTTTTACCCAAAATGATAATAGGCTCATTTCGGTCGAAGGCTTCAAGCTGGGCAGGAGATACCCCTACGGAAGCTAACCTGTTCAGAACGGACTGCGGAAAATCCTCCCTGGGACCACTGGTAGAAAACATCACCACCTGGTCCCCTGTCTTTAGCGCGTCAAAATAAGTATTGATATAGGGAGTATTCACCACATGGTCAGAAGTGTAAGAAGCAATCACCTGGGGGAGGCGACCGCAGGCACTGCTATACACCACCTCATCGCCCATCGGCAGGTAGGGCCTGGCCGTATTACGGTCAAAAGCTATCAGATGGTAGGCATTCATGGCACATAGCCGGTTTTCTATTATATAAGCCAGGTTATTAATAGTAACCTCCACTCTATCAGGGGCCAGTTCCGGGTGGTATCTTCCTTGTGTAGTCACCTGCAGAAAAGTCTCAGCAGGCCGGAAAACCCAGTTCTGCTGAAAATTACGAGGAAAAAGACCTTCTGTAGTATTTTCACTGAGCTGGGGAAATGCCAGTTGGGCCCATCCCTCCGGACCATTACCAATATAAGAGAAGCTGCTGCTCGTCCACTCGTTAACTTCACCCTCGCGCGTCTCAGCAAATTTTGTACGCCAGTAATAAACCGTACTATCTTCAGTTACCGGCAGATTCATATCCATAAAGGCGAGTTGCTCACCGGTCACCGTTTCGCGAACCTTTAACTGGCTGTTGAAATTACTGCTGGTATCTATTTCAAAAATAAACCCCCTGCTATCGGCCTCAATAGCCCCCGACTGAGTAATCAGGCGCACCTGTTGCTCGTTTACAATAGCATAAGGGTTTGGCAAAAGATTAAGCGTACCCCTGCGAGGAATAAACACCTCATATACAAGGTCATTATTATTTTCATTAAGCTCGCTGATCTGGTCCTCCGCGTCGATGCTCACCTCAAAGCGGTTAGTTCCAAAGTTATTCGTTTGCGAGGCATCCACCTCTATATACAGAGTATCGGAATAGAAAAGCGGGCTGAAGGTGTATTCTTCCACAGGTAAACGAGTGTTGTCGCTCAGGGTACGGGTTACCTGTACATTTAGTGAGTCAGCTACCGCCCGGCCGTAGTTATGTGCCGGCACAGCAAGCACAAATGATTCATCATCTGCAAAAACCCCATCTCCCCCTTCAGAAGTCACAAAGGCCTGATCACCCTCCAGGTGATAGTCCGGAGAGGAGGCACCGAATATCCGGTAGGCAGGGTCACCCTGCAATACAATCTGCTGAACCTGAGCCCTTGCCTGCTCCAGGGGAGGGGCAAGCCTTAAAAAGCGACTGCTCACCTCTTTTTTTACATCCCCGATGCCCTTATGGCGGAACGCTTCGTCGGTAAATGCCACCTGGTAGAAAATGTCACTGTATAACCTGAGCAGGCTGGCGTAGCCCAGGTCACTATGAGCCATAAAGGCCATAGCCCCTTTATCCTTGGCCTGCAGCCAGTCTTCACCAAAGGTATAGTTAGTATTAAAGATATCACCCGCCTCACATCCATTGACCAGAAATACCGGGTACTTGCCCTTATTATTATAGCCAAGAACAGGATCTGTCACATACCCGATTTCAATATCAGTAACCGCCGGTGCTGAGTGTCCGAAAAAGGTCACCATACCCAGCCCTTTATTCACCTCATCAGATATATTGATGGCCTCAACCGTATTATTCGTTTTTTTACTGATGGTCGTTACCCTCCCTCCTAGGAAAGTACCCTCGGCAATGTCCTCAAACTGCTTTACGTAGTCCAGAAATATTGATTGCTCCTCATCGATACCACCGCTCAGATGCAATATGTCCTTACGCCACAAAAAAGCGTAGGGCTTCGCTTCCATCTCCCTAACCTTATCGAGGTAATGCGCCACCTCAGCGGGGCTGTTAGCATTCAGCCGGCCCGTAGGAATGGCTGCTTCCACCGTCGTGCTGCCAAGCCCTGCCGAAAAAGCATCATCAGAACCGGGTGAACCCGCAGTGGGCACAAACTCCCTCCTTTGGTACAATGCTGGCTCATCACGGTAAAAGATTCTTCTGCCCTGGCTCCGGTAGAAGGTATGCCAGTTCATGGATTTACCGACGATGAACAGATACCTCGGATCAGAGTTTTCGTAGAGGTATTTTACAAACCGGAATATAGCAACCGGCGTGCGCTCTCCATAGCTAAAGGCATTGTACAGATCATTGATATCTGCCACCAATACCTTATGCCCACCACCCTCGGGTGATTGCCTGTATGAGGCATAAGCTTCTATGACATCCCCGTATGATCCTCCCGGTTGCATCAGATCTTTGTGGGTAAGGATAATAAAACCCGCAGTACTGAGGTCGTACACAGGAAAGCTCACCTTCTTCAGCACAGGAACTTTATATCCGGGCCCGGAGCTAAGTATCCTGCGTCCGTTTTCAGTTTGCCTGATCACCGCATTGAACGAACTGTTTTGGTCGTTCAGTCCTATACGGCTTATGTTATGAGGATCCGTAATATCAAATAACCTGACCCCGGTAGGGCTGCTGCCTACTGAAAGGTAACTTTTACCATTGGCATCAGCAGGCAAATTGAATACATAACTATCCCTGCCTGCCATATCAGGTTGCTGAGGCATCACCACCTCAATATAGGAGACCCCAATAAAGTCACCAACGGTAGAGTTGACCCGGACAGTCACCTGAAGGCTTCCCCCTGAAAAATCCGAACGGCTCAGGTCAGTTTCATAAAGATGGCTTCCATAGCCCGTAAAAGTAGTATTTCCGCTGCTATTACCTGCCCTGATGGTCACATCGTGTGGATTGCTGGACTTTCCCAGCATTTTCACCCGCAACTTAGGAACAGGTCCGCCGCCGGCAGGAGCATGCAGGGAAGGGATGGTATAAGTGAAGGACTGACCGTTACCTATTGAATTGGCCTGCCACCCTTCTCCATCATCAAATACTGTAAGCAAGGTACGACCCGTGGTATTTTCAGGATAATGAACACCAAAGTTGTAAAACTCATGGTAGCTCTCCACCACCCTGTGGCTATGATATGCCACAGGAGGCAAACCTGCCGTATTATTTTCCTTATAGTAAGGCATACGCCGCCCATTTTCCGGCAAGAGGCTATAAGTCAGAAAATAAGCAGTGGTATCAGAATAGAGGTTAAAGTCAGGGTTCGCCTGGGATGCCTCGTTTTTATAGAGCTCTGTATCAAGTGTGCCATCATTCTTCCTCCCGTAAAACTCTACGTAATCAGATGGATCAAGGCGGGCATCTTCCTGACCCTGTACATGGATAGCAACCTCCTCACCACGGTGATACAGCCTGATCCGGCGGGGATCTGTCCCCAAAGGAAAACCCACCTGCATCAGGTCGTTATACGTAATGCGATGAATGCCATCAGCAGCAGTACTTACCTTAAAGTATTGCTGGTTAGGGTCTATCCACTCATTACCATACTGCCTCCCTAGCACTACACCTCCTATGAGACACAGAAACCAGGTTATGCCTAATGCCTTTACTTTGCCCATACTTTATACTCAATGCCGGAATCTGTACCCGGTAATTGCTTATCTATCTATTCAAAAAACGTGTCAGCCATAATAGACAGGTGATACCATCTTCACTAATTGCTGCTGCAGACACACAATTTCTTTACAAATATACCTCCTGCATCGTTCCGGTGCACAGATAATTAAAAAACCGGACCCTCCGCAGCATAAAGGCGCCACAGCCGGTCCGGCATTTAATAACGTCATCTTTTCTAAAAAAAATCTGGCAATTGACAGAATCTTAGTCCGTCTGTAAGGATATCAGCTCTTCCATGATTTTTTTCATACCAGGCTCTGCCCCCATCGCTGCTTTGATGACCTCCTCTACCGTTACTTTCCTTATCTTCTCAGGCGTACATAGGTCTGTAATTACCGACAACGCAAAAACCGGAAGCCCCATATGCCTCGCTACGATATTTTCAGGTACAGTAGACATGCCCACCGCATCAGCCCCTATGGTTCGCAGGTACTTGTACTCTGCCCTAGTCTCCAGGTTAGGGCCGGGTACTGCCACATAAACACCTTCATGAGCCCTTATACTGTACTTCGCAGCTATTTCCAGTCCCTTATCGATCATGGTCCGGTCATAAGGATCACTCATATCCGGGAAGCGGACACCAAATTCATCCTCATTAGGCCCCGTCAGCGGATTTTCAGGCTGCAGGTTAATGTGGTCATTGATGATCATAATATCGCTGATGTTATAATCAGGACTCAGCCCACCAGCCGCATTAGAGATAAATAGCCTGCGTATACCCAGTAGTTTCATGACCCGTACAGGGAAGGTCACCTGCTGCATCGTATAGCCTTCATAATAATGAAAGCGCCCTTGCATCACTACAAGCTTATGGCCATTAAGCACACCAAAGATAAGTTTGCCACTATGACTCTCCACTGTGGAAACAGGAAAGTGAGGAATGTCTTCGTATGATATACTGTGATAGATATCAATATCATCAAGAAGCCTTCCCAGGCCGGTGCCCAGCACTACCCCCGTATCAGGAACAAAAGAGCCTGTTTGGTTCTGTAAAAATTCTGTGGCTTCACGGGCTTCTTTAAGCAGCATATTCCTTATATCGTTATTGTAATTTCTTAAAAACTGTGAACCAACCCCTTGGTTTGGAACAGGACTCAAATATACGGCTGAGTGATCACTTTGTAAATGATCCGGGACATAATTGCCAACCCGGTTGCCCCACCACTGAAATTGTACAAAATAGAGAAACTAAAATTTTACATGTACGTACACATAAGCAGAGTAACAAGAATCTGAAGTTATGAAAACTATTGAATATAAATCCGATACGAGGGGAGCAGCAAACCACGGCTGGCTCAATGCGAAACACACCTTCAGTTTTGCCAACTACTATGATCCTTCGCGCATGCACTTCGGAGCCCTTAGAGTATTCAATGATGATATCGTTCAGGGAGGCACGGGCTTTGGAAAGCATCCGCACGATAATATGGAGATTGTCACCCTGGTGCTGGATGGAAGGCTTCGTCACAAAGACAGCACAGGCCACGAGGGCGTAATATCCCCCGGTGAAGTGCAGTTTATGAGCGCCGGCACAGGCGTATATCACTCAGAGATGAATGCGTCGGAAAAGGAGCAGGTAAATTTGCTGCAAACCTGGGTGTTTCCTAAAAAAAGAGACATAGAGCCACGCTATGGTCAGAAGAAGTTTGATTTTGAAGGTCAAAAAAACAGCCTCGTGGAAGTAGTATCACCTGACGGGAACGCTCCCTCACTTACCCTGAATCAGGATGCGTGGTACCATGTGGGTTACTTTGATAAGCAGACAGAATTAAGCTATGAACTGCATGGTTCAGGCAATGGAGTCTTTGCCTTTGTCATAGAAGGTCAAGCTGAAATTGCAGGCAAAAAGCTGGAAAAACGTGACGCACTAGGAGTCTCTGAAACTAATGACATTCTACTGAAGGTAAGCGAGAATACCAGACTATTGCTTATTGAAGTTCCAATGAAGTTTTAACCCAATGCTAAAACCGGATGGGTCCGGCCTGGATAGGCCCGGCCTGGATGGGTCCGGCCTGGATAGGCCCGGCCTGGATGGGCCCGGCCTGGATAGGCCAGTCTCATCCGGTTTACCAAAAAAAAACAGCAGAATCTCAGGGAATATTAGGTCAGAAAATCGTTTATGGTAATATGAATGCTACACCATTTTTTGAACTGGGGAATGAAAAGAGGATGAAGAAGAATATACTATTCCTTGTATTACTGGCATTTTCAGTAACCGCTATTTTTTTAAATTTTAACACCCCTGAGAATAGCCGGAGCTCAGATTTCCGGCACATGTCCTTCACAGGATTGTTTCAAGAAGACTCATATCAGGTAGACGCTGAGGCATCAGAAGTAAAATGGACAGGCCGTAAACTAACAGGCAACCATACAGGCACTGTCAAAATTAAGTCCGGCAATCTCAATGTGGATGGTGATAAGCTTGAAGGGGGCATGTTTATCATTGACATGACTAGCATGGAGAATGAAGACATAGAAGACCCAGACTCCCGCGCCAAGCTAATGGGCCATCTCAGAAGTGAAGACTTTTTTGGTACCGCCACCCATCCCGAAGCAAAACTGGTAATTACCAATGTCACATATGAGGAAGAAACGGAACAGTATCGGGTAACGGGAGACCTGACCATAAAAGGCAAAACAAACAGCATCACCTTTCCTGCCGGGCTGAGCAATAATGGCAACACAGTGACCGCCTCTGCAGATATAACGTTTGACCGGACCAAGTGGGATGTACGCTACGGCTCAGGCAGTATATTTAAAAGTCTCGGAGATAAAGCAATCTACGATGATGTGGATATCTCCGTAAGATTAGTGGCCCGGCAATAATTCCAATACTTACCATTCCCCTTTATTTACCCCTCTAAATATAGTATTCCTCTACCGGAAACCTGCCCGGTAGGTTTTTTTCCATAGATCACTTTTACTTCTATAGTCTCCCCCCTAAACCCGCTAAGAAAAAGCGTCCTTACTATTTTATTTTCAGGAAAAAATATACTGCCTTAAATTAGCGGCATGTACACCATTATCTCAGGAACCAACCGCAATAACTCAGTATCGGCAAAGGTAAGTGAAATGTATCGTGATATACTTAAGGATCACGGCATTGAGGCCAATATTATCTACCTCACAGACCTCCCGGATGACTTCCTTTTTTCTGCCCTTTACGAGAATACAGGCAAACACAAAAAATTTAATGAGTTCACCAAGGTGGTAAACGAATCTGAGAAATTCGTATTTGTAGTCGCCGAATACAACGGCTCCTTCCCCGGCGTACTCAAGGCTTTTATTGATGGCCTGGACTATCAGTCCAGTCTTAAAAACAAAAAATGCGCCCTGGTAGGAATATCGGCAGGAGACCAGGGGGGAGGTTTAGCCCTTAGCCACCTGACCGATATCCTTAATTACCTGGGCATGCATGTACTCGCTCTCAAACCCCGCATGGGAAAGATTGGGAGCGCGTTGACAGAGAACAAAATTACAAACCCTCTTTACAAAGATTTGCTATTAACGCAGGCTGAACAGCTAATCGGTTTTTAGCCCCATCAGTCCACATTATCGTGCAGGAAACGGTTGTTTCCCAGTATCTCGTTATCATCGTTCAGGTTAAACCGGGACACCTGGCTTTCACTTGAGTGGGGAGGTTCGCTAAGGCGCACATTCCTTCTCAGGTAAGCAGGTACTTCCAGTTTTTCTCTGAATTTTTCTGTGTTGTTCTCTTTTGCGGGCATCCCGTGCGAAAGCCCTTTAAGCCGCTGCACACGCTCCCGTGCCTGGTCAGCCAGACGGCGGCGTTTCATCTCCAGGTAGTCCTCATCAGCCTGGGTATTCTCCACCTTCTCATCATCGCGTGAGTGGTCAGACTCTTCGATGATCTCATACTCCTCTCCCAGCTCTATAAAGTTGCGGGGCTCAGGCTGAGACTCCTGTCCGGCTTCAGCCCTGGCGTCTCTGCCAGACTCGTCTGCCGATGCACGGGGTGAATCAAACGTATAGGTGCTCCCTGTTCTTGGCCGCTCTTCCGCCTGAGCAGAAGATGAAGTGGACGCTTTCTCCGCTTTTTCTTCCTCAAAAAGACTGATCTGCTTATTGCTCTCCAGGTCATAGACCTTACGGCCCGCGTTAGCCCCCTGGTCATCACTGCGGTAGTCACTGTCAAAGCCCGTAGCAATCACCGTAACACGCAGGCTATGACCCAGATCCGTATCTATACCGTGACCGAATATTACCTCAGCATCGTCACCCGCTTTATCCTGGATGTATTCAGTGATCTCCGTAAGCTCATCCATCTGAAGTTCAGCCTCTTCACCGGACATGATACTAAGCAGGATTTTCTGAGCACCATGTATGTCCTTGTTATTAAGAAGCGGAGAAGCAAGAGCCTCTTCGGCAGCACGCAGGGCACGGCCGTCTCCATCAGTTTGAGAGGAGCCCATTACAGCGGCACCGGCCTCTTTCATTACTGTTTTAACGTCCTCAAAGTCAACGTTAACGTAGCCGGGCACAGTAATGATTTCAGCGATGCCTTTAGCAGCAGTAGTGAGCACGTTATCAGCCTGGGCAAAGGCACTGCTGATCGAGAGGTTCCCGAAGATCTCCCTCAACTTATCATTGAGAATGACCAGTACGGTATCGCAGTTCTCTCTCAGCTCACGAATACCCAACTCCGCTGCTTTCATTTTTTTTCTTCCTTCAAATCCGAAAGGAGCCGTTACAATACCCACAGTCAGGATATCAAGTTCACGGGCCACCTTGGAAATGACCGGTGCCGCACCCGTACCGGTACCACCACCCATACCAGCAGTGATGAATACCATTTTGGTGTTTTCGCTCAACAGGTCGCGAATGTCTTCCTTGCTTTCCAGCGCGGCATTTTTTCCCTTTTCAGGATTGGCTCCGGCTCCCAGACCTTCCGTCAGGTGAGTGCCTATTTGCAGTCTGTTAGGTACAGGACTGCTTTTCAGAGCCTGGGCATCGGTATTACAGACGATAAATTCTACGTCTTTGATACCTTGGTTATACATGTGGTTGACGGCGTTACTGCCACCGCCACCTACGCCGATCACTTTTATAATGGATTTGTGATGATCTGGCAGGTCGAATTGATAGCTATTCTCTGTCATGTCTTCGAATTAGGTTTGTCTGTTCAGGACTGTCTATGCATTTAAGGTTTAGTAATCCCGGAGCAGGTATTTAACCTCCTTACCTGGTCCCGGGACGTTTTTTTACGATTAATATTCTTCGTCTATATCGTCAGTAAGCAGCTCCTTGGTCTTATCCAGTATGCGCTTGAAGAAGTCTCCTCCCCCGCTGCGCGCACGTGCCCGTGTATTTTCCCCTACGCTGGACTTACGCTCCTGGTAGCGGTTCTCACGCTCATCTACCGAGCGGAATCCGGTTAGTACCAGGCCTACGGATGTGGCATACATAGGGCTCTTAACCAGTTCCAGCTTAGTCTTACCCAGGTGTTCGTTAGGGTAGCCTATACGCGCATCCATTCCCGTCATGTACTCAAACAGGTGCTTCACAAAGTTAAGCTGTGAGCCACCTCCTGTGATGACCAGTCCCCCGGCAAGCTTGTTCTCATAGCCACTGGTGATGATCTCACTGTGTACATGCTCGATAATTTCCTCCATACGAGCCTCAATGATGTGAGAAAGGTTGCGTACGCTGATCTCTTTAGGAGGCCGGTTACGCAGACCGGGTATACTTACGATCTCATTAGGGCTGGCCTCTTCAGCTATAGCCTTACCAAACTTGGTCTTGAGCAGTTCCGCCTGGTGTTGCATTACCATGCAGCCCTGCTTGATATCTGAAGTAAGGATATTGCCTCCGAAAGGAATAACTGCGGTATGACGGATGATATTTTCATGGAAGATCGCAATATCAGTCGTACCACCTCCTATATCTACCAGGCATATACCAGCCTCTTTCTCCTCATCACTAAGCACGGCAAGGCTGGAAGCAAGGGGCTCCAGTATGAGGTTCTCCACCTCAAGGCCCGCCCTCTTCACACACTTATGAATGTTATTGATAGCGTTTGTCTGTGCCGTGATGATATGGAAATCCGCCTCCAGTTTCACACCAGACATACCCACAGGGTCCCGGATACCCTCCTCATAATCCACGATATAATCCTGTGGCATCACATGAATGATCTCGCTGCCGGGAGGTATCACTATACGATACATGTCCTGGTTCAGGCGATTTACGTCTTCCACCGTAATCTCATCATCCGTACTGGCACGCGTAATACTGCCGTGGTGAATAGAGCTTCTGATGTGCTGACCGGCAATGCCGACATTGACCACTTTGATGTCAATGCCTGAGGTACTCTCGGCCTCGGCTATGGCCTTTTCGATCGCGGTTACCGTGCGATCGATGTTGGTAACGATGCCACGAATGACTCCGTCTGAGACAGCCTTGCCCATGCCCAGTACTTCCAGCTTGCCAAACTCGTTTTTCCGGCCCACGATCGCGCAGATCTTAGTGGTACCGATATCTAGTCCGACTACTATTTTTTCCTGTTGCATAAATTGTTAGGTATTGATTGAGTGACTGTGGTAGCTGCGATTCTACGGCAAGCCCTCTTTTTATTCACAAACTATTTGATTCTCGTACTTAAGACTCACTCGCTCGTAGTGATTCCATCCTTTACGGGGCAGTACGTCTTTATAGAAAATCCGCAACTTTTTCAGCTTCTGGCGGTATCCGGCTGCGGTCCCGAATTCCACTATTTGCTTCGTTACCTGAGGATAAAGTATCATCTCTCCCTCACGGTCAATTTCCAGCCCGGCTACCTGCGCCACCCAAAACGGGTCGCGGTCAATATAGCTGAGCATATCCACCAGCTCTTTACCGGTTTCAGTATCGAGCTTCTTCACGATCAGTTCAGTGACCCCGCTTCCCGTAATCACCGGCACCCGGGCAGTAAAACGGGCACTTACCGGAAGCAACTCACCATCTGCACTGATGTAGGCATCCGGGCCGTCAGCCCGCATAAGCCGGGCAAGCGGTCTGTTCTGCTGTACCCTGATCACCAGGTTACCCTTCAGGTCCTTGTATACCTGAGCATCCTTCACAAAATCATGTGTTCTGATCTGCGCCTCCAGGTCTTTAAGCTTCACATTTTCCAGGCTGACACCAGTATTCAGCTGCCCCTCACCATTCTGGATAAGCGCATGTACATCCGCCTCCTCCACAAAATAGTTATCGTAGGCCTTATCTATCTCCACGAAAATGTTGTTCACCGTAGTGCCTTCAGCCTTCTTCTCCACAAACCCAATGCTACCGCTAAGCAATACCAGCAGCAGTAGCGCTTTAAGTACGTTTCCGGTTTTCTTATTGAGCTTCATCTATTCCTTCTGTTAAGCATTCCCTGATCACAGGTACAAGCCGGTCTATATCTCCGGCCCCTATCGTAAGTACCACACCCGAGGCGTTAGCAAGAGCACCTTTAAGGTCACCGGCCGACACCCTCTTTTTCTCCGGAGCCGTGATCCCCTCCATCAGCATGTCACTTGACACACCCGGAATAGGCTTTTCTCTCGCGGGATAAATATCCATAAGCAGCACCTCATCGGCCAGGCTCAGGCTGTGGCTAAAGCCTGAGGCAAAGTCACGGGTACGGCTGTACAGGTGGGGCTGAAAAATAGCCGTCACCTTCTTACCGGGATACAATGCCCTGACAGACCTGAGCAGTGCAGTGATTTCTCCGGGGTGGTGAGCATAGTCATCTATGTACACCACCTTGTCTTCATTTACGATGTATTCAAAGCGTCTCTTTATGCCCCTGAAGGACCGTATAGCGCTTCTTATAGCCTCTTCCTGTACGCCCAGCTCCAGCGCTACCGCTATGGCCGCAGTAGCGTTTTCCACATTGTGAAAGCCGGGCATGTACAGCTCCAGGTCTTTTATCTGCCGGTCATACACCTGCACATCAAACAGGCAGCGCCTGCCCTCCGGGCGAATGTTCTCTGGCCGGATGAGATCGTCCTCCCTGCCATATGTTTCCGTATGCACCCAGCCCGTGCGGCCCTTGAGTGCCGAGGCTCCCGGCCCCAGCAGTATCCTCCCCTGGCTATTTACCCTGCCGGCAAACTGCAGGAAAGCCTCCTTCATGTGCTCATGGTCACCATAGATATCCAGATGATCGGCATCCGTACTCGTGATCACAGCGATGTTAGGCACCAGCGTCAGGAAGCTGCGGTCAAATTCGTCAGCTTCCACCACGATCGTGTAGGGCAATTCCTCATCCCGGCTCAGCAGGAGGTTAGAACTGTAGTTCTGAGAGATCCCCCCCATGAAAGCAGCCGTAGGGTGTCCCGAGTCATATAGCAGATGACTAATCATAGTGGAAGTAGTAGTCTTGCCATGAGTACCCGCTACAGCCACCGTCGGGTGACCTTCAGTGAGTGCACCAAGCACCTCAGAGCGTTTATAGATGGCATATCCATTCTCCCTTAAAAAATTAAGCTCCAGATGATCACCAGGTACTGCCGGTGTGTATACCACCAGCGTCTTATCCTTCTGATCTTTCACCTCCTGCGGAATCCGGTCCGGATGATCTTCGAAGTGAACCCTGATCCCTTCAGCCTCCAGCGCATCCGTAAGAGCACTTGCCGTACGGTCGTAGCCGCTTACGCGTAGTCCGTGGGCATTAAACCAGCGGGCCAGGGCACTCATGCCAATGCCCCCTATGCCTAAGAAGTATGCGATATGGTAGTTACTCAGTGTCAAGGTTTCCTTTTTAAAAAAAGTAGTGTCTCTTCGTGTTAAATAAGTAGTGTGTCTCTCCGGTCTGTGTCTCTATATTCTTCTATCTGTTTCTGTATCTATCCGCCAGCTTCAGCACCTCATCCGCAATCCTCTCGTCTGCATCAGGCATAGCCAGTTTTTTCAGGTTTTGGCTGAATGTCTCCTGCCTCTTAGCGTCATTTAGCAGAGCGATGGCCTCATCGGCCAGGTTCTTCACTGCTTCACCATCCCTCACCATAGCGGCAGCCCCTTCCTCTACCAGCGACTGAGCATTTTTAGTCTGATGGTCCTCAGCCACATTGGGGCTCGGTACGAATACCGTGGGCCTGCCCGTCAGGGCAATCTCACTGATACTCAGCGCACCCGCACGGGATACCACCACATCAGCCACCGCATAGGCAAGATCCATCTCCCGGATGAACTGCCTCGGGTGAATGTGGCTGCGCATTGCCTCCGGCAAACGCTGCTCCATCTCCTCAATGTAGAACTTACCGGTCTGCCACAACACCTGAACATCATGACCTTTGAGCTTTTCAGCCCCCGCCAGGATGCCTTCATTCAGGGTACGGGCTCCCAGGCTGCCCCCCAGTACCAGTACGGTCTTTTTGTCAGGATCAAGGCCAAAAGCTTTCATGCCTTCAGCTCTTTTCTCCTCCGATATGCGAATATCCTTCCGTACCGGATTGCCCGTAAATACGATCTTTTCAGGCGCAAAAAACTTGTCCATGCCCTTATGAGCTACACACACAGTCTGCACCTTAGGTCCCAGCAGCTTATTCGTAAGGCCGGCAAAGCTGTTCTGCTCCTGTACCAGCGCCGGTATCTTACGCCCCGTAGCCGCATAGAGTAGCGGTCCGCTCGCATAGCCCCCCACCCCTACCACAGCATCTGGCTGAAACCGGCTCAGTATACCGCGCGACTTCATGATGCTACTCATCACCTTCAGTGGGAAAGACAGATTGTCCAGCGTAAGCCGGCGCTGAATACCGCTGATCCAAAGACCCTCTATCTCATACCCGGCTTCGGGTACCTTTTCCATCTCCATGCGCCCCTTGGCTCCTACAAACAGGATCTCCGTATCTGCATGCCGGGCACGCAGCGCATGGGCGATGGCAATGGCAGGATATACATGTCCCCCCGTGCCCCCTCCGCTGATGATGATGCGATATGGTCGGTTCGTTGCGATTCCTTTATTTATTTATGCAGCGGCCGCCTTTACTGAAGGCACCTCCGCCACGTTTCCTGATTCTTTATTTCTGTTTTCGCGGCTCACACTCAGAATAATACCGAGAGAAAGACCGGTAAACAGCAGGCTGGTCCCCCCCATGCTCACAAAAGGCAGGGGAAGCCCCGTAATGGGGCCAAGCCCTACGGCTACGCCCATGTTAACCATGGCCTGTATCACCAGCGCAAAGCTTAACCCTGCCGAAAGCAACCCGCCGAAAGTACCTTCACTCTGGGCTGCGATCACCATGCCTCTGTATAAGAGAGCAAGGTAGAGAAACAGCAATACCCCCCCTCCGAACAGTCCGTACTCCTCTAATACAATAGCAAAGATGAAGTCGGAATAAGGGTGTGGCAAAAAGTTGCGCTGGTCACTATGGCCGGCGCCCTTGCCAAATATGCCTCCCGTAGCAATGGCTATATAGCTCTGCTCTGCCTGGAAGGGAATATTATCATCATCCCAGAAAGCCAGCACACGGTTTACAAGCGTAGTACCGCGCTCACCTACGCTAAAGGCTACGCCCCCCGCCATAACCCCCACCAGCATAAGCATCGCAAGGTACTTTACAGGTACCCGGCCTATGAACATCAGCAGCATACAGGTAGCAAACAGCAGAATGGCCGTGGAGAAGTTACTCAGGGCAATGAGTCCGCAGATAACGCCACACCACAGCAGGATGGGAATAAGCGACTCGCGCACATCCCCTATATTATTTTGCCGCTTACTGAGCATACTGGCCAGGTTTGCAATAAGGGCCAGCTTCGCAAGGTCGGATGGCTGAAAGGCCTGATTGATTACCGGTATCGTGATCCACCGTGAGGCCTCGTTCAGGTTCGTTCCGAACTTATAAGTAATAAATAGCAAAGGCACAGAAAGCCACAGCGCCATCCTCGATAAACGGCTGTAGTAGCGGTAATCCAGCTTATGCGCGATCCACATAGCAAAAAAGCTGACAAACACCAGCATGCTATGCTTGATGAGGTAATGCTCCGTATTGCCCTGCATCTTCTTATAGGCAAGCGTACCCGTAGCGCTGTACACCACCAGTACACTGAGTATCGCCAGACCAAATACGATAAACCAGATCACAGGATCTCCCTGCAAATGGCGGTCCGTCCAGCTTTTCACCCGTGTCATCATTGCTCCCTCCTTTCTTCTTCCATCATCCTGTTCACAACAGCCTTAAACTGTTCCCCACGGTCTTCATAGTTTTTAAAAAGGTCGAAGCTGGCACAGGCCGGAGACAGCAATACCGCTTCCCCCTCAATAGCCAGAGCTGCCGCCTTTTCTACAGCTTCCTCCATAGAAGAAGCCTCCTCTATCCTTTCCAGCTTTCCGCCGAAGTAGCCCTTAAGCTTGGCATTATCCTTACCCAGGCATACCAGTGCCTTTACATTATTAGCCACCAGCCTGTCCAGCTGGCTGTAATCATTGCCCTTATCCACCCCGCCGGCTATCCATACCACAGGCTTGCTGAAGCTGTCCAGGGCATACCATACAGAATCCACATTAGTGGCCTTACTGTCATTGACAAAGCTCACCCCCGCAATAGTACCCGCATCTTCCATACGGTGGGGTACACTGCGAAAGCTACGCACAGCCCCCGGTATACCTGCTTTAGGCGCACCGGCTATACCGGCAGCCAGCACGGCAGCCATGGCATTCGTCGTATTGTGTCTTCCTTGCAAAGGCAGGTCGGATACAGGCATAATCAGTTCGTTTTTGTCCACTCCCCATTTGATCTTCATGGTCCCTTCTTCTACAAAGGCACCACGGCCAGAGGCCACATCCCCGGGGGTGGAGTAGGACACCGGGTATATAGTCGCCGGAATGTCCCTATGGCTGGTTTCATTTCTTGTCACCTCATCATCATGCACATAGATGAAGTGGTCATTAGCTGTCATATTCCGGACAATGCGAAACTTAGAAGCCGTATAAGCTTCCATGCTTCCCTCATAGCGGTCCAGATGGTCAGGCGTGATATTCAGCAGTATGCCTACATCCGCCTTAAAGTCATACATATCATCGAGCTGGAAGCTACTCACCTCCACCACATACCACCCCGGTTGCTCCTTCTGCGCTACCTGCCTGGCCAGGCTCGTCCCTACATTACCTGCCAGCGCCACCGACTGCAGGTTCTCCTTCAGCAGGTGGTACGTAAGCATAGTAGTCGTCGTCTTACCATTCGTACCCGTTATGGCCACGAACCTCGCCTTTGTATAGCGGGCAGCAAACTCCAGCTCCCCTATCACAGGCGTTCCCCTTTCCCGCAGCTTTTGCACCACCGGCGCATTAGGGGGAATACCCGGGCTCTTAATCACTTCATCAGCATTCAGAATAAGGTGCTCCGTGTGCCCGTTCTCCTCGAACATGATGCGCTCATCCCCCAGCTCGGTTTTATATTTTTCGGCAATAGGTCCCCGGTCAGATACGAAGACATCGTAGCCGTTGGCTTGTGCCAGCAGCGCCGCGCCCGTTCCGCTTTCTCCTCCTCCGAGTATGACCAGCCGTTTTTTCATTATCTCAGTTTCAATGTGACCAGAGCCAGGATAGCGAGGATAATCCCCACCGTCCAGAACCTGGTTACGATTTTGCTCTCATGCAGTCCCCTTTTCTGATAGTGATGATGAAGAGGAGACATCAGAAATATTCTGCGGCCTTCGCCGAATTTCTTTTTCGTGTATTTAAAATAGCTTACCTGCGTCATCACAGAGACCACCTCTATCAGGAATATCCCACAGAGCACAGGCAGCAATAATTCCTTGCGTATACACAGGGCCAGCACCGCAATGGCACTGCCAATAGCCAGGCTCCCGGTATCACCCATAAATACCTGCGCCGGGTAGCTGTTAAACCACAGGAAGCCAACGCACGCGCCTACAAAGGCAGTACAGAAGATCACCAGTTCACCCGTATTGGGGATAAACATGATGTTCAGGTACTCCGAAAAGATCATATTACCCGACAGGTAGGCAAATATCGCCAGTGCCAGCCCGATAATCGCCGAGCTGCCTGCGGCCAGACCGTCTATCCCATCAGTGATATTAGCCCCGTTAGACACGGCCGTCACGATAAATATCACTGCCAGCACGTAGATGATCCACGTATAATCTTCCGGCACAAAGGGAATCAGGTTATAGTCAAACTCATTGTCCTTCAGGAAAGGCAGCGTGGTTTTAGTGCTCTTTACATCCTCATAAGGAATGGAGCTGATAATCTGTCCTTCATCTACGGATACAGGTTCAGCAAACTCCCTGATAACAACATCATTATGGAAGTATAGCGTGAGGCCTACTATGAGGCCGAGGCCTATCTGGCCTACAATCTTGAATTTGCCCGCCAGCCCCTCTTTATTCTTTTTAAAGACCTTGATATAGTCATCCAAAAAGCCCACCAGGCCCATCCACGTGATGGATACCACCATGAGAATGATGTAGATATTGTCCAGCCGGGCAAAGAGTAAGACAGGGATAACCACCGCCGCAATGATGATGATACCCCCCATCGTAGGCGTACCCTTCTTCTCCATCTGGCCATGCAGGCCGAGGTCACGTATGGTCTCCCCAACCTGCTTGCGACGCAGAATATTAATCAGTGACTTGCCGAACAGAATAGTAATGACCAGCGAAAAGAAAGCTGCCATACCAGCACGGAACGTAATAAACTGAAAGACGCTGGCGCCTATCAGGTCATATTCACGGTCTAAGTAGTCAAATAGATAATACAGCATTCTTTACTCTTATTCGGACGATAGCCTCGCCAATACGTCTGCAATTACTTTTTTATCATCAAAATCGTGACGTATGCCATCGATCTCCTGGTACGTCTCGTGGCCTTTACCCGCCACCAGTACGATATCTCCCGCCTGCGCCATGCCCAGAGCAGCCTTAATGGCTTCCCTGCGGTTTGTAATGGACATCGCCTTACGGTAGTTGGAGGCACTTACCCCCTCCTGCATGTCTTTTATGATCCTTTCAGGGTCTTCCGTCCGCGGATTATCCGAAGTAAGAATGACCTTGTCGCTAAACCGGCAGGCTATCTCAGCCATCAGGGGCCTCTTAGCCTTATCACGGTCCCCGCCGCAGCCCACCACAGTGATCACCTGCTCATTAGTGGTACGCACCTCCTTAATCGTAGCAAGCACATTTTCCAGTGCATCGGGCGTGTGCGCATAATCCACTATGGCCGTTATGCCCAGCTTATTAGGCACATGCTCAAAGCGCCCCGGAGCTGGCTTAAGCTCGCTTAAAGCCGTAAGCACCTCCTCAGGGTCTTCCCCCAACTCCACCGCCACACTGTAGACAGCCAGCAGGTTATAGGCATTGAAATCGCCGATAAGGCGGTACCACCCTACCTTATTATCAATATCCAGCTCCAGCCCCTCAAGTGTGTTACTCAGCACCCGCGCCTTGTAGTCACTCATAGACTTCAGGCTGAATGATTTTTTAGAGGCTTTAGTATTCTGAAGCATCACATTCGCCCGGCGATCATCGGCATTTACCAGCGCAAAAGCGCCTTTAGGCAGTTCATCAAACAGCTTCTTCTTCGCCTTGATGTACTCCTCGAAAGTACCGTGATAGTCCAGGTGGTCATGGCTTATGTTAGAGAAAACTGCCCCTCTAAAGGCCAGCCCGGCCATACGCTCCTGCACCAGGGCGTGCGAACTGGCTTCCATAAATACATGGGTGCATCCCTCCTTGGCCATGCGGTCCAGCAACTCATTTAGCTGCAGCGCGTCCGGCGTGGTATGCGTGGCTTTGACCTCCTCCGTACCTATGCGGTTCACCACCGTGCTCAGCAGGCCGCACTTATATCCCAGCTTACTGAAAAGCCGGAAAAGCAGGCTTACCGTGGTAGTCTTACCATTAGTACCCGTGACACCGATGATAGAAAGCCGTGAAGAAGGGTTGTTATAATAGTTAGATGCGATGAGCCCCAGCGCCTTTGCAGAGTTCTCCACCTCTATCCACGTAACCCCTTCCTTAAGATCAGCAGGCAGTTCTTCACAGACGATCGCTGAGGCACCTTTTTCCAGTGCCTTATCTATATAGAGGTGCCCGTCAGTAGCCGTGCCGCGTACAGCCACGAATAAATCGCCTTTGTTCACAGCCCGTGAATCAAAGGTAATTCCGGTGACAGAATCATTCATGTCACCGGATACCGATTTAAGCGAAACTCTATATACTATGTCTTTAAGCGCCATCATCCGAGGCTCAGCTTTATTACTTGTGTCTTATCTATTTGCTGGCCGGGCAGGAGACTTTGCGTCCTCACCCTTCCATTACCGTTAAAGTGTACCTGCAGCCCGCAGTTTTCCAGCAGGTATACAGCGTCCCGCAGCGTCATCCCCCTTACGTCAGGCACTATGCCCTTGCGCACATTATGCGTCGCCAGCATCACCGTATCCCCCTCAAGCTTAGTATGCACCCACTCTTCCGTACCCGGTGCCACCACCTTATCTATTCCCATTTCCCTCGTAATACGGAGCAGGTCATCCCGGCGACCTGCCCTCATCACAGGCCAGGTGCTGGTATCTGCCACAAACTCCGTAGGAAGCGGCGGGTGTAGCTGCACGTTACGGGCGAATATCTTATTGGCAATCTCTTCAAATACCGGAGCCGCCACGTCACTACCGTACTGGTTGTATCCCTTAGGCTCATCGATCACCACAATGCAGCTATAGCGGGGCGCCTCCGCAGGGAAGTACCCTACAAACGAGGTATAATACTTCCGTGAGTAGCGTCCGTTTATCAACTTCTGAGCAGTACCCGTCTTGCCCGCTATTTTGTAGTAGGCATCATTGATATTCTGCGCCGTGCCGTACTCCACCACCGCCTCAAGCATACGACGTACCTTTTTAAGAGTCTCGCGGCTACAGATAGAGCTGTTGATCACAGCCGGTTCAAATTCCTTTTCCAGCCGGCCGTTGTTAAACAGCTTTTTGACAATGATGGGCGTGATCATTTTCCCGTCATTCGCTATCGCATTATAAAAGGCCAACGTCTGCAGAGGTGTCTGCTCTACCTCATAGCCATGTGATATCCACGGGAGCGAAATACCGCTCCATGTCGGGTCACCCGGCGTCTTTAGCTTTGGCACACCTTCACCCACCATCTGGAATCCAAGAGGCCTGTCCAGCCCCATATCCTTTATGTAGTCCATGTACCGCTGAGGATTAAGTCCGAAGCGGGCATCCACCATTTTAGCAATGGCAATGTTAGAGGAATAAGCAAAAGCCTCCTCTATACTAATCTTGCCATATCCACCCGGCTTATGGTCGCGCATGGTCTGGTTATGGAACATGTACTTGCCATCACCGGTATCAATACTGTCGTTCAGGTTCAGGTGACTGTCTTCCAGCAGCGCGATCATGGAGGCAAGCTTAAAGGTAGAACCGGGCTCACGCACCCCCTGCACCGCATAGTTATACCGCTCCACATAGTACTCCTTATCGTTTAGCGACAGGTTACTTATAGCCTTGATCTCCCCGGTCTGCACCTCCATCACCACCGCGCAGCCATATTCGGCCCGGTGGGCCGTCAGGTGCTTAAGCAGGGAAGTCTGCACCACATCCTGCAGGTTTATATCCAGAGTGGTCTCTATGTCCAGCCCTTCAATAGGTTTTACCTCGCTGCCATCAAATACCGGCTTCCAGTTACCTCCGGATATTTTCTGATACAGAGCCTCCCCGTCTCTTCCGCTCAGCTTCTCATTAAAGCTGTACTCCAGGCCCGCACCGTATTCATTTTCATTGAGATAGCCGATCGTACGCGCAGCCAGGCTTCGGAAAGGTTTAAATCGCTGCTCATCTTTTTGGAAGATGACCCCACCTTTGAGTCTGCCCTTACGGAAAATAGGCCACTCGGCCATTTTCTTCTTGTCCACATAGTTTATCATGCGCCGATTCAGCACTAAATATTCCTGGTTTTTAGCACGGGCATTTACAATGCGGCGCTTATACTCCTGCGGGCTGCGGTCACCATAGTAGCGGCTCAGATTCAGGCACAGGCTGTCTATTCCATTCCGGAACATCTCATCGTCTGCGATAGTGGGGTCAAAGGCCACCCGGTAAAAGGGAAGGCTCGTAGCGAGCAGGCTGCCGTTATCAGAATATATATTTCCCCTGGTAGCCCGTACCGTCCGGAACTTAAGACCGATATTCTCCGCCTTCTGACGCCACCTTTCGCCCTCCACCTGCTGTATATGCACAATGCGGAACACGATGGCTCCCGCAAACAGCACAATCAGCAGAAAAGCGATGCGTACACGTAGTAATATGGACTTCTTAATATTCACCTTATTGCACTACCAGTTTTTTAGGTGGCTCCGGGCTTTCTATCAGCCCTATATCTTTTACCCTTTTAGCGACACTGCTAAGTTTACTTTCTACCTCATAGTCGGCCTTCATGGTCGTATAGTCAGCCTTCATGTCTTCCACCTCCACCTCCAGCACATTCACCTTGCGGGTGGTGCGCTCAGCGTAGTGGGTATTCCAGATATAAAAAACGAGCAGAAACGCCAGGAACATCCCATACGGCATAAACTTCACAGGCACACCCTGCTCAAAGAGGGCCCCTATTTTCAGTGCGCGCTCTATAGAGCCGAATATGCCGCGGCCCAGGCCACCACCCCCTCCGTTGCTCTTTTTCTCTTTTTTCTTAAATCTGTTTTCAGCCATTATGCTCCTGTCTTCTCAGCCACCCTCAGCTTTGCACTACGTGCGCGCGGGTTAGCCTTTACCTCTTCTTCACCAGCCATCACCGGCTTTCGCGTGATGGCGCTCAATGGTTTATCCACATTTCCGTACACGTCTTTCTCCACCTCGCCATGGAACACCCCTTTGTTGATGAAGTTTTTCACCAGGCGGTCCTCCAGCGAGTGGTAAGACATAACGACAAGTCTGCCTTCCGGCGCCAGCATTTCTGCTGACTGCTCGAGCAGGTCTTTCAGCGCCCCCATCTCATCATTAAGCTCTATGCGCAGGGCCTGAAATACCTGGGCATAGTAGCGAAACTCCTTGCGGCGCGGTGCATAGCGGTCGAGAATACGTTTAAGGTCGGCGACAGTGACGATAGGCTCATTTACCCGTGCCGCCACTATGGCCGCAGCCAGCGTTTTGGCATTTCGCACTTCACCATACATACCGAGTATGCGGTGCAGGTCCTTCTCATCATACTCCTGCAGCAGGTCGGCGGCCGTTTTTTTCATGCCCTTATCCATGCGCATGTCCAGCCGGGCATCGAAGCGGGTACTGAAGCCCCGGTCCGCATCATCTATCTGGTGACTGGACACCCCCAGGTCGGCCAGCAGACCATCTATCTGGTCTATCCGGTGCAGTCTCAGGTAGCGCTTGAGGTACCTGAAGTTGGCCGGCGCAAATATGAGGCGCTCATCATCTATTGCCTCTGCATTGGCTTTAGCATCGGCGTCCTGATCAAAAACCACAAGCCTGCCGCCCTGCAACTGCTCCAGTATAGCACGGCTGTGCCCGCCACCTCCAAAGGTGACGTCTACATAGGTGCCGCCGGGCTTAAGGGCCAGCCCCTCAAGGCATTCCTGCAGCATGACGGGATTGTGATACGCTTCCATACTTATTAAAGAACCTTAAGGGCGCTATTCGTCCAGAAACTTTTGCGCCAATTGAGACATCTCCTTCGGATCCTGGATGAGATACTCCTCATACTTATCCGGGTTCCATATTTCCACCCGCTTACCGGTACCTACCACTATCGCCTCCTTATCAAGACCGGCGTACTGCAGCAGAGCTTTGGGTATATTCAGACGGTTATTGCTATCAAGTTCCACCTGCACATTTCCCCTGAAAAAATTTCGCTGCAGCTTACGGTATTCTTCATTGAACTCGTTAAGCCCGGCAATTTTGGCAAATGTCTTTTTATACTCGACCATCGGATACAATACAAGGCAAGGCTCGAAGCCACGACGGAGCACGAGCTCATCGCCATTGCTGTCGGGCAGGCTGGACTTTATCTTAGCCGGTAGCGTCAGACGCCCCTTGCTGTCCAGTTTGCACTCATATTCACTTGTAAAAAATGCCATGGTCCTGTTTGTGGCCACTCCGTCGGGAATGACATCTGCAAAGCTAATTATTTAACTTCCAAAAGTCACCACTTTCCCCCACTTCTTACCACTTTTTTAGAAAAATAACATTTCACCCCCTCAAATCCAATGTAAAGAGAGAAAAGTTTTGGGCTAAATGGCTGAAAATTAAACAGAGAGGCAGAATCTGGGGGTCATCGGATTACAGGAAAGAGAATTGGATTTATGGCAATTTAATTGGTAAAAAAGGGCTATTTAATTACTTTTTCGTCAAATAAAGTACGTACCTCTTCAGACGAAAACCCCAGACTATCAAGTAAAACGTCCTTAGTATGGGCACCTAGGGAAGGTGGTGGGGCAATGTGGGAGATATTTTCCAAATCTGTAGCTGACTTACCAGATGTAGCAATAAAATGAGGCACGCCGGTGAGCCCTTTTTTTTCTCCCGGAGTCGTTTCCAGAAGAAGCTTTTTACCATACGTCTGCATCACATCCGGCATATCACGCACGATACCCGCAGGTACCCGCGCAGCGGTCAGGCGATTCAGCAAGTCTTCCCCCTCGCACCGGCCAATGGCAGGCATTAACTCCGCCAGCAGCTCTTCGCGGTGGCGTACACGCAGGGTATTGGTGGTAAAAAGTGGGGACTGTGGGAGAAAGTGGAGGCCCAGTACCTCACACAGCGAGCCAAACTGCCGGTCGGTACCCACCGCAAGGATCACCTCCTTCCCATCAGCCGTGGTAAAGGTATCACCGTAAGGAGCAATATTCGGGTGCCGCGAGCCTTCCTTTTGCGGCACATGCCCTGCCACCAGCCAGTTAGCCGCCTGGTTGACAAGACTGGAAACAGCAGCATCCACCAAAGACACCTCCACCTGGCCACCCTCACCGGTGCGCTCCTTTTGCAGTACCGCTAGCAGCAAGGCCTCCTTAAGCTGGTGTGCCGCCAGCACATCCATGAGCGCCACTGGCATTTTCGTAGAGGGGCCACCAGGCTGCCCGTTCATGTACATAAAGCCCGCCTCCGCCTGCACCAGTGCATCAAAAGCAGGCCGCCCCTCCCCTGCATCTCCAAAGCCGGTGATACGGCCAAAAATAATGCCGGGCTTATGCTCCCGCAGCGTCTCATACCCCATACCCAGCCGGGCCGCGGTCGCATCAGTGTAGCTGCTCAGCACAATATCCGAGCACTGTACCAGCCGGTAAATAATGTCGCGTCCCTTCGCCTGCTTCAGGTCGATCGCGATGCTTTTCTTTCCCCAGTTGATGGAGCTAAAGTAAGCGCTCCTGTCATCTCCCGTATCCTCTGCCGGCAGCTTCCACTGCCTCGTCATATCTCCCCCCGCAGGCAGGCTCTCCACCTTGATCACCTCCGCCCCGCACTCGGCAAAAAACTGTCCTACAGCAGGCCCTGCCAGAACGGATGCCAGCTCTAGCACACGGTAACCCTGCAGGGAATCAGAAAAGTTAGCCATACGACATATTGGGGTTTAAAGGGCCAATTACGGCAATTTTTAAGAATTTTATGTATCCTTACAACTTGGTTTGCACGTAAAAAAGCTAAACAGACACGTATACATCATGACCTTTCAGCGCTTACTTCCTTTCCTTTCCCTTTTTATAATAACTACCCTGCTCACAGCCTGTGGCTCCGAAAGCCAGCAGCAAGAAGAGGAAGCCGCCATATTACCGGCTGAAGGAATGTGGCGCGGCGTGTTGAAGACTGAGCCTGAAACCATCCCCTTTCAGTTTACCCTCACCAAAGCAACAGGCAGTACCTATAAAGTTGAGCTCGTAAACGGAGAGGAGCGCATAGAGACAGAGGCCACCCTCACCCCAGGCGACAGCCTCATCATCCCTATGCACATATTCGATACCAGCCTCGAAGCCGTGCTCACCGGCGAGGGGCATATGGAAGGCATATTTGTGAAAAACTACCTCGACAATTATGAAATAGCCTTTGAGGCAGAAGCCGGGGTAGACGAGCGCTTTGTAAGGCAGACCGACCCCAGCGGTATGCCCCAGGGCAAATATGCCGTAACCTTTACCGAAGAAAATGGCGAAACCTATGAGGCCGTAGGGGTATTTGAGTCCACAGGTGATGAGCTCTCCGGTACATTTCTTACCACTACAGGCGACTACCGCTACCTGCAGGGCACTATGGCAGGTGATAAGCTGCTGCTAAGTGCCTTTGACGGAGAGCACGCCTTCCTCTTTACAGGCAAAGTATCAGGTGACAGCCTCACCGACGGGCACTTTTATTCAGGACGCCACTATCACGCTACCTGGACAGGCGCCAAGGATGCAGAGGCCTCCCTGCCAGAGCCGGAATCACTCACCTACCTGAAAGAAGGCTATGACCAGATAGCATTCACCTTCCCCGACCTCCAGGGGGATATGGTCACCCTCGAAGACCAGCGATTTGATAATAAGGTCGTCATCCTCCAGCTATTTGGTACCTGGTGCCCCAATTGCATGGATGAGACGAAGTATCTGGCTGAGTGGTACACGGAAAATCAAGACCGGGGCGTGGAGATCCTTGGCCTCGCCTACGAAAAGAAAGCCGACTTCGAGTACGCAAAAAACAGGGTCAAGAAAATGACCCAAAGAATGGACGTACCATACGACTTCGTGATAGCGGGCACCTCCGATAAAAAAGAAGCGGCAAAAACCCTCCCCATGCTTAATCACGTGATGTCATTCCCTACCACCATCTTTATAGACCGCCAAGGCCGCGTACGCCGCATCCATACAGGCTTCAGCGGCCCCGGCACCGGCGAGTACTTCGAGCGTTGGAAAGAAGACTTCAACAGGTTTATGGATAAGTTGATTGCGGAGGAAAAAAGTTAACCAGATGCATTATTCACGCTAATAGGCTTAAATATTCCAACCATATCACAGCAATTCAGGCAACTTTTAGTGATAGTGTATCGTGTAAATAATATAAACCAAATTAAAAGAAAATGACTAAAGCCAAATTAAAACTCAACCAACTACGCGTAAAAAGCTTTAAAACGGGGGCCGTTGATTTCAGAGGAGGAAGCGAAAATTCTGTAACTTTCTGTATGAATCAACAGGCGGAGCCCTGTTACTCGGGGACCCTTTTAAGGTGCCACTTATCTGCATGCATTTGTGATTAATAATTGATCACCTAATCTCCGTAAATATTAATAGGTAGTGGAACTATACATCAGACTACACTGCCTTTTTTGATTCACGGTGAATGCTTCAGCGGCCCAGGCACCGGCGAGTACTTCGAGCGTTGGAAAGAAGACTTAAACAGGTTTATGGATAAGTTGATTGCGGAGGAAGGGTAAGACCTGTTGCAGGTTCCGCGCCATAATGTAAACAGCCTTATGTATTTGCTAAGCACCATATTGCTCCTTTAACTATCAGCCGAAGACGGACAGGATCATGCTTATTACAAACAAGCTATAGAACATATAGTACGTACCCCGCAGTACCAAGAAATCATAAACCAATCAGCCTATTCAGTTGCTCCGGAGATAGGCTCCTATGACATATGGAATGATTTGTTTGCCAGAGAGTTGGGAGATACCTCTTCCATGTGGAAGTGTACCCAATACTCACACGATACCATAGGCACAGACACTTCGCTGCAAGCATTGGGCACCAGGAAAAAAGCAAAGACACTGGTTACATTTTCACCTATCGAAAATCGGCATTTTATAGTGAACCTATCATATCATACTAAGAAGGTCGCTCACTATGAGATGAATGCCTCCTCCTTGTATGATCTCAATTTTCTATTTCAGATAGAGGGTCAGAATATTATGGAAAAGGGATATTCGCTTACTTTACACGGTAGAGTTGATGATCATATAATAGAAGACGACTTTATAGAGGATTTATTCTGACTTACCCCCTTCCATATCCATAGCCGTCAAGTTAAGAACTTAAACAGCTCAAAAATAGCACATTAGTAATTCCCCACCCTCTGGGAGGGGACGGTTCAAAAAGGCTACAGCACTTTTTGAACCACAGGGTTGGACCGGCATTCCGGCGGGACCGAAATTAGAATTTACCGTTCCTGGCTGCTTTAAGAAGCATTCTGCACGGACCAGCCCCAAAAAGCTCTGCGGCTTCTTGCGCCCTCCTATGCTCCGCAGGAGAGGTCCGACTTTCGGGGAATTGGTGCTTAGCTTCACGGCTATGCTTCCATAACCCACCATCCATATTTCATAAATAGTCATTACCCCCGCCAGTCAGATACTTTTACATTTCAGTATTTTTTGTACTTTTACCACATCAGGCATTCAGCCACCAGGCTATTTTACACCTGCCTTTCACCCTATCCACCTCTCTTCTCCTTCGCTTCTCCAACGGTTCTGCTTCGCTACTCCTTCGCTATGAATATAGCATGAGTCCACCCTCGCTAAGGAGCAGGCCTACTCAGCATATACCATACAAGGTTATTGCATTTTTCTAATCGTGGCACAGCCCCTTCATCTCACCCCTACAGGCCCCCGCTGAGCTACAGCATATTCATTGTTCTTGTACCATGAGACTATTTTAAAAGGGCTGAAATAAACTGTGTAAGCCCCTCCCTAAAAGACTATAAGTACCTGGCTATCCATAAAAAAACAAGCACCATTGCCTCCCCCTAGCCGTAGATTATACAAAAAAAGGGTAAAACCACTATTACCTTGTATTTCCCCCGTGAAATACTGATATTGTTATACCAAAAATATAAATAATATAATGCTATTCAACCAGCCTATTAAAAAGATCACCCTGGCCGTACTGGGGGTCATTATAGCCTTTGGCTGTCAGGAAGAATTTCAAGAACCAGCCACCCCCAACCCCCTCCCTGCCGCCACTTACACCACACAAGACAGAGGCTATGCCCTGGCACAAGCACTGGCAACCGCTATGGCAAGCCAGGAGCTAAGGCATTTTGTAAAGCAAAAGATTGATCAGCGCTTTGACGGAGACGCAAACTTTCTGTATGCCCTGCAGGAGCAGCAGCCGGTCAGCGAAGGCGAGGCCCTGCGTAGCCTTACCTTTGGGCAGGCGCTGTTTGGTAAAGACCAAGCAGGCCAGCGCCGCGCCCGTAGCCTGGAGGCAGAACCCCTCCTTCAGATAGCCTTACGCAAGCCCCCAGGGGTCACAAAAGACTGGGACCCGGCGCGTGAGCACCCTGTCGTCGTCTACCTCCCCTATGGCACAGATGCCCGCCGCGTAAGCACCCTGCCCGCCTTTGACAGCCAGGGCCACTATATAGACTTTCAGGTAGATAAACTGCCCACCGAGCCCATACTGGTGATAAGCCACAATGAGCGGGTAAGGCCTGTACCCCGCCACCACGTAGATAAGCTACGTCACCAGGCAGCACAGGGCCAATTAGCCCCGGATGATGGCTGCATACTCACCACCGACCCCATACTGGTAACAGACGATGCCTACTACTACATGACTACAGACCTCAACTGCGGCGGCACAGGTGGCTATGTACCCGGCGGCCTCGATGGCGGTTCCGGCACCAACGACACCCAGGACGACTGCGACCGCGACGGCAGCCCCCTCTACGACCACATCAGCCGCGTGAAGTTTGTGAATATGAAAGAGTTTAAAGCAGCAGAAAACTATTTGGACGGGGCTCCTGAGGTTTACTTCTTTGTTTTTACCGGGTCAAATCAGGCCCATTTACAGTCTTTTAGGAAAAACATACCCCTCGTTGACCGAAGTGAATGGAAAGACTGCCCTCTGCTTAGCGACTGCTATACCGAGTGGCATTATCCCGATTTGGAAGTGATGTTCTGGGATAAAGAAGAGTTTGGTGAAATACTGGAATATCAATGGTTCGAAGCAGATAATGGTGACCCGATCAAATTTACGACTACTGTAAACAAAGAGCTTGATGATGGCACCACATTGAGTAGTACGTTAGAAGTAACTGTATCAGATAACGATTATAACCTTGGGAATGCCCTTGTTTACTTTTGTGAGGATGCTACTCAAGCAGCCTACAAGTTAAATGAGACAGGGAGCTTAGACTTTGCACTTGAACTAAGATAATCCTATGAAATATTTATCAGCTATACTGTTTATCCTATTTACCTGGCAAACGGGCAATTGCCAGCAATTACAGATAGGCTCAGGGATGGTTTTGGCAGAAAATGAGTATTATCCTGCTACAGCGCAAATAGATTCAGTTATCGTATTCAGGAGAAACTATCATGGCGGCAAACAATTGGTACCCTTCTTACGGTATATATCCCCTGCCATTGGACATTTCACCTTTTCAGGTGGGGTAAGCTACTATGCTAACCATGCAGGCTTATCAGCATATAAAATAATTGATTCTTCCACCCGATCAGGTATCAAAACCACCACTATCGGCATTAAATCGCTTGAAGTCCCTTTAATGGTTAACTATTCCCTTTTTCCCGAATCTGATTTAACCTTAAAGATTTTCGCGGGTGTGATACCTGTGTTTTCACACATCAATTTCGATCCTGTTTACAAGGGCGACAATAGTTCTATAGACTTTCCACAGAAGGTAGCAGATGTGCTTAACAAAGCAGGCACCCTGCCAAAACGATATTATACCGACTATCAGTATGGGGCAAATATCAGCTATAAGCGCTTTGGGCTGGATGTGTTTATACAACAGAACCTCACCTCCAATATCAATAACAACCTGAAGATATGGGATCAGGAGGCGCTTTTTACCCGCAAGAATGAGACACTGAGACTCTTACTATCTTATACGCTACCCTTAGGTAACTAAAACCCCACCGGAAAATAGTAGAGCCCGGGTATGCTGGTAAAAACTAATAGCAATAAATCAGATAAGCAGTGTACTTTACAATAGATACTTTATACCGAAATAGCCAGCATCTACTTTGCATTAGAACTTAGATAATATCATGAAATACTTATCGGCTATAGTTTTATTCATTCTGATTACACAAACCTGCCTTGGGCAGAAGCTGCAATTTGGTATGGGTGTCCCACTCTCCGAACGTGAATATTATCCGGCCGTAGCCCAAATTGATTCGGTAGTAATCTATAGGCGGGACTATTATGGGAAAGGTGAATTTACTCCCTTTGTACGTTTCACTATGCCTCTTTATAAAAACATTTCATTATCAGGAGGACTGACTTATTGCTCAACCTCTGCTGGCATAACAGCCTATAAGCAACTAGGCCCAAATAGCCGAACAGCCGCTACCGGGACGCTGGCGGGCCTTAGATCATTCGAATGCCCGGTTTTGGTGCACTATGCCCCTTTTGGCGAATCTGACTTTAGCATAAGTGTATTTGCCGGTATCATACCCGTATTTGCCACCGTAACCTTCGATGCACGGTACCAAGCTCTGGAAAACCCTATGAACAGGCCACAAGAAGTGGCAGATGTGCTTAACAAAGCAGGCACCCTGCCAAAACGATTTTATACCGACTATCAGTATGGGGCCAATGTCAGCTATAAGCGCTTTGGGCTGGATGTGTTTATACAACAGAACCTCACCTCTAATATTAATAACAACCTGAAGATATGGGACCAGGAGGCGCTTTTCACTCGCAAAACGGAAAGCCTGAGACTCTTACTATCCTATACGATACCATTAGGAAACTAAAACCCGCTAGAAAATACTGAGGGCCGGCCATCCCCGGAGGGGCATATTTTTAGATGCCCCGGGCGGCTTATCAGCGCTCAACCCAGATCAAGGATGGATCGCGTGCCGACTGCCTGCCGGACGTAAGGGGCAAAAGATGAGTCTTTCCCATCCATATCATATCAGGAGGGGCCTTCAAGCACAGGTAGGCAGCTACTTGTCAGGAGTAAGGTTTATACCTATAGGCCCTCACGCATTTCAGTAGAATAGACACTCCCCTCTTTTGGTTCGAATCTAATCTCAAGGTATATGATTTGGGTGGGGTCAATGTCTGTCTCATACACCTCCTTTACGAGATAATAGAATGCAGAGGAATCCACCTTATCAGGCGGCCCGAGCTCTTCGATTACTTCACTCCGGGTAAGTCCTCTCAGGGCGGCTCCGGTTATTAGATCATCCAGCATATTATAGCGGACATCAGTCATTAGCCAGTCCGTCACGCCAGGGCGCTTCCATTCCCTTGCATTGAAGGGCTTTTTTTCCTGCCCATGTCCGCAAGTGTCCCAGGGCCAGGCAAGCCCACAGCCCCATTATAACTAAGTCACGCTTCATCATTCGTATACTGCCGTAGTAGTGAGCCACTTCTCTCCTGCCAGATTACCTTATAGCAATCTGTTTAAAGGCTCCGGCTGAGGATCATAGTCCCCCTCCATAATACGGTTGATCCGTGGCTGAAGTACCCACAGGCCTATACCAAACATCATGATGAAAATAAACTCCCCTGAATACTCGCCAAAGCTCAGGCCACTTTGCCGTTCTATAGACTTAATGGTCTTGGCGGCTATCCTCACGCCCTGGATCCAGCTAACGAAACTAAACACACATACAGCCAATATGATATACCCAAAGCCATTAGGCAGAGAAAAACCAGGCGCAAAATCACCACCACTATTAGAATATATAACACTGAAAAGCATCGCTAAAAAAAGTATCCCCAGGCATACCATGGGCACGAGGTACATGGCGCGAAATGCCGTGAGATCAATCTCGCTACCCAAGGGAAGCTTGTCGTTTAGCCCGGAAAACACACTATATACCCAGAACATTATCGTAAGCTGGGACAAGAGGTAAGCAGCAGGAAATAATATGAAGGCGTAGCTATTAACCAGAACCAGAAGCGAAACGAATATCGCAGGGGCGGTGATAAGTAAAAACACCTGCCAGTGCTTCATTCTCAGCATGTAATCGATCATCATATCTTATTTATTCCGGCTATAAAAATAGCATAATGGCAAGTACCATAAGGAAATAGGTAAGAAAACGAGAGGAAAAGTATAATTTAAAATTACTTAGTACGCTCTATGGTGAAGGTAACCAGGTCACCTAGTGACTTCCGGTAGATATTGTCAGGGAATCGCTCGAGCATGGCCATCGCGTCACGGTAGTACTGTTCCATAATGCCTTCGGCATACGTAAGTCCACCCTGTTGCTTAACAAAGTCTATCACTTCGCGTACCACCGCATTGCTGTCACTTTTTTTCTTTATCAGCTTAAGTATATGCTTGCGGTCAGTCTTATCGGCTTTATTGAGGGCATGGATGAGCGGCAGGGTCATCTTTTTTTCACGAATGTCTATGCCACGGGGCTTACCTATCTCATTGTTGCCGTAGTCGAAAAGGTCGTCCTTTATCTGAAAGGCCATGCCGATCTTCTCGCCAAAGTCGCGCAGGTGCTGCACGGTTTCTTCATCGGCACCGGCACTCGCTGCACCCACCGCACAGCATGAAGAGATAAGAGAGGCAGTCTTCTGGCGGATAATGTCGTAGTAGACCTCCTCAGTAATGTCCAGCTTGCGCGCCTTTTCCATTTGCAGCAGCTCGCCTTCGCTCATTTCACGCACGGCATTAGACACGATACGCAGCAGGCTGAAGTCGCCATGATCCACAGAGAGTAGCAGCCCGCGGCTGAGGAGGTAATCCCCTACAAGTACCGCGATCTTATTTTTCCAGAGAGCATTAACAGAAAAGAATCCGCGACGATAGCCCGCATCATCCACCACATCATCGTGAACCAGGGTCGCAGTATGGAGCAGTTCGATAAGAGCGGCTCCGCGGTATGACGCCTCCGTGATATCGCCCACTACTCCTGAACAGAGAAATACGAACATCGGGCGCATCTGCTTTCCTTTGCGCTTTACGATGTAACTCGTTATTTTGTCCAGCAACAGGACCTTGCTCTTCATAAACTCCCTGAACTTCTTTTCGAAGTCGGTCATTTCAGAAGAAATAGGGGCCTGAATGTCTTTTAGTTTAAGCGTCATTTATCGCTCGCAATTATACGACGAAATAAGCATAACCAAAACCGCTAAACCGTAAAAAACCCCGTTTTGTCCAACTATTCAACATCACCCTCGATCGTCCGCAGTGGTAACCTCAGCCTGACCGGCACCAAACATGGCAGGGCATTTCTGTACGACTTCCGCTTTGTTCCTACCGGCCAGCCAAAGCCCATCGTCATCTTTGTGCACGGATTCAAAGGCTTTAAAGACTGGGGATACTTCAATATGATGGCCGACCATATGGCTACCCACGGGCTGGTAGTGGCAAAACTGAACCTCTCACATAATGGCACCACACCAGACAGCCCCGTCGATTTTGCCGACCTGGAGGCTTTTGGGCAGAACAACTTCGGCCTGGAACTTGATGATCTCGGCCAGCTTATCGATACACTTACCGATACCGGCAGCAGGCTACCCGATAATGAAGCAGATAAATCAGGCCTGCACCTGATAGGCCACAGCCGGGGCGGTTCGCTCGTCCTGCTAAAAGCAGCGGAAGATAAGCGCGTGAAAAAGGTAGTGACCTGGGCGGCGGTGCATGACCTGGCTAAGCGCTGGGGTAGCGACTTTCTTGATGAGTGGGAAAAGAAAGGCGTGCAGTACATCCCAAACGCCCGCACCGGGCAGGAAATGCCCCTTTACTATCAATTAGTAGAAGACTTCAAAGCAAATGAACCCCGCTACAGCATACCCCACCTGCTGCCTAACCTGGAGGCTCCCCTGCTTATCGTACATGGTACAGCCGACCCCTCGGTAGATGTGGAGGCAGCAAAGCAGCTTAAAAAATGGAAACCCACGGCAGAGATGGCGTTAGTAGAAGGCGGCGATCATGTGTTCGGCGGAGGCCACCCATGGGAGGAAAACGAACTTCCCGGACCTGCTGCGGATGTCATAGAAAAAACCATCGCTTTTCTCACTAGGTAACCACCAAAAATGGGCTTTACATAGCGTAAGGACCATATTGATGAGCCTATTTAAACCATTGATAAAGAGTGATGGTTGTACCTGAATGGTAGGTTTTCGTATCCCCCCCTGGCTTTACCGGCTGGTGTGCTACACGCTTTTCCTTACCCTGCTGGTTCTGCCGGTCCGGGCACAGGAAACCCCGCAGGTAGTACGGGTGGGTATCTATGAAAATGAACCCAAAATTTTCATAGATGAAGACGGAAACCCTGCAGGTTTCTTTGTGGACCTGCTCTTCCACCTCAGCCATAGGCTAAACTTCGAAATACAGTATGTAGAAGTGACATGGGATGAGGGCATGAGCCTCCTTAAAAAAGGGCGTATTGACCTGATGCCTGATGTAACAGTGACTCCTGAGCGGCTGGAGAAATACGTTTTTAACGAGGTAGCTATACTGGAAAACTGGGCCAGCCTGTACATTCATGCAGATGCCGAGCCCTCGTACTACACCCTGCAGGACATTCATCATAAGTCTATAGCAGTGATGGAAGGTGATGGCAACCTGCTAGACCTGAAGCAGGAACTGGGCAAAGATACCAGCCTGGTAAATTTCATCGAATTATCGAATTATCAGAAGACTTTTGCCGCGGTAGAGGACGAAAAGGCAGATATGGCACTGGTTAGTTACTATTTCGGCATCTACCGCCGGGCAGACTTTGATGTGCAGCCCCTGCAGCTGGTTATTAACCCCAATACCGTCCACTTCGCAGGCAGCCCCGGCCCTATACGCAGCCTTATCGGCAAAATAGACCAGGAGCTGGTAATCATGAAAAGGGATGAAGACTCTGCTTACTACCGGCTTTTGGACAAGTGGCTCACCCGGGATAACTACTTCAGGTTTCCCAGATGGCTAAGCTGGCTCCTGGCCGGCATGGTTACCAGCCTGCTGATATTACTTATCGCTATCCTCGCCCTGCAGGTTCGGTTGAGAAGAAGAAAAGGTGAACTGTCACGGATCAATAAAAAGCTTACCCAAAACATCCGGGTGAAAACCAGAATAGAAGAGAGCCTGCGCAACCGGAATCAGGAGCTTGCCAAAACGAACGAGGCCATGGACCAGCTCATATACCAGGTATCGCATAACCTTCGGTCGCCTATTGCGTCAGTGCTGGGCCTTATAAATATCCTGCGCCTGGAACTGCCGAATGAGGCCATAACCGGTCAGCCAATCAGTAAAATGGAGAGCAGCATGCAGCGGCTCGACACCATTATCAGTGACATACTTGACTACTACCGTAACTCTCGCATGGACATAGCCCTTAATGAGGTGGATCTAAAGGAAATGGCCAGCGATATATTTGAGAGCATGGCACACGTACATGCCGCAGGCCGGGTAAAAACAGAGATAAGTATATCACAGACCATCCCCCTCTATACAGATAAACGCAGAATAAAATCCATACTTCATAACCTTATCAGCAATGCCCTGAAGTACGCTGATCAGGCCCGGGATAATCCCTACGTAAAAGTAATTGCCGAGATCACACCTACTTACGCAGACATCCGGGTAGAAGATAACGGACTGGGCATAGCCCCGGATCAGCAGGATAAAATCTTCTCCATGTTTTACCGTGCTACCACCCAGGGACACGGGGCAGGGCTGGGCCTGTATATCATAAAAGAGACCATAGAAAAATTGGAGGGGCGGATAACGGTTGACTCTGTCCCAGGCAGAGGCACTACCTTTACCTTTCGCATACCCAACCTGCACCAGACTCAGGAGGTACCAGAAGATATATCCCTCTGAATTGTGTTATGTATATTGAGCTCCCACCAGGGATTAATCAAGAAACTATTGCTGAAGTATGTTCGGACTATTCAGAAAAAAGAAGAAGCAAAACAGTCTGCCTGAGTTATTTGACCTTAATGAGCAAAGGCTGCACGAAGGAGACGAAGTAATGGCCCATCGGTATGAATTAGGCAAGTCTGTGGTAGTACTGGAAGACAATACGTATTTTTACAGGTCAGTTGAAACCGGTAAAATGATCCGGTTTAACCTGATGATAGATGCAACCACACAGCGACAAAAGGTGGAAAAAATCCAACGTAACTGAAACTTTCTCCTGTAAAAACCCTACCAAACAGTACATAATTTACAGTAAAACAATCAGATAATTTCTCCCCGAATAGTCATATCTAATTAAACTTTACCAAATCTAAAAACCCAGGCCAAAATGCAGCCAATAAATGTTATTTATCGTAGGGTTTCAGGCAATTATGCATTCGAAAGACTAGCAAGATTAAATTAAGATAAATTGAAGACTACTTTTTCTTACTTTTGTCTAAGTTACCCAGCAGGTATTATTTCCTTTTCATAATCAAAGGATTACACTAACTATGCATTATCAAATAAATGATTTTTGATCAGGGAAATATCTCTCCAGAGTCATTTATATTTTTTTGCACTAAAAAGTTGCAAAAATTTTAATTATATTACCTTTAAGAAATCTATTCTTATTAGATAAAAAGTCTGATCTGTTCTGGCAAACAGATTAGAAATGGCTTCAATTTAAAGTTCATTAGGTTAAATGGAAGGCTATAATCAGTAATGATCATAGCCTTTTCCTTTTTATATACCCTCTATTTCTGAACTTCAGGGTCTTGTAGCAGCACCTGCCATGCCTGGGCAGTCTCCCCTTTCTCCAGGTACTTTTGAGCCAGTTTGTGCAATTCCCTTCTGTATGTAGAAGCCGTATTACCAAAGCGGTTCGCCATCTCTTTCACTTCCGGATCCTGTGCCATGGCCTTCACCTCATCATCAGAAGGCAATCGCTCCACATTACCAAGACGCCCCAGGTTATTTCCCGTAAGTACATCACTGTAGCGGATGGGCTCAGGTATACCATCCACACCAATCCCCTTGGTTTGCAGAGGCTTTTCTATTTCAAAGATACTGTCCGGCGTGGAGCGGCAGTAATAGTTACCTCCCATCCGTGACACAGCATCAAGCTTATAAGGATCTATCCGTTTGTTCTCATCCAGGATGTCCTCACGAATATGGGCAAGCACCACCTCACAGATAACGAGGTTACCGGCCCCGCCATCCTGCCCCGTCTCTATCACTTCTTTTACCACACACTCAAAGCTGGCGGGGGCATCTTTTACCCGCGGAGGCTTTACCCGCTGGCTGGGGGCTTCCTCAAAGCCTGCTTTCACAAACTCGTTCACGCCCTTATCATACTCCGTACTCGCCAGGCTCATCTGCTCCACCATGGGGTAGTTCGCAATATTGATGACCACCTCCGGTACCTCGCGAATATTTTCCAGCGTGTGCTTTATTGTGTTGTCACGCACCCGGCGCGCCGGTGAAAACACCAGGGTGGGCGGGTTGGCCCCAAAGCAGTTAAAGAAACTGTAAGGGCTCAGGTTTACGTTTCCGTCCTTATCTATCGTACTCGCAAAGGCAATAGGCCGGGGGGCAATCGCCCCCAGCAGGTAGCCATGTACTTTGGCTACGGCCTCTTCTTTTGGATCAAACGTCAGCATACCCATCACTCTGCAGGTAGTACTTTACTACGCACCTCACCAAAGCCAATACGCAGGCCGTCCTTTTCACAGTGGCCGCGCATGATCACCGTATCACCATCATGGATGAAGCGGCGCTCAGTACCGTCAGGCATCTGCACCGGTTTCGTGCCCTTCCAGGCTATCTCCAGCATACTACCAAATGCGGACTCCTCCGGGCCACTGATGGTACCGGAAGCATACATATCGCCTACCCCAATGTTACACCCATTCACCGTATGGTGGGCCAGTTGCTGGTTAATGTTCCAGTACATGTGCTTAAAGTTACTGTGGCACACTACTTTTTCCTCGCCTCCGTCGGGCTGTATACCTACTTCCAGGTCAATGTCGATATTTTTCTTCCCGGACGTTTTCAGGTAAGGCAGGGGCTCAGGGCGCTGCTCCGGACCTGCCACACGGAAAGGCTCCAGCGCATCCATAGTCACCACCCAGGGGCTTACCACAGAGGAGAAGTTTTTGCCCAGGAAGGGACCGAGGGGAACGTACTCCCACTTCTGTATGTCACGGGCCGACCAGTCATTAAACAGCACCATGCCGAAGATGTAGTTTTCGGCCTCATCGGCAGCAATGGACTCACCCATGGCTGTGGCCTGGCTGGTGATGAAGGCCATCTCCAGTTCAAAATCCAGGCGTTTCGTAGGGCCGAATGACGGCTGCTCCTCATCGTCATTCTTCGTCTGGCCTTTGGGACGCTTAGTAGGCGTACCGCTTACCACAATGGATGAAGCGCGGCCGTGGTAGCCTACAGGCAGGTGCAGCCAGTTAGGCATCAGGGCATTGTCCTTACCCCGGAACATGGTACCCACGTTGGTGGCATGCTCGCGGCTGCTGTAAAAGTCCGTGTAGTCCCGTACAAACACAGGCATAAGCATCTCTACATCAGCCTGCTTCAGCAGAAACTTGTCGTACACCCCGGGTGCAGAGGCCAGCTCATCGTTGCTGTCCAGCAGCAGTTGAGAGACACGCTCACGCACGTCGCGGGTGATGGCCTTGCCCAGCTCCATGAAGGGGTTCAGGTACTGATTTTTGAAAATACCAGCCGGCAACTGGCCTATATTAAAGTATCCGGCCTCCTGTACGGCAGCGAGGTCCAGCACATACTCACCGATGGCTACCCCGATACGGGCATCGCCTCCGCTTACGCGGAACACGCCGAAAGGCAGGTTTTGGATAGGGAAATCACTGTTTGGTTCTACGGTGACCCATGACTTGCGGCTTGGGTCGTTGGCTTTGAGCGTCATAAGCTATGGAAAAAATTTTGGGTTCTATACCTGGATAACGGCCCGCAGGCCGGAAAGTCCCAAAGTTATAAAAAATGAAGGAGGATGACAGCAGACGCAGCCTGGGGGAAGTAATGAGTGAAGGATTGAATAACAGAAAATCATCACCCGTAGAGGCGCGATTCATCGCGACTTGTCCCGTATACCAGAAAATCAGATTGAAAAACAGCGCAAAAGCTAGTCCCCCTTTCGGCAGTAATTTCCAATTCAACCTACACCGCTGTCCGATAGGGGCGGTCCCGCAATCGCGGCATACGCAAATGGGTAACAAGTGAATGTTGAAGTAGAGAATGGTGAATAATTGAGTAGCAGAATTATAGAGTGTTGAGTTATGAGTTTTTAGTTGAGAGCGTTAAGTTTTAAGTAACAGAGTTATTGAACAACAGGAAATTACACCCTGTAGAGGGACGATTTATCGCGACTTGTCCCGTATAGCAGAATGATGGGAAATAAAAACAGAACTATTGATTAGTAGAGTAATTGAGTTGTTGAACAACAGAAAATCATCACCCGTAGAGGCGCGATTCATCGCGACTTGTTCCGTATAGCAACAGTCAACCTTATTTTTTCACACCGCCAAGCACAATGGTCTCAACGCCTTTCTTCGGAGGACCATCCATCAGGGGCATGGCTCTGCCGATCAGCTCATGGACGCCCGGGTAGTTCAGGGAATTATCATGGTCTTCTTTACTATCCCACACTTCGGTGATTCGCACCAGGTCGCGCTCTTCAGCATCAAGGGCTACCAGGTAGAGGTGGCACCCTTTGGCGTTTTGCATCAGGTCGGAGGCCTCCTTAAGAATTGCAGCGAGCTCCTCTCCTTTTCCATTTTGAGCTTTCATAGCTCCTTGTAGTCCGTAATAGCGCATGTGGGTATGGTTATTTCTCCGGCAAGATACGTTTTGAATTTTGAATGAGAGAAGGATTGAATGAGAGAATTATAGAGTGTTGAGTTATTAGTTTTTAGTTGGGAGTTTTAAGTAATAAAGTTATTCAATGAAAATTACCACTCGTGGAGGCGTGCCATAGGATGCCTATGTTACGATTTATCGCGACTTGATGAGTTTGGCAAGAGGCAAGGTTAATAGGCAACAGAGTTTGAGTCCACTGGTGCCTTGATGGGTTTTCGTGCCATTTTTTGTTCTTTCTGAGGTATCAGGTATAGGTTTGGTAAGGTGAAAGTCTTACTATAAAAAAAACAGACATGAAACGCATATGAAGATCAGGCAGGAAAAAGCGGAGGACCAGTCTTTTGTCTACGAGGTGAATGAGGAGGCTTTTGGGCGGAAGGACGAAGCCGGGCTGGTCAATGCCCTGCGAAAAGATCAGGCGTTTATTCCGGAACTGTCGCTGGTGGCTGAAAATGATGGACAGCTAGTGGGCCACATCCTTTTCACGCGCCTTGAGATCATACAGGAGGGCCACACCTACCCGAGCCTGGCCCTGGCTCCGATGGCTGTACTGTCGGCCTGCCAACACAGTGGCATAGGCAGCAAACTGATTAAAGAGGGGCTGAAACGTGCCCGTCAGGCCGGGTACCGCTCGGTGATCGTACTGGGCCACGAAAGCTATTACCCCCGCTTTGGCTTTGAGCCAGCCTCGCGGTGGGGCATCAAAGCCCCCTTTGAGGTCCCGGACGCTGCCTTTATGGCCCTGCCTTTAGCTGAAGACGGGCTGGAAGGCGTAAGCGGCACCGTTCGCTATGCTGCTTCTTTCGGCATATAGCCAAAAAATATCCTTGGTTAAGCAGCCTAGGCGAAAGGGTTCCCTGGTCAGGACAGCAACTTTACCGTGCCTCATTCCTACCTATGGTATAAAGAAAAGCCCCTTCTCGCAGCAGGGTTCCAAAAAGGTAACTGCTTACGGAAAGGGGCTTGGACTAATTTCAATTGGTGCAGTCCGGAGACTGAAACGGCACCTTACTCATACACCACATCCAGTATGCGACCGATCATATCGGGGGTATTGAAGGGAGGAGTTGACTGATTGAAGTGAGTAGCAATGAACACCTTGTTTTCCGGATCATAGGCCAGGTCTGAGCCAAAGAATCCGCTGTGGCCGTAAAGCACACGGGGGCCGTCTTTACCCGGCAGCTTGTATTGGAAAATACCCCGGCCATAGTCATCGCCTCCTACACTCGTGGCCAGTGAGGTGTCCAGCATCTTTTCCAGCGTGCTTTCATTCTCAAACAGTTCCCCGTTCATCAGGGCTTTGATGTAAGTAACCATGTCTTCTGTGGTAGACACAAGGCCGCCCCCACCCCACTCATATGAGGTATTCACATTCTCAGTGATGTTCATATCAAAGTAGTAGGCATCTGTACGGCGGCCGTCGGTGATGGCCTCTTCGTAGTACTCAAAGTAGGTATCATCCATGCCCAGGGGCTCCAATACGCGGGTACGGATAGCCTGGGGCAGGGTTTTTCCTGTGATCTCCTGTATGATGAGGCCCAGCAGGTTGTAGTTGATATCAGAGTAGTGATAGCCTTCGCCCGGCGCGTTGGCCGGCTTGCGGTTAAGCCCGTAGTCGTAGTAGATACCGGCCAGTTTTTCCGGAGTAAAGCCCTGCTGCGGGTCGGCCAGCAGGCTGCGGTTAAAGCGCATGGCCGCATCGGAGAAGATATCGGCCACACCTGAGGTATGGGTCAGCAACATGTCGATGGTGATCCGGTCGCTCATAGACTCACCGTTCATTACGTGCAGGCTGTCAAAGTGCAGGAATTCCACATCGCCCAGGTATTTAGAGGCTTTATCATCCAGGTCCAGCTTACCCTCTTCGTAAAGCTGGAGGATCACGGTGGCCACTACTGGCTTGGTCACGCTGGCAATGTTGTACTGGTAGTCTGCCTCTACAGGTGTTTCATCTCGGCCTTTTATACCGAAGGCACTTTTGTAGGTAAAATCTTCGTCGCCGGTATACACGAGGATGGAATGAATGGGGTTTTTACCCTCGTGCTGCACATAGCTACTTACTATGGTATCCAGCCGCTCGGTTTTCGCCTCATGGCCGGCACTGGCTTCCACACTGCTGGCGGTGGCAGTACCGGTAGACTGTGCATTTCCATTACAGGCTGCCAGAGTCAGCAGCACGGCAAGGTTTAAAAGCAGTTTCTTCATTTCTCTATAGGATTGTCGTACGGTTGTGCGGGTAAGATACGAATATCTGCAGGATTGTACGAGTGGACCTTTTCCAGAAAAATAAAGAAAAAATACAGGGAGGGGACTAACCGCTAGTCTCTGAGCACATTGTTCATGAAGGTGCTTTTCACCAGGAGCCACACCATAAAAAAGGCCAGCGCCCACAGCAGGTAGGTGGGGTAGTAGTCTGCCGTCTCGCGGTAGCGGTTTTCCTTGATCTCTGCTTTCTCCAGTTGGTCTATCTCTTCAAATACCTTCTCCAGGGCCTCATTGTCCGACACACGGTAAAACTTGCCTTCGCCTATGGTCGCTATTTCCCGCAGGGTGGTCTCATCCAGCGTATTATTCATATACTGGCGGGCGCCGTAGTAGCTGCGGCCCATGGGTACGCGGCCTTCGCGGCCGATGGCGATGGTGTAGATTTTAATGCCATAGGCCTGGGCCAGTTGGGCCGCGGTAATGGGGTCGATGTTACCCGCATTGTTATCACCATCGCTGAGGAGGATCATCACCTTAGACTTGCTCTTGGACTCCTGCATGCGGTTGGTGGCGGTGGCCAGAGCGGAGCCAATGGCGGTGCCACTCTTGCTGATGTCTCCGAAGCCCACATCGGCAATGAAGTCACGCAGCAGCTCATAGTCAGTGGTGAGGGGGGACACGGAAAAGGCCTCCCCGCTGAAGATGACGAGGCCGATACGGTCCTGAAAGCGGCCCTCGATAAAGTCGCGGGCCACATCTTTGGCAGCCTCCAGCCGGTTGGGGTTAAAGTCTTCCCCCCGCATGGATTCGGAGATGTCCATCACCAGCATGATGTCGATGCCCTCCGTCCAGCGATCTACGCGCTCATTGGTGATCTGGGGACGTGCTGCAGCCACGATAAGCATGATAAGGAAGAGCGCGAAAAAGACAGGCGGAATGAAGCGGAGCAGGGTGATGGGGCTGCTCTTAATGTCGCTCTTCTTCAGGGCCACATTGAGCCGCTGACGGGTAAAGTAGCCGATAAGCCACCGGATAACGAAGAAGAGAGCCACAGCACCAAGCAGAAAGAACATCCCGGGGTACTCCCATACATAGCGGTTGTACACCTCGGGGGTGAACCAGCGGAGTGAATACCAGGGCAAGCCACTTAGTTCATTCATTTTTTCACCTCCTTAAGCTTTTTATCATAACTTTCTTCCACTATCCGAACGAGCACCCGGTAGCTTTCCGTGTGCTCCCCGTTATAGGCCTGCCTTCCGTAGATGTGGCGGTCTATATCACGCAGGGCCTGGCTCAGGTCCTGCTCGGGGCGCTCGCGGCTTATTTCCCGCGTAGTCATCTTGGCGTAGGGCTTGTTTTCAAGCTGCTCCAGGTAGCGCTTCCATGTGGCCAGGGCGCCCTCGGGGTCATTGGGGGTGCCCTGAGCCAGACCGGCCTGCTCATCGAAGTGACTTCTGAAGCGGGCATGGTCTCTGTTAAGCTTACGAAGCAGGTACCACCGGCGCAACGGCCTGGCCAGCGCCAGGGAAACTACGGCTATGAGCACAAACGCGAGACCAGCCACCAGGTAGATGAGGGGCCAGTTGGTGCGGTCGGGCACCTCGGCCAGTTCCACAGACTCCCTAAGGGCCAGCGTATCCGGAAAGGCGGTAACAATTCTTTTCAGGAAAATATCATCCCCTTCCGAGGGCAACATGAGGCTGTCTTCTCCGGCCACGCGTATGGCGGGGAGGGCCAGCTTCTGCACCGTGTCCAGCTCAAAGGTGGTAACGTAATACACCACAGAGTCTACCAGCAGGCTGTCCTGCTGCCGTGTGGGAAAGTATTTTTTTCGAAGATAATGAAAGTCCCCATAATCAAAGGCACTGTCGGGCAGCAGCAGCATCTGCTCTGCGGGGTAGGTAACGGTGAGGCTATACGGTACCGGCTCGCCCACTTTGAGGCTATCCGCCAGAAAGCGTCCGGTCACCTGCGCAGAGGCACCTTCCTGCCTGGCCTCAGAGGTGGTTCCGGCCAGCAGTATGGTCGCGGTCAGTATAAGTATGCGAAGCGTTTTACCCACGTTTCATCTGTTTGTTTCGCACGAGGAACAGGCGAGTGAGCCTGGGGACGTAGTCCTCATCTGTGCGGATAGATATATAGTCTGCCTGGTTGCGGCGGCACAGCTGCTCAAGGCTACCCTGGCTGCCGCTGACTCTCTCCCTTACACTTTTTTTGAAGGAAGATGAGGAGGTATTGAGCCAAAGAGTCTTCCCTGACTCCTTGTCGTGCAGGGGCACGATGCCCAGATTGGGCAGGTTGGTTTCCTGCGGATCGTGCAGGTGCACCACCACCAGGTCGTGCTTACGTGCCAGCGCCTTAAGATTCTTTTCGTAGCCCTCATCAATAAAGTCGGAGACGAGCACGACTACGGCACGCCTTTTGATCATTCCCAGGGCAAAACGGATGGCGGAAGAAAGGTCGGTACCTTTGCTGCGGGGCTGCAGGCGAAACATCCTGCCAATAAGCTGGTAGGCATGGCGCGGCCCTTTGCCAGGTTTAATATACAGTTCTTTTTCTTCAGAATACCCGATAAGGCCTACCTGGCTGGACTCGCGGATGGCGCTAAGGCTCAGCACCCCGCATATCTCACGGGCCACGTCCATTTTCTGACGTCCTTCGCGGCCTATCTCCTGCGAGGCACTTACGTCCAGCAGGAAAAAGACGGTCTGCTCTTTTTCTTCCTTAAAGGTATTAACGAAGCTGCCGTGGCCTTTTGCCGTTACGATCCAGTTGATGGTACGTACGTCATCACCATACTGGTAGGACCGTACATCGTCAAACTCAAGGCCCGCACCCTTGAACAGGGAATGGAAGTCTCCGTGCATGGGACCATTCACTGTTTTGCGGATACGGATCTCGTATTTACGCAGTCGTTTCAGTATTTGCTGGATCGGTGTGGGCATTACGTTTCAAAATTATTAACAAATGCGTAATTTTCAGCCGTGAAACATACTTTTTGGATAATTCTCTTACTACTCGCCATTTCCTGCACCGGTGAGGACCGCCCGCCAGAGGGTGTAGTGAGCCAGGAAAAGATGGTAAGCTTTCTTAAAGAAGCCTACCTGGCGGAGACAAAAGTAAAAAATCTCCACCTTTCCCGCGATTCCTCGGCGCTGCTTTTCAGACATTACGAACTGGCTCTGTATGAGAAGTACGGTATCTCCGAGGAGGAGTTTACCCTTAGCTACAATTACTACCTGCAGAACCCTACCCAACTGGAGGACATCAATGGTGCCATACTGGACAGCCTGGGGGTAATGGAAAGCCTGCTGGAAAAGGAGGGCCGCGACCGCCCCGGAGAGGGTAACGAAGAAGAGGAGGAAACTGATACCGGCAAGCAAAAAAGACTTCCCCTTGACCCTGAGGAGATGGAGCAGGACCCGGAAGGGGCCATGCCGGACCCTGAAGAGGGGGAACAGCCAGCGGCGGAAGAAGACCCCGAAGGTGCGTAAGGTAGTCCCCCTGGAAAGGGCGGCATTGCTTTGGCGCACTGTATTTTAAAAAAGAATAACCCCTGCTTCTTATTAGCGGTTTACTACTATATCGCGCTCTGTGCAGCCGGTTCAAGGGCCTGCGGGGTGCTACTCTATTGAAGATTGCCTCATAATTAATGCTATACCCGGAAAATTTAGAAGATAAGATTGGATTCGATAAGATCCGGAACCTGCTCAGGGAACGCTGCCTGAGCGGACCGGGCCGGACCTTTGTGGACAAGATGCGGTTTAGTGACGATGCGGGCCAGGTGGACAAACTGGTGTCGCAGACGGAGGAGTTCCGTCAGATTTTAGCCTCGGAAGAGCCTTTCCCTGCCTCGCACTACCTGGACACGAGCACCATACTGGACAAGAGCCGGGCGGAAGGGGCGTACCTGGATACGGAGGAGTTTTACGACCTGAAGCGCTCGCTGGAGACGATCCTGCGGATACATGAGTTTTTCCGGCGCTTTCCGGAATCTTACCCGCTGCTACATGACCTCTCGGGCATGGTGACGCTGGATAAATCTCTCCTGAAAAAGATAGAGGAGAAAATAGACGAGAAGGGTCAGCTACGAAATAACGCGAGCCGGGAGCTGCAGAACATACGGCAGCGGATGCAACAGGAGCAGGTACGGGCACGCCGCCTGCTGGACAGCATGATGAGGAGTGCCCGCGGTGAGGGCTATACCCCGGAAGATGCCACGCTTACGGTGCGGGGCGGCCGCCTGGTGATACCGGTACTGGCCGAGCATAAGCGCCGCATCAAGGGCTTTATCCATGACGAGTCGGCCACGGGGCAGACGGTGTACCTGGAACCAGCGGAGGTGCTGGAGATCAATAACGACATACGGGACCTGGAGTACCAGGAGCGCCGGGAGATCATCCGTATCCTGCGGGCGCTTACGGACGAGGTACGGCCGAATATACAGCCACTGAAGCGGGCGTATCACTTCCTGGGGATGATAGACTTCATCCGGGCGAAGGCGATACTGGCGGGCGACCTGGAGGCAACGCGGCCGGAAAGTGTGAAGCACACACATGTAGAATGGTACGGGGCCCGGCACCCGCTGCTTTTCCTGGCGCACCAGGCGGCAGGGAAGCCGGTGGTACCGCTGCACATTACACTGAATAAGCAGCAGCGCATCATCCTTATCTCGGGGCCTAACGCAGGGGGTAAGTCGGTAACGTTGAAGACGGTGGGGCTGGTACAGTACATGTGGCAGTGCGGCATGCTGGTGCCGGTGGACGGCCACTCGAAGATGGGCACCTTCAAAAGCCTATTTATTGATATAGGGGATGAGCAGTCCATAGAGAATGACCTGAGTACGTATAGCTCGCACCTGACGAATATGAGGAAGTTCCTGACGCTGGCAGACAAGCGCTCGCTCTTCCTGATCGATGAGTTTGGTACGGGTACGGAGCCGCAGTTTGGCGGCGCGATAGCGGAGGCTATCCTGGAGGAGATGAACCAACTGAAGGCGTACGGGGTGATCACGACGCACTACTCTAACCTGAAAAAGTACGGGGAGGACCACCCGGGCATCGTCAATGCCGCGATGCAGTTTGACCTGGACGACCTGGAGCCGCTGTACGAGCTGGAGATAGGCAAGCCGGGTAGTAGCTACGCGCTGGAAATAGCCCGGAAGATAGGCCTGCCGGGGCCGGTACTGAAGAAGGCACGCACCCTGGTGGGAATAGAGCAGGTACGCTACGACCGCCTGCTGAACCGCCTGGAGGAGGAGAAGCGCAAGTATAATAAGCTGACGAAAGGAGCGGAAAAGGAAAAGGAACGCCTGGAATCTTCTGCCCGGGAGTATGAGAGCCTGCGGGAGTTTCTGGACGAGGAGCGCAAAAAGATCATACAGGAGGCTAAGGCGGACGCTAAGCGCCTGCTGAAGGAGACGAACCAGCGCATCGAAAACACGATCCGGGAGATACGGGAGCAGGGCGCGGAGAAGCTGAAGACGCGCGAGCTGCGGAAGGAGCTGGAGGAGTATGGCGAGGAGATAGCGCCGGAAGAGGCACCCAGGCCAAAGCCGAAGCCTAAAGAGGAGGTGCAGGTGATTGATGGCCCTATCAACCCGGGGGACTACGTGCGCCTGAAGGGCCAGGAGGTGACGGGCGAGGTGCTGGCACTGGCGGGTAAGGACGCGGAGATACGCATCGGGGGACTGAAGTCTAAGGTGAAGCTGAAGCGGCTGGAGAAGATCAGCAAGCGTACCTTTAAGAAAAGCACAGACCGCTCATCATCCCCCTCAAAGGGGCTGGACCTGACGGAAAAGCGGGCGCACTTTAAAAGCGACCTGGACCTGCGCGGCAAGCGCGGCGAAGAGGCCATGGGAGAGCTGGAGCGCTTCATGGATACGGCCCTGATACTGGGTGAAAGGGAGGTGCGCATCGTGCATGGTAAGGGCGACGGGATACTGAAAGACCTGGTACGTAATCAGCTACGGCAACAGCGCCACGTGCAGAGCGTCCGCGACGAGCACCCTGAGCGCGGCGGCGCAGGGGTGACGATCGTAGAGATGAAGGACTGAGGTTTTTGGGGTGGGCTGCCGGTAGCCTCTCCCCTGGTTAGCCGTTCGTGCTAACCGGCCCCCTTCCGCTCGTTAGCCGTAGCGGTCAAGCTAGGGATGTAAAAAGTCTTAAAAATAGCCTATCAGCCAATCCCAGCTCTCTGGGTGGTAACGGTTCAAAAAGGACGTTGTGCTTCATGGGTCAGGATTGGGCCGACATTCCGCTGCTGACCTGTATTCCCCTACTTTTCAAGGAGATAAAAGGGGGCGCACCTTTATTTGACAGGGTGGTTTGGTGCCCTTTGGCGTTAGAGTCAGCTGCTCTTACCCTACTCAAGGCTGACTGCTATCCGGGTTACCCCTCCGTCCGCAAGGCGTGATTTGCGGTACTTTCATCGTGTTATCTTCACCTGATTTTAAGTCTATACGCTTCTTCTTCTCTGCGGCCCCCCCTGCCAGGGCATAGCCGTCTAGCTAAGCTATGTTGCTTATTATTAAAAGGTTGACACTTGTTACAAAGCTCAGTGTATTAAACAAGCATCCTGCATGGGGAGGTACAACCTCCCGTAAATGGCAACCACGGGGTACAACCCCGCGGTAGTTTTAGGTTGACGACTATGTCGTTCCGGGGGAGGATTTTTTTGCTGATCAGCTTTATCCCCCTACTTTTCAAGGAGATAAAGGGGGCGTACCTTTATTTGACAGGGTGGTTTGGTGCCGTTTGGCGTTAGAGTCAGCTGCTCTTACCCTACTCAAGGCTGACTGCTATCCGGGTTACCCCTCCGTCCGCAAGGCGTGATTTGCGGTACTTTTCATCGTGTTATCTTTACCTGATTTTAAGTCTATACGCTTCATATTACTCTGCGGCCACCTCTCCGCTGGCTAGCGGAGCAGGGATTTTTTGCGGCTCACCTGTCGAGGCTAGACCAGGGATGGATAACAGGGCCTGTGTTTTAATCGTAATTCTGTTACTTGACTATTTAATCCTTCTCCCATTCAAAAATTCCCTCATTACCCATCTGTGTCTGCCCGATTGCGGGAGCACCCCTACCGGCCAGCGGTCTGCGCTTTATTGATATTACTGCCGGCAGGAGGACTGGGTTTGGTGCTGTTTGGGACGCTTCCCATCAAAGGTAGACCAAGAAAAAGGCCTCTGGTTCATGATTGTCCGATTGGTAATAGTTAGTAAAAACGTTCAACGCTATTTAGGGATTGACAATAATTAACAACTCACCATTGACAATTGACCATTAAAAATGGTTACTGCCTTTCTTCGCGGATGCGGATACGGCTGCGCTGGCAGATGCCGCCGAGGGGCGGGTTGAATTTGGATACGCTTACTTCTACTCTTTGTACCTGGGGAAACTCATCGAATACGCGGCGCATGATACGCATGGCCACGTTTTCCAGTAGCTTGGATTTGATGAGCATTTCCTCGCGGACTATTTCATAGAGGTTCTGGTAGTTTACGGTGCCTTTGATGGAATCGCGCTTACTGGCTTCGGAAAAGTCCAGGTCTACATAAATGTCTACTTCAAAGCGGTTGCCCTTTTGCCGTTCGGCGGCATGAAAGCCGTGGTAGGCAAAAAACTCTAATTTCTCCAGAGAGACTTGCTGCATATTATTCTATATCGTCAAAGAAGGAGCCTTTGCCCTTGTTCTTCTGTTCTTCTTCCTGGTTGGTTTCTTCGGCGCTGTAGGTATCCCCGGTGGTATAGGTATCTTCCTCTTCTGTAGGGGAGGTCTCCTCTCCGGGGGTAGAGCTGTGCTGCTGGGTTCGCGGATTCTCCATAGGGGGAGGGGCCACACGCTGCATTTCTTCTTTTTCAAAAGAAAGCTTATTGAGGCTCTCGCGCTGGCTGTGGCGGGCTGAGCCTATCCGCTCGTCCAGGTTAAAATCGCGGCGGCTGTTCTTAGCCTTTTCCACGCGCTCTATGGTGCTTTCGGCCAGGTGGCGCATTTCGCTCAGCAGCGTATCGCGGTAGTCTTCCAGCTTGCGGCAGTTATCTTCCAGGTGGCGGGCATCGTCTTCCATGTGCTCCAGCACCTGGCGGCTCTTGGATTCTGCCTCTTCCATAATGGCGCGGGCGCGGTTCTTGGCGTCGTTCAGCAGGCCGTCTGCCTTCATCTGGGTTTCTTTCAGGTGCAGCTCGGCCGTTTTGTTAGCCTGCTCGATCATGTTGGCGCCGGTATCCTCGGCCGTTTTCAGCGTTTTGAACAGCGAGCTTTCCACTTCACGCAGCTTCTCCACTTCCTCGCGGCTGTTTTCCAGCTTTATACGCATCTCCTTGTGCTCATCCACCAGGCGTTCCCACTCCTGCGAGAGGGTGAGTAAAAAGGCGTTTACCTCGTCCTTATCGTATCCGCGAAAGACCTTTTCGAAGGTTTTCTGGCGAATTTCTAAAGGTGTTACTTTCATTTTCCGTCGTTAAATTCTATATCCCACACCGATATGGTGCGGTCGTCGCTACAGGACACCAATCTATTGTCAAGTCCTGCCCATAGCAGTTTGTTTACCGAAGTGCCGTGTCCGGCATGGCGCGCCTTGTCTATCACCTTCAGCAGCCTGAAGGCGGCTGCGTCCCATATCTTTATGGACTTATCCATGCTACAGGTCACGAAGTGGCGCCCGTCGGGGCTGTAGGTGACATTATTAATGGCATACATGTGGGCCACTATACTATCTGCCAGGGCATAGCCTGCCTCTGCGTCCCACACCTTGAGGTGGGCGTCACGGCTCCCGCTAAGCAGGTAACGGTTATCTGGTGAGTAGCGTACGGTAAACACGCTCTTTGTGTGGTCCGCAAGCCGTTTTTTTTCTTCTAAAGAGGTCAGATCCAGTATGCGGATGGTGTTATCGCTAAGCCCTGCCGCCAGTTCACGGGTGTCGGGGTTTACAGACAGGGAGCGTACGCTCTTATCTGACAGCGTTATTTTCTTTATGACCTGCAGGTGCTCGAGGTCTATGACGGTGAGCACCCCGTCCCCCGTAGCGGCAAACAGCCTGTTGCCATGGCTGGTAAGGTCAAAGATGGCGGCTGTGGTAAACCTGAGGCTGCCTTTCTCCTTTCGCTCGGTCAGGTCTACCAGGTGGATGCCCTCAAAGTTCTGGCCTACCACGAGGGTATTGGTTTGGGGCATATGGTGCAGGCCATACACGGAGGCGGGTAACTTTGCCAGTAGTCTGCCATTTTCAGGATCAGAAAGATCCCACTCGGCTACAAGGCCGTCGCCCCCGCCGGAGTAAAAGTGCTTGCCGTCACTGCCTGCTTCGAGTGTATAAATACAATCGCGGTGACCGGTAAGGGTTTGCTTTTTCTCTACTTTAACAGGGCTTGAGGCCATTTTGACAACCTGATTTGACGTTATTTAATATAAAAATAGCATTTTTGACCCGCTAAGGGCCGCCGTGCTAAGTGTGTGGCAAAAAATATAGGCTATGCCGCTATCAAAAATAGAAAATATAACCGGAAATATATGGAAAGGCTACTGGCACCTTTCGGAAAGGACTGATGATTTGCAAAAAATGCTGGCAGACCGGGGCCTGCCGGCAGGGGAGGGCCTGGCGATAGCGCACCCCCGGCGCCGTGCGGAGTGGATGGCGGGACGCCTGCTGGTGGCGGGGCTGCTGGACAAGGCGGGCCTGGAACCGGAGCCATTGGATAAGGATAGTTACGGCAAACCTTACCTTCATAAAGCGCCTTACCAACCTGCGCTGAGCCACCGGAGCCCCTGGGTGGTGGGCCTTTTACACCCTGAAGGGGAAGCGGGCATTGATGTAGAGAAACCGGACAACAAGCTTAAGCGGCTATCGCACAAGTTCTTATGCAACCCGGAGCGTGAGCACGCGGCAGACGACCCGGAGCGGCTCTGCATTTACTGGGCAGCGAAGGAGACGTTATATAAGATGTATGGCCGAAAAGGGGTCATTTTTAGCGAACAACTGCACATAGACCCGTTCGAGCCGGGTGAGAGGGGCCTGATCACGGGGCACATACGCATGCCGGACATGGAGCGTACGGTACGGCTGCATTTTGAGAAACTAGATGAACTTTTCCTGGTTCATAATTTGTAATTACCCCGGTGACCTTACATAGCCCGAAGGGTAGAGTAAGAATTTCCTCATTTTATTTTTTTATATTTTCAGGAAAGAAGCCTACGCTTATGAAAGCTTTTGCTATAATCCTCTTAACCTTTTTTGCTTTTGCGGGCACTATGGAGCGCAGTCAAGTTATATCTGACTTTGCACTAAAAGACGCACGCACACAGCAGCAGGTGAGCCTCAAAGACTTTGGCAGTGCCAAAGGCATTGTGGTGATATTTACGAGTAACTACTGCCCTTACTCTAAACTGTATGATAACCGTATCAAGAATATGGCGAACGCATACAGCGGCAAGGGCATACAGTTTCTATTGGTAAACCCTAACACGGGTGTGAATAATGACCACGAGTCTATCGGCGAGATGGCCCGCAAGGCACGCGAGGAGGGATATGACTTCCCTTACCTGGCAGATGCCACACAGGAGGCTGTACGCCAGCTCGGCGCACAGAAGACACCCGAAGCCTTCTTACTGACCCCGCAGGGCAACGGCTTCCGGGTTGTATACTCGGGCGCCATAGACGATAACCCGCAGGTGGAGCAGGATGTGAAGGAGGCTTATCTCAGAAACGCGATCGACGCACTACTGTCAAATAACACGGCTGGCATAAGCCCGCAACGCCCTACGGGCTGCATGATCAAGAAAAAGCGCCAGTAAGGCCTTAAGACATACTTTGATTTACGATGGGAAGCCTTCTGCCAAAAGCGGAGGGCTTTTTTAATGAGTGAATTTTGAATGAGAGAATGGGTGAATGGTATTAGTCATTGAATAATAGAATTAATGAGTAATAGAGTAATAGAGTGTTGGAGTTTTGAGTTTTGAGTTTTGAGTTTTGAGTTTTTGTAGACGCTACTACTTGCACACAATGACATCTATAGTGGCGCGATTTATCGCGACTTGCATCGTCTGATAGAATGATGGGGGTAATGAGTGAATTTTGAATGAGAGAATGAGTGAATGGTATCAGTCACTGAATCACAGAATTATTGAATAATAGGGCTTTTAAAGAAGCTACTACCTGCAGAAGCCTCCTTTTCACCCTAAGAAATAATCCATAGCACGAATATTCCCCTCCTTTCAGGAAGGGGACCGGTTGAAAAACGCCAAGGCGTATTTTCAAATCAGGTGGTCCGACATTCGGTGGTCCGACTTTCGGAGGTCCTCCCGCGTCTGGCAGCCCGCACCCTGCTCCCCACCTACCTCATTCCCAGAGCTTGTACTTTTCCAGTTGGACTTCTGTGCCGAAGAAGAGCTTGGTGCTGTGCTCGAAGTTATCGGTGTAGTCGGAGACCATGAACCGGTGAGCAGGGGGCTGGGTGGGCTGGGCGAGCAGGTTATTGTACTCGAGGTAGCCGCGGAGGGCACGGGCCACTATCTCGCTGCTGTCGAGCACGGCTACATTGCCCTGGTAATATTCTGAAATCTCTTTTTTGATGAGGGGGTAATGGGTGCAGCCCAGAATAATGGCCTCTATCCCCTGTAGCATTTCCTCACTGAGGTAGGTATCAATGATCTGCCGGCTGATCTTATTGTGCAAAAACCCCTCCTCTATCATAGGCACGAGCAATGGCGTGGCCATGGCGCGCAGGTCGATGCCCTCGCCCAGGGCTTCCACCTTCCGCTGGTAGGTCTGGCTGGCTATGGTCTGTTTGGTGGCAATAAGGCCGATACGCTTCTGAGCAAAGTGCTCGCGGGCGTAGTCCACCACGGGGTCTATCACATTAAATACGCGGGCCCTGCTGCCGGCATACTCGCGCACGAGTTCGAAAGCGGCGGCGGAAGCGGTATTACAGGCAATAAGGATCACCTTGCACCCTGCCTGCAGGAGCACATCGGTGATCTTGACGGAATAGGCTTGTATGGCGGCAAGGGATTTATCGCCATAAGGAAGGTGGGCGGTATCGCCAAAGTAGATCAGCTTTTCATCAGGCAGCAGCTTATTTACGGCATGGGCCACAGTGAGGCCGCCCACACCACTATCGAACAGGCCTATGGGAGATTTTGAGGTCAGGGACATGGGGCAAAGATAAATGATTGAATGAGAGAATGGGTGAATTATTGAATGATAGAATAATTGAGTAATAGAATTATTGAGTAACAGAGTTTTTGTAGACTTCACTTTCTGCAATAGCCCCCTTTTACCCTCAGAAATAATCTATAGCACGAAAATTCCCCTCCTGATTTCAGGCAGGGGACCGGTTGAAAAACGCGAAGGCGTATTTTCAACCCAGGGGAGGTCTTCCGCGTCTGGCAGGCCGCACCGAGCCGCGTAGGCCTTGCAGGCCGCGCCTTGCAGGCAGCGCCCAATGGATTGGCTCTGGCGGAGGTTGCTGGTACTGGGTGAATAAGAATAGTGCAAAAAGGAGGGGTACAGGTTTTCCACAGGTTGACTATAGGATGACTATACAATGACTATAGGATAGCTATAGGGTGGATACAGGCATGTACTACGGAATAGTACTAATAATGGGGAATGGATAGTGGATAATTGATGTCAGTCCTTAAATAGTGTTGACCGTTTTTACTAACAATTACCTATCGGCCATTTATGAACGGGAGGCTCTATCCTTGTTCTGACGTTGATTGGGCGCCAAGGAGAATCGAGGGATGGTTCGTTATTCACTGCCTTGGCCCTACTCACCGGGTAAACCGGTAGCGCATACCCCAGCTACCGCGGAGTATGTCGGCATCGCCGATGATGGGGGCGACCTCGATATGAAACCCGAAGCGCTTATTGTCAAAGGGGTAGACATTAAGGCCGATGGGGATGACGGCGCCCTCAAAGCCGTTGATCCGGCCGCCGAGGCCTGCGTAAAACTCGTAGTCTTCCCTATCAAGGATGTCGTAAGTGATGGCAAGCTCCAGGGGAAAGTTATCAAAAAAGCTGTCGACGCCGGGTCTGAACAGGGGCCGCACACGCTCGCCAAACTCATAATGCACTTCGGCAAAGGGCAATCCCGACTGGTGGTACGCTACGCCTACCTGGGCAAAGGCGGCCGTACCAAGACTCAATAGTAATAGGGTAAAGAACAGGCGAAGTTTCATAGCGGTAGATTTTAATAGGTAATTAACGGATAATTAGCCTGCTGCACAAGTCCTAACGGACTACGCTCCCCTACTCCACCAGGCCGCTACCCTACCGGCTGAATTATGCGCGCGCGGATGGCCACGCATATTTTTTTTGAGGCTACGCATAATTTGGGATAAGAAGGAGAGACGCCTTTTTCACATGTGAACACCTGCAGGTCTGGTATTTCTTAATAGAGTAATACCTTGCCCCAAGTGCTTCATTAGGAATCTGTACAGATGCCCTTCCACTTTTAACCTTGTCCTCCCTGTAATGAATTCAGTCACCTTTAGGTATTTTGAAGCTATTTATTTCCACAGAATAAGGGCTTGGTTTCTTATTAAGATTGTGAAATCTTATATTCAGTCGACTATAACCACCTGAATAACCTATGAAACTCTATTTTTTGAGCCTAAGCTTTATTATTCTTTCCGTATTATTCCCTTTAAATGCTGCGAGCCAATCTAGCGGGTATGACGCCAGCGATCTAAAGGGCAACAAGGAGGGATACATTGCTTTATCAGATAACCCGGAAGTCTTTTTCGGAGTGTATCCCGGCAAAAAAGAAATTGTACTGGTAAAGTATGATTCCGCCCTTAATAAGTTAGATACCTTCATCCTGGATAACCCTCTCGGTAAGCTCAAAGACATTGTAGGAGCCACTGTGAAAAATGACCTTATATACCTATATAGTTATGATAAAAAGTGGGGCAACCATAAGCTAGATTTATCTGTATTTATAATAGACCCGGTCGCAGGAACTCTTACCAGACAAGAATTGCCCACCAACAATGATGAGGCCCAGGCTTCTTTTGTTAGCATCAATGATGGCAAATTCATCGGTATGTCTATCCGAATCAATATACTTAAGATCTATATGTTCGATGGAAAGGATGCCGTGTTTACCAAGGAACTGAATATTGCTGACTATATCACCCCCTCGGGTAGTGATACCACAGTAATGGCTCTGCCACTAATCAAAACCACCGAACAAATTGCCTATACTGACGAGGCTATCTTTATACAGATAGAGGATGCCCTTATAAAGGTACCGCTAAATGCCCAAAAGGCAGTTTTTTACACTCCAACATCAAATTGTAAAAAATGCAGTACCACGAGCCGGTTTTTTGGTAATATGTTGATTACTGCTGAAAAGCAGGATGGCAAAGTTAGTTTTGTCACCTACCAACTGCCCGAAATGAAGGTGATAGATAAGCTGAGGTTTACATCGAAACTGTCCATTGAGCCATACGACAAGTATACAGGTCATACTACCGTCAAAAATTACAGTTCGGTTTTAAAAATCTTTGAAAAAGGAGACCACGAGATCAGTTTGCAAAACCTGGGGAATATGGGGGCTTTTATCAACATATCATCATATGAAATGAGGATAGGCAATACCAATCCGATTACAAATGTTCAGACCAGCGATAGCCGGTCTGCAGAAATTACGCTTGCCGTAGATAAAGAGGGTAATTTCAAAAAGGGAGAGCCTACGGCGGAGGAGTTTGAATTTTACAATACCATGAAAGGTGTTGCCGAGTCCCAACACTACAACTCCTTCCTGCTTGACGGAAAAGTCTATTTGCACGGTAAAGTTAATGGTCCCTCCGGTCTAAAAGATTACTACAAGATCAAAAGGGCGAAGTAGCGGAAACGCACCATAAGATTTTATAAAATGAAATAAATATTTCTTCTGAGCCCCATCCGTGGCTTTAACTGTTCTACCGACCAGGTAACAGTATTATGCGTGCGCGCCGAGGACATTCACGCATATTTTTTCATTACTCGTCGCGCATAATTCCAAATGGTGGATTAACGCATAATTTTTTTTTGGGGGGGGGATTAGTGAATTTCTCTTGGGATCATCTTAGGCAGCTTTGGGAAAAAAATTAGCCTGGTTGGAATGTTTTCTATGGATGTAAAACGATTAACCATTATTTTGCCGAGGAAGATTACAACCTATGAAAAGACTAAACCCTATGAGATTAAAAGTAAAAACCGAATAAAAAGAAAAGTTGCAGGAGGATCGCGAGCCGGATACGTTAGGAAAATATGACCGACGTACATTCGAAAGAAACCCGTAGCTATAACATGAGCCGTATTCGCGGCAAAGACACAAAGCCTGAAATGGTAGTGCGTAAATATCTGCACAGCCAGGGGTTTCGGTATCGTCTTCATGACAAAAAACTTCCTGGTAAACCTGACCTCGTTCTCCCAAAATATAAGACTGTCATCTTTGTTCACGGCTGTTTCTGGCACGGACATGAAGGGTGTAAATACCATAAACTTCCCAAAACCCGTACGGAGTGGTGGCGCGAAAAACTACAAGGAAATATCTCCCGTGATGAAAGGGCTTACGACCAGCTTAAAGAGAACAGATGGCAGGTGCTTGTAATCTGGGAGTGTGAATTGAAAAGTAAAAATAAAGATAAAGCGCTATCTTTGATTGCTAAAAAAATTAGAAATCAACGGGAATGAAATACATAGATTTATTTGCTGGTGCAGGGGGGCTTTCTGAAGGATTTATCAGAGCCGGTTTTGAGCCTGTAGCACATATTGAATCTGATAGAGCGGCTTGCTATACCTTAAAAACCCGAACAGCCTACCATTACCTGAAAAATGCAGGACAAGAAGATATATACCATAAATACCTGAAAAAAGAAATATCAAGGACTGAGCTCTATAGCCATGTCCCCCCCGAAAAGCTCAATTCAGTTATCAATGAAGAGATAGGTGCTGAAAATGTTCATTCTCTCATTGAGCGTATAAAAGAACTTAATGGTGGCACTGATAAAGTAGACCTCATAGTTGGTGGGCCTCCCTGCCAGGCGTACTCCGTGATTGGTCGTGCCCGTCATCAGAACGGCATGAAAGGCGACCCACGAAACTTCCTCTATAAGTTTTATGCCGAATTCCTAAGGGCATTTCAGCCTGAGATGTTCGTATTTGAGAACGTAAAAGGTCTAAGAAGTGCAGGAGGTGGTAAGTTCCTTGAAAATATAGAAAATATAGTCGATAAATCTGACTATCATATGGAGTGCAGGGAACAAAACTCTATCAATTATGGAGTACTTCAAAACCGTGAAAGACTGATAATTATAGGGTGGAAAAAGACCAGTAACCATAGATACCCAATATTCAATCCTATACATCATGACTTTAAAGTGAAAGATGCTTTAACTGATCTTCCCAAAATTAAAGCTGGCGAAAAATATACTGGGGATTACGAAGCTCCTACAAATGACTACCTGAATAAATTCAGTATAAGAAACGGACTGCCATTTGTTACCCAACACGAAGCAAGAAATCACACCGATCAGGACCTTGAAATATATAGAAGGGCTATTCGCCTGTGGAAGGATAAGCAACAACGCCTGAATTATGCAGACTTACCTAAGCACCTACGGACACATAAAAATACTACATCATTCACTGACAGGTTCAAAGTTGTTGCTCCGGAGCTTACTTATTCTCACACTGTAGTAGCTCATATAAGTAAGGATGGACATTACTACATACATCCAGACGAAGAGCAGTGTCGATCTCTATCTATAAGGGAAGCTGCCAGACTGCAATCTTTTCCCGACGACTATTATTTTGAAGGAGTTAAAGAGGGGATAAACAGAACACCTGCTTTCCGACAAATAGGGAATGCTGTTCCGCCCTTAATGGCCGAGGTTATTGCCAGGACACTCAGGAAGAGGCTTGCCAGGGTTTAAATATATGTTTCAACCAACTATATTGAATGACTGACTATTCCAAATTTGCCTCAATAGGTGCCGAGCCTGAAGCCAGCTCTATGATAGAGACATTCAGAGCAATTGGTTACTCTGTTGAAACCGCTCTCGCAGATATAATAGATAATTCAATATCTGCACAGGCAAAAAATATATGGATAGATTATGAATGGGCAGGTGCTGATACTGTTATCGCTATTGCAGATGATGGCATAGGCATGAATAATGAGGAGCTGATACGCGCAATGCGACCCGGCAGCTTCAATCCTAAAGCCAATAGAAGTCCAACCGATCTCGGGCGTTTTGGATTAGGTTTAAAAACGGCATCTTTCTCCCAATGCCGTAAATTTTGCGTCTATTCAAAGAAAAAGGATTATCACTCTGTATACTGGACCTGGGACCTTGATTATGTAGAAGAGGTTAAAGGCTGGCAGCTTATTCAATTCTGCCCGCACTCTTTAGTGGCCGATAAATATTTAGATGATTTAGAGGCCGGAACCTGTGTGCTTTGGTGGGACCTGGATAGGTTGACTAAACACACTTTATCAGATAGCCAAAGCTCCAAAATGAAATTTATGCAAACTATGGATAAGGTAAAAAAACACTTGTCTATGGTTTTTCATCGATACATTGATAAGAGTGTAAGCATATTTTTTAGAGGTAGGAAAATTGAAAGCTGGGACCCCTACATGATTGGGTGTATTGGATTACAGCCCAGACCTAGATCAATAATTGACGAATCTGTAAGTGTAAAACCTTATATACTGCCTCATAGGACTAAACTAAATCCGGAAGAGTACGAGAAAGGCAAAGGACCGAGAGATAGCTGGACAGCTCACCAAGGCTTTTATGTGTATAGAAATGACAGGCTATTAGTATGTGGTGACTGGTTAGGAATGTTTAAACGAGAGGTTCACTATGATCTGTGCAGGATAAGTATTGAGCTACCTAATAATATGGATGAAGAGTGGCAAATTGACATTAAAAAATCAGTTGCCAGACCCCCTTCACGACTTAAAGATACAATTCGCGCTATTGCCGCTGATGCCAGAAATCAGGCTGTGGATGTTTACCGGCATCGTGGCAAGGTATTACAACGCAGCCTCGGATCTTCAAAATCTATATATATATGGGAAGAATTAGTTAAGCATGGCAAGAGGTTCTATAAAATTAACAGAGACCATCCCATTATTCAGAACTTACTGGCTGAGAACAGCAATAAATCGGTTATTGAGAATGTATTGTGTTGTATAGAAGAAACCGTTCCGGTTCCTTTAATTACCCTGTCTGAAAATGAGAATATACAGCCTCAGGCTGAGCCTTTTGAGAATGATGTAAAAGTAATAACTGACCTTATCTATGATTTTGCAAAATCACTATTAGACAGAGGCGAGTCATTAAGTCAAATTAAAAAGATTATTATTCAAATTGAGCCCTTCGATAAATATCCGGAAATTATTGATTCCCTATGTTAGATACAGCCATTAATATTGCTATTGAATTATTGTCTTATAATGAAAAAGCTTCTTTTACTAAAAAGGAAATTGAAAGTGTAGTTGAGGAGGTTTTAGGGATGGGAAGGTTTCAAGCAGCAAACCTAGATAAAAAAGAGTTTATAAGACACTTAGAGGCGAAGGTTAATATAAAAATCGATGACTTTCTCATTTTAGAAGATGAATCCATAAAAAAACCATGGATTCATCAAATCAATGCTGATAATTGGAAGTTTTGGAATTCGTATAAGAGATATCTTTCTTCAAAACAGAAGCTTTCAAAAAAAATCATATTGAAGCTTGATAAGCTTACTGACTCAATACTTGATAATACATTCAATCCCGAAAAGAAAATCGTTGCAAACAAAAAGGGACTTGTAGTTGGGCAGGTGCAATCTGGGAAAACAGCTAATTACATTGGTTTAATCTGTAAAGCTGCTGATGCAGGGTATGGACTAATAATCGTACTAGCCGGTATTCATGATAATTTACGTACTCAAACTCAATTACGAATTGATCAAGGATTTTTAGGGTATGACACACAAACAGTAAGAAAGCTAAATAGAATAGGTGACAAAATAGGAGTGGGAGAATATCGGGATCACCCAAACGCCTTATCTGTTACATCAAGTCACAGCGATGGTGACTTCACATCAATTCCACATGGTTTTAATTTTCATCATCATTATCCTATAGTCGCTGTTGTAAAAAAAAACACACACGTTTTAGCCCGATTACATTCTTGGCTCAAGGGTTTCGCAGGAATTAATAAAGGAGAAAGAACCATTTCAAGCAAATCACTATTGTTGATAGATGACGAAGCAGATAATGCCTCTATCAACATTTCTAAAGACTCTGACAGAGCCGCCATCAATGGACACATTAATAATATAATAAATGTCTTTGATAAAAGCGCGTATGTAGGATACACTGCCACACCTTTTGCAAACGTTTTCATCCCTCTTGATGACTATGATTTGTTTCCAAAAGATTTCATAATAAACTTACCTACACCATCCAATTACATAGGGGCCAGTAAGATATTTGGTATAAGGTCTGATAGTAACGAAGCTGATGACGTTGAACCATACCCATTCATTTGTAAGATTACAGATTACACTAATTTTGTACCCGACAAGCACAAAAAAGATGGAGTTTTACCTAAAGAGGTTCCAGATTCATTAAAAATAGCTGTAAAGTGTTTTATAATAAATTGTGCCATAAGACGCTTGAGAGGACAGGAAACTGAACATAACTCTATGCTAATTCATGTCTCCCGTTTTCAGCGATGGCAGGATAAAATTACTGCTTTAGTTGATGAGGTAGTAACCAATTACAGAATTGCAATCGAGGATGGTGATGAAAGTATTTTAAAAGAGTTTCAGAAGGTTTACGAGCATGATATTGCATACTATAAATCATATACAACAATATATGGTAAATTAAAGACTAGCTCTCTAGCCGAAATTGAACCATCGTTACAATGTCATGACTTTAGAGAAATACAGCTTCAGTTGTACGATGCAGTTAAAAAAATAGATGTAAAAGCAATACATGGTGGATCAAAAGAGGTGCTGGATTATTTTGACCATCCTGATGGACTTTCTGTAATAGCAATTGGAGGTAATAAGTTGTCCAGAGGGCTAACACTGGAGGGACTTTCTGTAAGTTATTTTCTAAGGGCATCAAAGATGTATGATACTCTAATGCAAATGGGACGGTGGTTTGGCTACCGTAAAGGTTATTCTGACTTATGCAGGTTATTTACGAGTTCAGAAATAACAGAATGGTTTACACTTATCACTAATGCATCAGAGGAACTGCGGGAAGAATTTAACTACATGACTAAGGTTGCAGGTACTACCCCTTCCGAATACAACTTAAAAGTACGCTCTCACCCAGGGATACTTCAAATATCTGCCGCCAATAAATTAAAAAGTGCTATTGATATTGCTGTTTCATGGGATGGAAGGTTAGTTGAGTCATACATTTTTCATAAAGATTATTTAATAAAGAAGCAAAATTATGAAGGTTTAACATTCCTTATCAAAAATCTAGGCGAGTATGTTCGTAATAAGGGTAATTTTGTATGGTATAATATTCCATTTGAGAAAATCGAAAGTTTCTTATCCACATATAAACTTCCTGAACAAATGATCTCAGGAAAGATTGAGTATCTCATAGAATATGTAAATAAAAGAATTTCTAAAGGCGAGCTAAAAACTTGGAGGGTGGCTTTGATGTCGAGCAACTCCCCTCAAGGCAATTACGATTTTGAGTGTTATACCGAAAATATTCGGGTAAATAGTTATTTACGAAATAGGGATGAAAGCAATTCAGATAATAATATATATTATTTAGTACGATCTAGACTTATCAGTCCGCGACATGAATTAGTTGATATTCCTGAAAAGTATGGCGAAGCCCTTAAAAGAACGTCAGAACTAAATAAAATTTCTAAAAAGGGATCCCTAAACCCTTCTTATCCTTCAGGTAATGTAGTGAGAAACGAATTTAGAAAGCCTGATGAGCCGCTTATTCTGTTATATCTATTATCACCTTCAGGTGCAATATCTACTGACGAACCGCTTAATGATAATTTGCCCTTTGTTGGGTATGCAATAAGCTTTCCTGGTAATAAAAATAAGACCACAGTAGTTTATAAAGGAAATAGAGACCTGTTTCTTCGCAATTTTCAAACTGATGATGAAGATGAACTGGAGTACGAGGATTAAAAGCATTTGGAAAGACTTGGAGATAGAATCATCATCCTCAATCGTATATAAGCGACTTTCCCCTGAAATTAAGCCGGATATTTATGTTGCGATTAATGCAAGAGAGAAAAAAAAATGCTTGGTAGCTCATGCAATATTCTCAGATTATTATTCCAATATTATAATGGTGCATCATAAGTCCTTTAAAGTTGATTTTATTGAAGGGAATTTCGATACTTTGAAGAAATATTTGATTATTCAGCTAGAAGATGAAGAACATGCAGATGTCTTTTCAGTACTGTGTGCTGATTTATTTCAGGAAGTTCGTGATATAAATACAAATGAGAAATTAGTTCAGGTTTTAATTCATAGAATAAGTAAATGGAGCATTCTTTTTCAGAAGATAAATGCTGGGGGCCTTTCTGCCGAAAAGCAGAGAGGCTTATATGGAGAGTTATATTTTCTTAATAAATTCTTATCTTATAACTCAGACTCCAACCAGGTTCTATCTAGCTGGAAGGGTATGGAAGGTGCTGTGCAGGATTTTGATAATTCGGGATGGGCAGTAGAAGTTAAAACTACCATAACTAAGAAGCATCAAAAGATAAATATCTCCAATGAACGACAATTGGATACTTCTATAGTATCGGAGATTTATTTGTATCACCTATCCTTAGAAGCGAGAGATAATTTTGGCGAGTCGCTTAACGACATGGTGGATCGTACATTTGCGATACTTGACGACGGCATATTTAATGAGAACCTTTTACGAATGAAGCTTTATCAAGCCGGCTATTTTGAAAAGGACAAATTTTTATATGATGTAAAAGGATACACCGTTCGAGAGCAAAACATATTTTCTGTTAAAGATGAGTTCCCACGAATAGAAGAGAAGGATTTGCCTAACGGTGTTGGTGATGTGAAGTATTCCATAATGTTGCCTATCAATGATAACTGGAGAATTACAGAAGAAGAATTGTTAAGAAAAATCAGTTAGAAGTATGTATGACAATAAAGAACTTAAAAGTTTTAATGAAAAAATAGTTGAAGAAGTAAAAGCACAGGTTATATCTGATGAAGATGGTGCTGTTCCTGTACAGCTTTTTACTGAAAATATCCTTGAGATGCTTTCAGATGCAGGGGAGACTGAAAACTATAGGTCCTGCTATGATGAGAAGGTAACAAAAAGAGGAGTTGAGCATCAGATTAATGGATATGCACTATATGAAAATTATGAAACGCTTGATCTTTTTATAACTATTTATTCAGGTAGCGATGAGGTACAATCTATTAACAAGGCTGACTTATCAAAATCTTTTAACAGGCTTGAGAAATTTTTCCGAAATGCAGTTTATGGTGATTACGTAAACCTGATAGAAGAAAGTTCAGAAGTATTTGATCTATCTCATACCTTATCAAAGTCTAAGGAAGTAAAGAAATTCTTAACCAGGGTAAATTTATTTTTAATAACCAATGGCCAGGTAAAAGCTGAGTTCAAGACTAAAGAAACTATTGGGGGGTATTCAGTCTTTTACAGGGTAATTGATTTGGCATACATACTTAATATTACTAACCATGATCGCCTTCCTTTAGAAATCGATTTTCAAAGTGATAGAGTCGAGGTACCCTGCATAGGCAGTAACGAGAATAATGAACTGTACCATTCTTACCTGGCAATAGTACCTGGGAATGCCTTGGCATCAATCTATGAAAAGTATGGCCCCAGGTTGCTTGAGCAAAATGTAAGATCCTTTCTTCAGTTTTCCGGAAAGATAAATAAGGGCATCAGGAAGACAATTCTGGATGAGCCTCATATGTTTCTGGCCTTTAATAATGGCATTGCGGCTACTGCAGAGTCTGTGGAAATTATTGATACACCCCAGGGGAAGGCTATAGGGAAAGTGAAAGATTTTCAGATCGTGAATGGTGGTCAGACAACAGCTTCTATATATCACACGTGGAAAAAGAATAAGGTAGATATATCTAAGGTTTTTGTTCAGTTGAAACTGAATATAATAAATGATAAGGAAAACTTTGCTGAAACTGTTGGCAGGATAGCTGAATATGCGAATACCCAAAACAGGATATCTGCTTCCGACTTAAGTAGTAATAAAGAGAATCATGTAATTCTTGAGAAGCTTTCGCGTACCACTTTTGCAGCACCTAAAGATGGAGAGTTGCATCAGACCCGATGGTTTTATGAAAGATCCAGAGGCCAATACCGGAATGAAAAGAACAGGTTTGGTACTACACCGGCAAGAAGAAAACAATTTGATAAACAAAATCCGCGTACCCAATTAGTTACTAAAGAATTTCTTGCTAAGTATATAAACTCTTACAAAGAAGTTGCATCAGGAAAGAAGATTTTAATTGGCCCTCATATTGTGGTAAAAGGAAGTCAAAAAAACTATGCCCAGTTTTTAATGCATAACTTCAAAAATAAGCCTGATCAGAGTTTCTACGAAGACGCTATTGCCCAGGCTATTTTGTTTAAGACTGCAGAGAAAATTTATGGAGTAAAGCCAAATGCTTTGGGTGATATGCGATATATAACTGTTCCGTATGCAATTGCTTGGCTTGGCTATAGACTGGAGTACAAACTAAATCTTCATAAAATTTGGAAAAAGCAGGAAATTAGCTCCTCCTTGAAGGAGGTGATCAAATTAGCCTTGGTTTGTATAGAAAAATATATAAAGGAAAAAGCTGATGGATCACTATACGGAGAGTGGGCGAAAAAGGAAGTATGCTGGCAATCTATTAAAAGTGAAAGTTTTGACATATCCCTTGAGGATATTAAAGAAGAATTATACACAGATGATGACTTGAATAAAAGATATTCTGAAAGTCTGGATTACGAAGAGTACAAGGTTAGGGAAGAAGTAGAAAGAATCAAATCTGTAAATCCGGAGACTTGGGGAAAAATAGAAAGCTGGGGCCGTTTAGCTAAAAGCCTGTCTACTTACCAGGGGAATATAGCATATAGATTAAGTAGAAGTAAAAAACACAATGGAGAGCTTAGTGAAGTTGAAATTCGTGTAGGTAATGAAATTTTGGACGTAGTTGTTGAACAGGCTAGTGAACTTCTCTTTGATGTTGCAGAGGATTCCCATGATGAAGTAAGTGTTAGCCCTGCTGTAGAGATATCACCTGAACTAGTGGAATCAATTGTGAAGTGGGATAAAAAAAACAGGCGGTTGCAAGATTTTGAATTTATTTTCATGCTGAAGCTGATGAAAGGAGAGAAGGAATTAAATGACTATAATAAAAGTCTGGCTTTAAAAAACTATTATAAAGTTAAACGCTTTGGTTTTAAGTTAGAAGCTTAATCTTCCACATCTGAGGAACCGCGACGAAGGAGCGGCGGGCACGCCCAAATCCTACTCCTTATCTGATACATTCACTGAGGGCTATAGCTAAAAGAAGGTGCTGGTGCAGGCGCTTTGGTAATACTGGTGCTTATGAGATTATATAGTACCCGGGTATGATGAATAATATACGGGGAATCATTTATCTTAACTGAAGGATAAGCTATTAACCTTAAAAAAATATGTCAGCAGCCTGGAGGTTTTATTCATTTGATGTGGACCGCTTCGAAAAGGAGGTGGCAAACCCGGACAAGGGGCCTGATCTGCTACGGCAGCATCTGGAGACTGTGGCAGCGAATGGGGAGGAGCACCTGAGTGCGGCCCAACTGCAGCACCTGAAAGGGGCGCGCCTGGACTATAAGCAGTTGGAACAGAAGGAATGGAAATGGCTGGACCTGTACTACCACCGCGCGATAGATACGGGCGGGGAGGTGCCGGGGGTGATACCGGCAGAGGAGGAGAGCTACGAGTTTGCTCATAATAATGTGTGGGCGGAGCTGGAAGGGCTGATCGGGATAAACAGGGGTGGCAAGGCGGTGGTGGAGGCACTATTGAACATGGGCCGCAGGCACGGCTACACTCCGGTAAAGAGATCTTTTTTTGCCAGGCTATTCGGCGGGGGCACGGCGGGCTACTGTGACTATATGATTACGTATGGGGAGGAGCTAAAGGAATTTGTGGCAGGGCTGGACAATGCCTTCAGGGCTGAGGTATATAACCTGCCGGAAGAGGACTTTGGCAGCAAGGAGGAGATAAAAAAGGACTTTTACGACCCCTTTGCGCGAGCGCTGGCAGCCAGGCGGGGTATAGTGGGGACCTTTGGCTAGACAAGTGCGTGCCGGGCGAAGTGTAGAAGGAAAACAAAAAAATGGAGGCCGGAGCCTCCATCATTATTATATCTTTAGCCTCAGCACATGGTAGAGCAGGCCATGGGGTCTCCGAAAGTCGGACCACCCCGAAATAAAACACGCCTTCGCGTTTTTATTTCCCCCCTCCTAGAATAGGAGGAGAATTACTTGTACCTATCGCTGCAGAGCGCCATATTTTTAAAAGCAACTTATTCATAATCAGCAAAATAGAAGCTTAGCTATGCCTTAATAAAAAGCCTCTACTCCTCTATACGCTTACCCTTTTCATCGAATTGGTTTACGCGCTTTTCGCCGTCGGCATTAAGCAGCGTCTGGGTTTTTACCTTCTCGGTGCCTTCGTAGTACTCGTAGGCATCGTAGCCCTCGAGGTCGCCATCGATATACTTTTCGAACCTGGCAAGGCGGCCTTCCTCATCATAGTGAGCCTTGTAGTAGGTAGGGTAGTCGCTAAGCTCGCTTTCCTGTATCTCCTTCTGCGGCTTTTTGGGGACGCTGTAGCTTCCCCAACTGGCAAAATACTTGACGCTGTTTGGTTCGTTTTTCATATTGTGTTTGCAGCTAGTAAGGCCCAGAGACACTAGCAGGATGATGGCAAGCCTCCTGATCATTTCTTTTTAATACTGAGGTTAGACTTCTTCAACATGTCTTCCTGGAAGGTGTGACAGTTTTGCCCCCATCCGAAGGTCCAGCGCCACTCGCCGCTATAAGCTCTGGCAAATGAGCGCATGTCTGCCTGTATCTGGGTCTCTGTTTTACTTCCGTCTGAAAATACCTCGTACTCATCGCCGGTGGTATCTCCGTGGTGGGGGTCTTTAGTGGATGAACCGCCAAAACTGGTGATACCGTTTAGCTCACCGTCGGTGCCAAAAAGGGTGTCTCCAAGCCCTACCGGGTTTTTGGGCCACCATCCGTAGCTCTCTGCGGGTGACAGGTTCGTCCACCAGTGGCCGTATTTATCCTCGGCCCCCAGGTCTATATCCTTTCTGAAGACGGTAATGTTTGTTAAAGCGGTCTTAGTACCGGTTTTTTTCTTGGACTGGGCCACGTTATTTCTGCTGCCGGTACTGGTAGCGTTTTGCTGCTGGCTCTTCTTTGTTTTCATGAGGATTCAGGTAAAAAGGATGATTGATTAAGCGTAAAGGCCAGTACGTACTGCTGGCTTATGGCAAGGATGTTACTTAGTATAGGATCGTAGCCATTGTTCTGCACGGGCTTGATGATATCCCGCGAAACGAGGGTATACCGGTTTTGGTAGATATGGCCGATATGCTCGGCACGCAGACCCAGGTGCTGCCCCGCCACCAGGTACAGAAAAGTCTGCCCGGTAGGCAGAAAGGAATCGGAAGTGGGTGACTTAACGACACCAAAGTGGTACTTCTGAAACTCGCCTTTGGACAGGTGCGGGGGCAAATGACTGATGGGGGTTTCGCTGGTCTTTTTGTGAAGGAAGACGGGGTACAGGTGAGGTACGAGTACCAGGATAAGCAGAAGCCGCTCGGCGGGGCTGAGCTGGTTTTCACTGATGAAATCTGCCAGGACACTGCCGGCGGGCAGCTCGGGCGGAGCAATAGCCTCAAAATCGGCGCCTTCGTCCTTAACGCGGGCCTCTATGACACGCGACAGCCAGTCGATCTCGGCCTGCAAACCGGTGATATAGTCTTTACTCACAATATGACGGAATGGATTCCCTTTTATTGATCCGATCCTGAATTTAATAAGCCTGTACGAATCTTTAAAAATGACTACTCCGTAGGGACGTAATTTTTGGGCGGCATGATTATAGGATTAATCCTTGTTGAGATAGTTAGTTGCTTACAGGATAGGACCTGCGGACTTGGATTATTTACTAATTAGCTAAGGATGAATAAGCTAACATTCCTGCAGAGGGCATCTGCCGGGGATTCGGGTAGGTGTAAGAACAGGCTTTTTTCTACAGGACGTTTTGTAAGAATGGGGGGGGAAATGCCGGAAGCAGGTCACCCTCATTTTAAGAAAAGTACACTGACGCTAACCTGCGAGGGGCGCGGGCGGGAAGTTGAAAACCTCTTTTTCCGCTTACCGGTTGCTTACCAGAGGCATAGCAGCTAATTTATCAGTGAAACCAACCCAAACCTTGTGAGTACACAATACATTTTAGCACTGGACCAGGGCACCACGAGCTCGCGGGCGATACTTTTTGACCATAGCGGAAAAATAGCGGGCATAGCCCGGAAGGAATTTAAGCAGTACTACCCCCACAGCGGATGGGTGGAGCACGATGCGGAGGAAATATGGCAATCGCAACTGCAGGTGGCCCAGGAGGTGCTGAAGGAGACGGGTACGGCGGCCGGGCAGGTGGCGGCGATAGGGATCACAAACCAGCGGGAGACGACCATTGTGTGGGACCGTGATACGGGAAAGCCTATACACCGGGCCATCGTATGGCAGGACCGCCGCACGAGCCAGGTGTGTGACCGCCTGAAGGCAAAGGGGCTTACGCGCAGGGTGCAGCAAAAGACGGGGCTGCTGATAGATGCGTACTTTTCGGGAACGAAGATAGCGTGGCTGCTGGACCATGTGGAGGGTGCCCGGGAAAAGGCGCGGCAGGGCAGGCTGGCTTTTGGCACCATCGATAGCTGGCTGGTGTATAACCTGACGGGGGGCAAAACGCACGTGACGGATGTGACGAACGCGAGCCGCACGATGCTGTACAATATCAAAGAACTGAACTGGGACGAGGAACTGCTGGAGCTGCTGCAGGTGCCGGAGACGATGCTGCCGGAGGTGGTGGCCTCATCAGAGGTGTATGCGCACACCCTGCACAGCCTCTTTGACCGGGAGATACCGATAGCGGGTATGGCAGGCGATCAGCAGGCAGCGCTCTTTGGCCAGCTATGCACAGAACCGGGGATGGTGAAGAATACCTACGGCACGGGCTGCTTTGTGGTGATGAATACGGGAGACAAGCCAATCTCATCTGACAATAACCTGCTAAGCACCATTGCATGGCAGATAGAAGGCAAAACGACCTATGCGCTGGAGGGGAGTATTTTTATAGCAGGCGCGATTGTACAGTGGCTGCGGGACGGCCTGCACCTGATAGAGGACTCGGCAGAAATAGAGGCGCTGGCAAAGACGGTGAAAGACAACGGGGATGTGTACCTGGTACCGGCCCTGACAGGACTGGGGGCGCCGCACTGGGACCAGTATGCGCGGGGCGTCATCGTGGGGCTTAGCCGCGGTACGGAGGCGGGCCACATCGCGCGGGCGGCGCTGGAAAGTATGGCGTACCAGACCATGGATGTGATGCGGGCGATGCAAAAGGATGCGGAAATGCCCTTTAAGGAGCTGCGCGTAGATGGCGGGGCGAGTGCAAACGACCTGTTGATGCAGTTTCAGTCGGATATACTGGACCTGGTGGTGAAGCGACCGGAGGTGATGGAGACGACAGCCCTGGGGGCGGCGTACCTTGCAGGGCTGGCGGTAGGCTTCTGGAAAGACCACGAAGACCTGAAAGCACAGTGGCAGGCAGACCGAACGTTCACCCCGGAGGAGGGTTTTGATGCGGGGCATCTGCTCTCGCGATGGGATGAGGCGGTGGGCCGCTCTAAGAACTGGGCGGCGCGAAACTGAGAAGATACCTGATTCCGTATATAATAAACCATACCGCGGTGATACAAAAAAGCACCGGACTACCCGGCCTGAAAAGAAAAAACCACTACCCGAAAGACATTCACTCTAACCACTAATTTTTTAACAGAATACTATGAAGCTGGACCGTGAGATCATGCTGGACACGCTGGAGGACTTTGAGAGCGTGTGGGATGTAATAGTGATTGGCGGCGGCGCCACAGGGCTGGGCACTGCCGTAGAGGCCGCCAGCCGGGGCTACAGTACGCTGCTGCTGGAGCAGGCGGACTTTGCCAAGGGTACAAGCAGCCGCAGCACCAAGCTGGCCCACGGGGGGGTACGCTACCTGAAACAGGGAGATGTGAGCCTGGTGATAGAGGCGCTGGAGGAGCGGGGCCTGATGATGCAGAATGCGCCGCACCTGGTGCGTAACCAGGCCTTTGTGATCCCTACCTACGACTGGTGGGGTGGCCCCTTCTACACAGTGGGGATGAAGGTGTATGATATGCTGGCGGGAAAGCTGGGCCTGGGGCCCTCCAAGAGCCTGAGCAAGGAGGAAACGCTGGAGCTGATACCCACGGTGAAGCAGGAGGGCCTGCGCGGCGGGGTGATCTACTACGACGGACAGTTTGACGACTCGCGCCTGGCGGTGAACCTGGCGCAAACCTGTGCGGAAAACGGGGGCACGCTGCTGAACTACATGAAGGTGACGGGCCTGCTGAAACGTAAGGACATGGTGAGCGGCGTGGTGGCGGAAGACCTGGAGACGGGTCGCTCATATAAGATAGAGGGCCGGGTGGTGATAAATGCCACGGGGGTGTTTGTGGATGACATCATACAGATGGACGAGCCGGAGGCGAAGCGGATGGTGCAGCCGAGCCAGGGGGTGCACCTGGTGCTAGACAAGAGCTTCCTGCCGGGAGACTCGGCGATCATGGTGCCTAAGACGGCGGACGGAAGGGTGCTGTTTGCGGTGCCCTGGAATAACAAGGTGGTGGTGGGCACCACGGACACGCCGGTGAAAAACGTGACGCTGGAGCCGCGGGCGCTGGAGGAGGAGGTGAACTTCATCTTGCAGGAGGCGGCGCGCTACCTGACGAAGGACCCTAAGCGCACGGATGTGTGCAGTGTATTTGCGGGTCTGCGCCCGCTGGTGAAAACGGAAGACGGGGAGAGCACGGCAAACCTGAGCCGGAGCCACTCCATCATAGTATCAGTCTCCGGCCTGGTGACAATAACGGGAGGCAAGTGGACGACGTACCGGAAAATGGGCGAGGATGCCGTGGATAAAGCAGCGCTGATCGCGGGGCTGGAGAGCCGCCCGAGCCGCACCCGGGAGCTGCGTATACACGGCTGGCTGAAGCACCCAGACCCGGCAGACAGCCTCTTCTTCTACGGCTCGGACGGGGTGGCTATCCGCAAAATGATGGAACGGAAGCCAGAACTGGAGGAGCAATTGCACGCGAACTTACCCATAGTCAAAGCGCAGGTGGTATGGGCAGCAAAAAGCGAAATGTGTCGTACCGTGGAGGACTTCTTGGCGCGCCGCACGCGGGCGCTGCTACTGGATGCCCGCGCTAGCCTGGAAATGGCCCCGGCAGTAGCGCAGATAATCGCCGACACACACAAACGCGACGAGGCCTGGCAAAAAGAACAGGTGGCACAATACCGTAAGCTGGCGGAAGGGTATATTCTTAATGAGTGAAGGATTGAATTGTTGAATAATAGAGTTATTGATTTACAGAATCGTAGAGACGCGATTCATCGCGACTTGTGGCGGATAGCACGAGGATACCAGAGTTATAAGTTTTGAGTGGTAAGTTTTTAGTTGCGAAGCGGTGCGTGGACGAAGATGGGTAATGATAAAGTAGTTTTAAGTGCTTAGTTATTAGTGGTGAGTCGGAGGAAATTTAATTTGAATAGCACACATCTGTAGAGGCGTCCCATGGGGATGCCTTTGGTACGATTCATCGCGACTTGTGGCGGATAGCACGAGGGTAATGATAGAATAATTGAATAGGGTGGACATTTCTGCCTTACTCCCACTCTATGCCGTTGTACTTGAGGTAGTCTTTGATCATGCCCATGAAGCGGATGAGGTAGTTCTCTGACAGAAAGACATTGGACCAGTTATCGAAGCGGCGGCTCTGTACGCCAAGGTAGAATATCCATATGCTGAGGCTGGACCAGGGCAGGAGGGCGATCTCCTCATCGCTGAGGCTGTTGGTACGGGTATAGCCCCTGAGAAAGGCGGCTTTCTTGCCTTCGTACACTTGCTTGTCGGCTTCCTGAAAGTACATCTGCGTCAGGAAGTAGGCCACATCGTGCAGCAGCCAGCCATTGCCACAAAAATCAAAATCGAAGAAGGTGAATGTCTCCTCGGGGGTGATGTTCATATTATCATACCAGATATCCAGGTGCACAATACCGCTACGCAGCTTAGCCTGATCTGCCTGGCCGAACAACTCACTGATCTTATCGCCGGAGCGCCTGATGAACTGCATCTCGTTATTTTCCGCACGGAAAAACCGCCCTGCATAGGTGTAAGGATCCTGGGCCAGGGTCCTGGCCGTATAGGTGATGCGCTGTACCTCCTCCCCTTCCGTAGCAGCATGCCAGCGCCCCATAGTCTCGCCCAGCCGCTCGCAGAGGCGCTCGCTAAAGTGCCGCACCTTTTTGCCCTCCGCAAAGGTAAAGAGCATAGCAAAGCGCTGCCCCTCGGGAGCTTCCAGCGTTTGCAGGTAGTTGCCGTCCTTATCAGGCATCGGCAGGGACACAGGCACCCCGGCCCTATCTGCCATCTGCAGCACCCGTATTTCTTCCCTTATCTGCGTTTCGGTACGCCACTGGTAGCTGTATATCCTGAGCACAGACTTCTCGGCCCCTGCCGTTACAAAGTACGAGTGGTTTATGCCGGTACGAAACAACTTCACCTCCGGTGCCTGCGAAAAGGGGTATGCCTCCCCCAGCCATTCGCTAAGTGCTTCGGGTGAAATAGTGGAGTCGATTACTGGAAGGGCCGCCATGGTAGTTCAGGTTATTTGAGGGAAATGGGCGACGAAGATAATAGATAATTATTGAGATGCTGAGTTATTGAGTTTTGAGTGATGAGATGGGGAGTAATGAGTGAATTTTGAATGAGTGAATGAGTGAATGTTATCAGTAATTGAGTAACAGAGTCATCGAGTTCTGAGTGATGAGTGTTAAGTTTTTAGTTAGGAAGCGGTACGTAGACGGAAATGGGGGTGATAGAATTGTTGAGTAATTGAATAACAGAGTCATCGAGTTCTGAGTGATGAGTGTTGAGTTTTTAGTTCTTTAAAGAGTTTACGTAGACGCTACTGCCTGCACACAGCCTCCTTTCACCCTCAGAAATAATCTATAGCACGAAAATTCCCCTCCTGATCTCAGGCAGGGGACAGAATGAAAAAGGTGCCACACTTTTTCTTTCAGGGAGGTCCGACATTCGGTGGTCCCTGCAGCGTCTGGCAGCCCCCACCGGGACACTTAGGCTTGGTATTAATGAGTGAATGGTATCAGTCATTGAGTAACAGAATTATTGATTTACATAATCGTAGAGGCGCGATTCATCGCGACTTGCCTCGTCTACCTCATTGATGAAAAACAGCACTGGACTTGCAACAAAAAAGTGGACAGAAACTTAAGCGGCAATCGGTATTTGATTTAGTTCGTATTCTTTCTGTTTAGGAGTTTTATAGCCTAGTGCTGAATGAAGCCTTTTCCTATTGTACCATAGCTCTATATATTGAAAGAGAGTCGCGTTTATCTGTGTTTTGGATAGTTTGGGTCGTCCGTATATTGCTTCCACCTTAAGGCTCTTAAAGAAGCTTTCTGCCACTGCATTATCCCAGCAATTAGCTCTTCTACTCATACTTTGCCTGACAACCTTCAATGACTTTAAATAGCTTCTAAAAGCTGTACACGCGTACTGAACGCCCCGGTCTGAATGAAAGATCATATTCTCTTTAGGCCGCCTGTTGGTGATAGCCATCTTTATAGCTGGTAATACTGTTTTACTTGCGTGCATCGAGTTGGCAATCGACCAACCTATAACCTGTCTGTCAGCCAGGTCCATCACTACCGTCAGGTATCGCCAGCCTTCCTTTATCTTAATATAAGTAATATCTGATACCCACACTTTGCCAGTCTCTTCAACGGAAAACTCCCTGTTCAATAGATTAGGAGACAGTCTAAAGTTGTGTTTGCTGTCAGTAGTTATTCTGAACTTCTTTTTGTGCCTGCTTCTTAAAGCTAACTTCTTCATTAGCCTGGCTACTCGAGGTCTGGATACCTTAATACCTTGCTCCAGAAGAGCCATGGTCATTCGGGGCGAACCATAAGAACTATCACTTTCGATATAGAGCTTTTTAATGTGCTTAGTCAGCTCCAGGTTTTCTTCTGACCTTTGTGAGGCAGGACTACTCAGCCATTTATAATAGCCACTTCTGCTAACTTTAAAGCATTTACACATCTTCTCAATGGGAAATTGGTGGCGGTGATCAGCTATGAATTGGAAGATCTCCCATCGTTCTTGGAGAAGATGCTTATGGCCTTTTTTAAGATATCACGCTCCATCTTAGCATCCCTTAACTCCTTTTCCAGTTGCTTAATCTTCTTCTCTTCAGGAGTTAATTTAGCCTTTCCATGACCAGGAAAACTCTTGTCAGAACTTCGTTCATACTCACTGCGCCATCTATAAATCAACTCTGGACGAAGGCCGAGGTCATTAGCCAGTTCTTTGATATTATCCCGCTGATAGCTCATTTCTACTACTTCCTTCTTAAAAGCAGCATCATAACTCTTACGTTCGTAACTCATATTCTAAAGGTAATAAGATCACCCTTAACTTACTGTCTACTCAAATGTAGCAACTCTAGACGCAGGACGGATCACCGGAAGACAAAAGTCAGGGTCGGGGGATGTCAGTGGAATAATGAGTGAATTTTGAATGGGAGAATGAGCGAATGGCATCAGTCATTGAGTAACAGAATTATTGATTTACATAATCGTAGAGGCGCGATTCATCGCGACTTGTGGCGGATAGCACGAGGATACCAGAGTGTTGAGTGATGAGTGGTAAGTTTTTAGTTGAGAAGTGGTAGATAGACGGAGATGGGGAATAATGAGTGAATTTTGAATGGGAGAATGAGTGAATGGTATCAGCCATTGAATAACAGAATTATTGATTTACATAATCGTAGGGGCGCGATTCATCGTGACTTGTGGCGGATGGAGCTATGGCTCTGTGCTTTTCTCCATGGTGACGACCTGTACCTTATCTGCATAGCTGCTGCGCCTGGGTATGATGGCCAGGGTAGTAAGTACGCCGGGGTCTATCCTGAGCTGGCCGGAGTAGAGCACAAGAGGTGAACCGGCGTAGCGCACTTCCACTTCGTAGCTCCCGGGTTTTATGGATTTCATATCTGTGGTTTTCGGGTAGGCCGCTTTTCCCACGGACTTCATGCCTTCTTTTTTCCTTATAAATACTTCCAGGGGGGCAAAGCCGGGCGTAAGATGAGTGATCTTAAGCTGGCCGCTCTCCTTTGCCCCTTCGAAGCGGTCGCAGTAAGTATTGAGCATCGGCAGAGCGCCGTTTGCGGGGCTGCCGGTAGCGCCTTCGAATACTTCCAGCAGCTGCGCCTTCGTAGTGAGTCGCTCCGTCTCCCGCTGTTCCTTGGCAAGGCCCCTGACGGCAAGCGTAAAGCTACTCCCCTTGCCTATACCCAGTTCGGTGGTTAGCACGAGCCTGTCTTTTGCCTTTACCCGGACCTTAGCCACCCCCTCAGGCACCTCCATATATTCCCCATAGCTGCCATAGTCCAGTTTGGTGGAGTGGGTGTTACCCTCCCCGTCTGTAAGCTCTATGGTGGCGGACGCCGGCCCCACAAGAAAGTTTGCCAGCCGTACCTCTACCGGCGGCTTGTCCTTTTTGGTGCCACAGCCTGCCACCATGCATAGTCCGATGAGTAAAAAAAGCAGCTTAGTCCTGGTCATCTTTGGTTCCGGTTATTTTTAACAGATAAGGGCGGCCGAGTATGATGAGTAGTGAAACCACTACCAGGCCGGTAAGGGCTATGGGTTTGGTAATGATGAGCCTGCCTATGAGCGCCAGCCCGATGAGTAGGGTAAATGCTATGCCTGTAACGGGTATCCACCGGCGCTTCTCCAAATTACGGTAAGCCAGCAGGTTTACCGTACCGAAGGTGATCAGGAAGACCACGCTGGCCGCCTCCACCAGGGCAGAGAGGGAGCCGATCACTGCCAATATACCGGCCAGGCTACCGATGAGGATCACCGCCCGGTCGGGTACATCATTGCTGTTGGTATGTGAAAACCACTGCGGCAGTTCCTTACGGTTAGCAATGCTGCGGCTCAGGGAGGCGGTGGAAAACAGGGTGCTGTTGATGGCCGCCGTAGTCGCAAAACCTGCGGCTATGGTCATGACCCACAGGCCTGTCTGGCCAAAGGTTTTCTTAGCAGCCACAGAAAGGGCTACCTGCTTAAAGCTGACCAGGTCATAAGCACCGCCGAGCATGGTGGCACCCACGCTCACGATAATGTAGATAAATATGACGCAGCCTACCGCAGATACCAGGGTGGGCACAAAGATCTTTTCCGGGTTTTTGATCTTATCGTACTCATAGGTAAGTAGCTGAAAGCCCTCATAGGCCATGAAGATGGCCGCTCCACCTATAAGGGAGGCCCAGGCCGGCTTTGGGGCTATACCCGAGGTAAGCTGGTGGGAATCCCACTGGGTAAGGCCGTAGATGCCCAGCCCCAGCAGTATGAGCAGATTGACAGATACAATGGTAATCTCCACCTTGGTCATCTTACCCACACCAGACAGATTCAGCATAATGAGGCCAATGGTGATGCCTATAGCCAGTCCCCGCGTAAGCATGGGGGTACCATGAAAGGCAAAGGAAAGATAATGGCCAAAAGCATAGCAGTACACGGAGATGGTAAATATGTAGCCGAGGATAAGCAGCCAGGCTATATTGCCGCCAATGTTCTTATCGTCCAGCTCCTCCAGAAAACCGAAGGCACCCCCGCTTTCATTAAACTTATTAGACAAGCTGGCATAGCTGTAGGCTGAGGCGAGGGCTATGATACCTGTGAGCAAAAAGCCCAGCCAGGTCCACTGCCCGGCGGCGGCAATGACCACCCCTAATACGGTATAAATTCCTCCACCTACCATACCCCCCGCAGCCAATGCCCATACGGAGGGTACACTTAGTTTGGAACTACTCATTTAATCCTTTTATGAATGCTATAGTGTGTTATCAGGTTCTATAACAGTCTTAAAATCAAATTGTGAGCAATAAAAAAGAAACCCGGCACAGGGCTGTGCCGGGCTGTCATGGCTCCAATGGTTAAAGTTAGATTTTGCGATGCGGAAGGGTCATCATCCCAAGCCCGGCTACCTTTGGCTGGCACCGCAGGCAAGCAGGCCGTTACAGCAGGACAGGCCCATCCGACAAAATATTTTCACCATTATTTCTTAAAAATATACAATAAAACAGGTAAATAAAAAATGATGTAAGAATTGAATGCAGATTAATCAAATTATACTATTAAAACCTGCATCAGAATTGAAATACGAGGGACATGCCACCGGGGTACGGCCTGAGGGCTGTAAGAAATGGCGCCAGGTCCTGCCCGTGCGTATTATGAATGTAAAAGAGAATGGCATCGAAAGCCAGCAGGAAACCGCCCTGCAGAACCAGCGAACGGCCATACCCGCGCCAGCGGTCCTCATCCAGCCGCTCCCCTCTTTCCTTCAGGTAAAAGCCCCCGGCCATGTAAGCCACATCCAGCCCGGCATTTACCAGCAGTAGTTTTTTCACCCCGTATTGCTCCTGCATGGTCTCAAACAGAGAGAAGGCGGCCGGATCTGCTGTGGCGGCGCCGTAGTAGCCAAAGCCTGCCAGGGCCAGGTTCACCACGTTCCAGTAGGTATTCATCTGGTAAAAATACTTGTCCGGACCGGAGGCATTCCGGCCCAGCAGCGGACTACCCACCATGTTGGCTACCGCCCAGCCGCCGAGCACCAGCATACCCGTTTGCGTTATATCCAGGCGCTTTTCATTGTATGATTCTAGTGAGGGGCTTACTGACTGGGCCATGACAGTGGCCGCAAAAATACACAAGGCAAGGGTGAGCAGGGTTCGCTTCATAAGATTGGGGTGAGTGATTAAAGCCCAAACCCCGGCACAAGCCGTATTGTTAGCCCCCATCAAAAACCAGGGGCAGCGGCAAAGAGAAAGAGGCGCAGGGAAAACCCGATCAGCAGCACGCCCACCACACGGTTCATGATCTTCATAAAGCGGGGGGTGACCACAGACTGCAGCAGATTAGCCAGCCAGCTTTTGAGGATATCCGTAAGGAAAACAGTACCTACTATGGCGGCAAAAAAGGTGACCGTGTCAGCGGAAGAGAAGCCCAGATTAAGCCGGGCCATACTCATAATGCCCACCCAAAAGAGCAGCACAAAGGGATTAATGCCATTGAGCAAAAAGCCTTTGACCACCTGCCGGGTGAGGGTGCCTTTTTCCACCCTGATGCGGGCACCCTCGTTTGGAGAGGTGGGCTTTATAAGATATACTATCCCGAAAATGAGCATGATGGCCCCGCCGGCCGCCCCCAAAAACATCTGAAAGCCCTCGCTGTCCATAAAACGGCTCACCCCGTAATAAGTGATGAGAATGTAGAGACTGTCACTAATACTGATACCCAGGGCCATGCACACCCCCGCCAGCATCCCCTTGCTAATACTCGTCTGTATAAGCGAGAAGAAGACCGGCCCCACCAGCGCTGCCAGCAATAGCCCCATCAGTATACCCTGTAGCAGTGCGTCCATCGTATCAGGCAGATTTGCCCTCTTGTGCCAAAAAGGCCTTCCAGGCCTCGTACTTATCTTTTTTCATCACCCGGGGAAATTTATTCTGCCCCCCTTCCTTGCCCTGCAGCTTCATATATTGGTAAAAGGTGCTGCTGGGCAGCATGTCCAGGTATACATCCTTTAAGGCAGCGCTACGCTCCACCCTGTAGTCATCATTAAGCTCTTTCAGCTTTTCATCCAGCATGTTGCGGAAAGTGTCAGGGTCGGCTTCATTGTCTGTACCTATGTACCAGTGATGGGCGAAAAGCGTGCCGTGGGGTATGCCCGCCACAGTAAACTCTTTCACATTGATATTAAGCTCATCAGCCACCAGCCTTACCGCCTTGTTCATATTGTCCACGCTAAGGTGCTCACCGCACAGGCTCAGAAAGTGCTTCGTACGGCCCGTGATGATCAGTTCGCACTGCTCCTTGTCAGTGAATTTCACCGTGTCCCCTATCAGGTAGCGCCATGCCCCCGAGCACGTGCTCAGCAGTATGGCATACTCCTTTCCCTCTTCCACCTGGTCTATCATCACCGTTTCCGGATTAGAGATCAGGCTGCCGTCGCTATCGAAATTATCGTCTGTAAAAGGCACAAACTCATAGAAGATGCCATTATTAAGCACCAGCTTCATACTATTCGTATTCGGCCGGGCCTGGAAGGCAATGAACCCCTCACTGGCCAGGTAAGTCTCTATATAGTCTATACGCTTGCCCAGCAGCGTGGCAAACCCCTTCCGGTAAGGCTCGAAAGACACCCCCCCGTGCACATATATCTGCAGGTTAGGCCATATGTCATGGATGTTATCCACCCCGTAGTGAGCAATGATCTTTTCCAGCAATATCTGTATCCAGGCCGGTACCCCTACTATGATGCCTATGTTCCACTTGCTGGCATTGAGCACGATATCATCCAGCTTTTGGTCCCACTCGCGGGTGGCGGCTATCTTTTGCCCCGGTTTATAAAAATGCTGAAACCAAAAGGGTATCTGGCTGGCCGTAATGCCACTCAGGTCTCCTTCGAAGTAGCGGCCGTTATAGTTCAGGTGGGTAGAACCTCCCAGCATCAGTATGCCCGACTCAAACAGGGAATCGGGCAGATCATACCGGCCCAGGCTCAGTATCTGCCGGATACTGGTCTTGCGGATGGCCCGGATCATGTCCTTAGTAACCGGTATGTACTTGGACGAAGCCTCCGAAGTACCGGAGCTGAGGGCAAAATACCGCACCTTGCCCGGCCACGAGACACGGCGCTGGCCCTCGCGGGTCTTATGCCACCACCGGCTGTACATAGCATTATAGTCATGTACCGGTACGGATTTGCTATAGGCCGTGTAGAATTTCTTTACATCCTGGGAGCGAAAGGAGTTAAGTACTTTTCTGAACCCATAGGTTCTGCCAAACTCTGTGCCTTTGGCCAGGATCATCAGCTTGCGCAGCTCAGCCTTTTGCAGATCGAAGGCAGAGGTGTACTCCTGCTCCAGGCTTTCGCGGATGCGTATACCGTTTTTTAAAAGTGTGCCCAGTATAGCCATAAATATTTCTTGCTAAAAAATAAGGTTAGTGGCTTTGTCTGTTATGCCTTATCGGACTGTTTCCTGTTCGAATGTCCGAATTATTGCTAATTTCGGCCATTATCCGAAAAATATCGGATCATTCAGTTACAATTATACAAGAGGTTCCATTTTTTTATCTATGAATATTCGCGAAAACATAGAGAGATTCACAGAAGAACTGGAAAAAAACGGTACTCGCCTGTGTGCGGTTAGTAAAACCAAGCCGGTAGAAGACATTAAAGAGGCCTACGAGGCCGGCCAGCGCGTGTTTGGAGAAAATAAGGCGCAGGAAATGGCCGCCAAGCAGGAAGAACTACCCGATGACATCCAGTGGCACATGATAGGCCACCTCCAGCGTAATAAGGTCAAGTACATTGCCCCCTTCGTGAGCCTCATCCACTCCGTAGACAGTGAGCGCCTGCTGAGGGAAGTAAATAAGCAGGGCGCCAAAGCAGAGCGGGTAATCCCCTGCCTGCTGCAGGTACACATCGCCGAAGAAGAAACCAAATTTGGTCTGGACCGTGAGGAGGTACTCGCCCTGCTAAAGCCGGAAACCCTGCAGGAGCTACCTAACGTGGAGATCCGCGGACTGATGGGCATGGCCACTAATACAGACGATGAGGCCTTGGTGCGAAAGGAGTTCAAATCACTGAAGGGCCTTTTTGACGAAATAAAAGAGAACCACAGCAGTGAACAGGTGACCATGAAAGAGCTTAGCATGGGCATGAGTGGTGACTACCAGATCGCTATGGAAGAGGGCAGCACACTGGTACGAATAGGCAGCGCCATATTCGGCGCACGCAATTACGATTAATAACCCCGGGGGACCAGCCCGCAAACCTCCTGTTGAATCAGTTTCTGTGCTTTATATATTCTCCCCGTGTGGGTATACTGCCGGGATTTTAGTATTTTCATGGGTGTAACTAAACATTAGACTACCATGAAAAAGAAAATCGCACTTGACAAACTGTCTGTTTCCAGCTTCGTCACTCAGGATGTAACCCTGGTAAAAGGCGGAGTAACCGGAACCTGCAAAACAAACGGTATCGAAACCTGTGAGCCATGTACCGGCTGGTGGTGCCCCAGCAACCCGGAGCAATGCTAGTAAATGGCTAAGTAAATATCTGATAGTCAGGGCTGTTCCGACAAGGGACAGCCCTTCGTTTTTTAACCCCTATCTCTGTCTAAAGTGAGAAAGTTTGTCTATTTTGATTAAAACAAACCTGACCAAACCATTAAAATCATGAAAAAGCGTGCGATCGAGATCAAATGGGGCCTTATCTTTTTTGTAGTGGCCCTGCTATGGATGGTACTGGAAAAGGGCCTGGGCCTCCACGATAAGTACATAAGCCAGCATGCCATCTATACCAACCTTTTTGCCATACCGGCCATCCTTCTCTATGTGTTTGCCCTGCTGGATAAGCGCAGGAATTTCTATTACGGCCATATAACTTACCGTCAGGCCTTTACAAGCGGGGCTATCATTACCGCCATTGTCATGGTCCTTAGTCCCGTAAGCCAGCTTATTGTACACTACCTCATCACACCCGACTACTTTGCTACGGTGAGTAAGTATGCCGTAAGCACAGGCCAGATGACCCCCCCGGAGGCAGAAAACTACTTTAACCTGCCCAGCTACATGATGCAGGCAATAATAGGTGCCGCCGTACTGGGGTTGCTTACCAGTGCACTGGTAGCCCTTTTTGTCAAGCGTACTACTCACCGCCACCCTGCAGACGTGGAATACGCAGGTAAGTAACCATCTTGCCAGCGTGTGCACCATTCATTGCTTTACATAGCGATGGATTGCCTCTGCCTTTTCACCTGCTGTGATGAGGGGGCCGTCAAGCTAAAAATAAAAGCATGGCAATCTTGCGTAAGATTTAGTTTGATTACTTACCTGTAAATTGTACTTTTACCATACACCCTTCACACATACCCCCAAAAACTTTCGCCCTTTTTTTCACGAAAACCAACCCGGTACTGAACCGTTTCTGAACCGTCTTTAAACCATGTAGGGGAGGGTATTCCTTCGCCTATCGTTCGGTAAGGCCAGACATTGAGCATACTACCTGATAATTGTACATTATCAGTTTTTGTGCATTTCCCTTGATACGCTCAATGCTTAAGAAGAAAAAGCCTGCCTTTATTTTCTATCCACATGCAGATAAGTCCGCCTGAGCCTAAAGCGCCCCAGGCACTATAGATGTCAAACCAAGCTCAAATTGCTTAAAATCAATTAGTAATGGCAAATACCCTCCGAGGAGGGGCAGACGCAGAAAGGTGGCTATAGAAAGATATGACTACCCTGGAGGCTGGGCCGGCAATCCGGTGAGTAAGGCTATGCCCCAAGGGACGGGGCTTTTTAGCCATTAAAGTCAAAGCCACCCTGAGTACCGCAGAACGCACCCGGCAGCTAACAATCCGTCCAACCCGTTCGGATATACCCTGAAAAATCAGTATATTCAACTATAAATCAGATGATTAATATAGATCTCAAAAGAAACTGGCTACCACTATTCATGCCACCGCTATAGACTTTAAAGAGGTCTTTCCTGTATCTGCAGAAAGAACACGGCTGAAGCATGTCCGGGTCTTCCGGCTTATTGACAAGCTAAGAGCCAACTACTACCGCCTGTTTCCTCCCACACATCTGATAGATAGAAGCAAGTTGCTACCAGGCACCATCCCTGTCATTATCAATAACTTTAACCGCTATGCCTCCGTGAGGGCTCTTGTGCAATGGCTGCAACACCTCAGCGTGCCTACCTCTCTGGTTATTCTTGACAATCACTCCACCTATCCGCCCCTGCTGGAGTATTACGATACGCTTAACGAACCGGGCCTACAGGTAGTAAGGCTAAAAAAGAACCATGAACTGGGGATGGTACTGCCTTCAACGATGGTATTGAATGAGTTTGAAAAATATGTGGTCACGGATGCCGACCTGCTGCCCTACCCTTCTACCCCTCCCGATATGCTGGAACAAATGATGCTGGCCCTGGACAAGTACCCATACCTTAATCACGTAGGAGCTTCCCTGGAGGTACAGGATATTCCGGCACACTATCCGCTTTGTAAGGAAGTAAGGCGCTGGGAACAACAATACTGGTGCCACAAGGCTGAGCCGGAGGGCTACCGGGCCTGCATTGATACTACCTTTGCCATGTACAGGCGCACCTCACAGGTAAACCTGGTGGCACCCGCCATGCGGCTGGACAGGCCCTACACCCTTCGCCACCTTGACTGGTACATAGACCCGGACGACATGACGGAAGAATACCGCTATTACCTGCACCACTGTACCACTATCTCTACCTGGAATACCAAGCTGCGCACAGAGCTCTCTGCCAAAGCGGCCCTACCTGCCTGATAGCGGATCCAGAAAGGTAACATGCTGTCCCTGCAGGTAATCCATAATTTCGTAAAACAGGGATTCGGTCTCTTCATGATCATGGATCAGCAGCACCTCATCCGAAAGCAGGTTTGGCATGCCATGACCCTCTTTTACCGGACCAAAAGCCAGCGGTGGGTCGTTCATTACCAGCCTGTCCTGTAGCTCAGCACCTGCCTCTTCTGGTATTTGCGAAGCGTATTTATACCGCCACTCTTCTGCGTCCAGCGTCCACAGCCAGTCCGCATCTTCCGCAAATTCTTTGAAAAACCGGTAATGGATGGAAAATGAGGGGGGAGTGTAGCCTTTACCTACCAGGTGCTGCTGGATAATGATCTTCTTTCGCCGGCCCTCTTCCTCCCAGCGGTGGAGGATCCTGCTTTTCATAGCCCCGGGCATGCTATTGGCTACCTGGTACCGCCACCGCACAAAATGTTTAAGTCCGGACAGACAGGCTTCTTTAAAAGGGTAGAAATGCAGGCCAAACCGGTTATCCCCTTTATCACCGTATGGGAAACGAAACAGGCGCGGCGGGGCTTGTATGCCACAGGCTTCATATGCCTTGCTGATGAGCTCATGCGTTTTATCAATTTCCCGGCAGCAGGCCTGCGGGCTTAGTGTAGAAAAATGACGGTGGCTGTACCCGTGATTACCTATCACATACCCCATCTGTATCGCCTTCAGTACATCCGGCAACTGCTTTTGTAGCCGGTCACCGCGGCAAAAGAATACAGCGGGGATATTCCTTTCGTGCAGGTATTTCAACTTCCGCCCAAATCCTGCTGAAGGGCTGTCATCTATGGTCAGGTAAATTCCTTTGGACATAATACGGCCTGTTTTATTCCCGGGTCATATTATCAAAAGTCGCCTGGCCCCAATATGTTGAGCAGCACCCCTATAGTTTTTAAAAGAACAGGCAAAAAAAGATGGCCGGCTCACGCAGGTCATCTTACTATTTATCTCAATAACAGAAGCTTACCAATGTCCTGAACGCTCAGGAGCACCCCCGCTATGCGACTCCTCTCGCCGGATAGCCGTTCTCCGCCACCCACGACAGGCTTTTGAGCACTTCCTCACCCCCCGGGCGGGTAAAGGGCATAGACTGTATCGTCAGGCCAAAGACAGTCCCGTCAGGTCTTAGAATGAACATGCCAGGTTCGGAGAACACCTCCGGCTCCCCGTCTTTTACAGCGGTGGATATGTAGAGCCCCCACTTTCTGGCTACCTCTTCCGGCAGGCTGTGAGCCATTTTTAAGTCCTGCAGCCCCCAGTCCGCACGGCTTTTCCGTGCCCGTGCCTCTTCATCCATACTTATGGCTACCACGTTTATCCCCGCTTCTTTAAATTTATCCTCATGTGCCTGCATATCCAGTAATTGCTTTTTACAAATAGGACAGTGCAGCCCGCGGTAAAACAATACCACCAGGAAATTTTTAGCCCCGGAGGCCTCCTCATGCAAATCCAGCGTACCGCCACCCAGCAGGGGCAGGGTCAGTTGTGGTGCTTTCGTATCTGGTAATACTCTTCCCGTAGATTGGTTTTTATCCCTCATAATTATTTGCTGTTTTATTCGCTACCCTTCTAACAGTCTCACACAAAAACGGCTGGAAATAATAAGCTATTCTGCCAGTCACTGATAACTTACTGGTTACCTCATAGAAACTATCTGCTGACTGCCGGCAACTATTTCCCGGCAGAGGGGTTGGTAAAGGCATTTGCAACCTAATACTATCCCTCTATGAGTGAACCGGTTAGAATGGCTGTGTTCGACCTGAACAGCACCGTCTACAGCCTTTCTTCTAAAGAAATCTTCTTCAAGTTTGTGTGCTTCAGAAGGAACTACAAACTGATCAATATTTTTCACCTGGGGATGTTCAAAGCCCTCGGAAAGTTCAGAATGGTTTCTCATACAGAATTCAAAGAGAACTTCTTTAACTACCTGAATAAACTGCCTCCAAAAAAGGTATACGAGTTTGCCGCTGACTTCTGGCGGATAGAATACCCCAAGCACTTCAACAAGAACCTGCTGAAACGTATAGACGAACTTCGCAGCCAGGGGGTGGCCATCGTGTTTGCCACCGGCGCCCTGGAGGTGTATGCCGCTCCCTTGTTTGATAACCACCTCAAGGTAGACGCCTGGGTAGGCACACGCGCCGAATACGAAAACGGAACCTATAAAGTGCAGGGCAAGGCCTGCAAGCAGGAAGAAAAGACCCGCCGCATCCGTGAACACTACCATGAGCGCGACATCCATATAGTAGAGGCCTACTCAGACGACGTCGAGCACATGTTTCAGTTAGCAGAGGTGTCTTATCTGGTGAATGACGGAGAGATAGAGCGGTACGAAGGCTAGGCTATCTGAGCTTACAGCGTTCGATAATTAAATACGGGGATAGTTTAAAGACTTAACCTGACTGGTAAAGGGCCCAGAGCCCTTTACTATATATTAAAAGAACGTACTTTCTAAAAAGAAAAAAGGGATGCCTCTATGATGAAGTCATCCCTTTTGTATTGATATTGGTCTATCGGGTCTTATGCCGTCCTAAGAGGATCGGAAACAGCAGGCTGCTCTTCTACCTCTACGCCCATAGTCACCAGCTTACCCTGTTCATCGCCTTTTCTCCTCTTTATTTCTTTCCTGATAAGCATAAACTCGCGGCTGGACTGACCCGCAATACTGGTATTTTCGTCCGCACGCCTCATCAGGTAGGGCATCACCGCTTTCACAGGGCCGTAGGGCACATACTTGGCCACATTATAGCCACCCTTTGCCAGGTTGAAGCTAATATTGTCGCTCATGCCATAAAGCTGGGCAAACCACACACGGTCATCATCCGGCCGCATGCCATAGTCATTCATCAGCTTCATAAGCAGGTAATTGCTGCTGTCATTATGAGAGCCGGAACACAGCCTTACCGTATCATTGTGCTCAAGGCAATAAGCCAGGGCTGCGTCAAAATCCTGATCAGTATCTGCCTTAGTAGGCTGAATAGGGTCAGTATACCCTTCCTCCTCAGCGCGGTCACGCTCCTTTTCCATATAGGCACCACGCACCAGCTTTACACCAAGGTAATAGCCCTCACTTTTGGCATCGGTATGAGCCTCTTTAAGCAGGCCCAGCATATCGTGCCGGTACATCTGGAAAGTATTATATACGATGCAGCGCTCACGGTTGTAGCGCCTCATCATCTCATAGGTGATCTCGTCTATCGTATGCTGAAACCAGCTTTCCTCACCATCTATAAATAAGCGGACCTTTTTCTCATGGGCCGTACGGCAGATCTCATCCACGCGCTGCCATACCCTGTCCATAGCGGCTTTATCCTTTTCGCTAAGCTGCTTATTCTTCTGATAGCGTGTAAGCAGGGCAGAGTCGGCCAGGCCGCTCACTTTAAATACACAGTAAGGTATGCGTGCGTCTCCTTCGGAGCGCACGATTGTTTTTATAATCTCGTCTTTAGTCTTATCAAAGCCCTTTTGAGATTTCTCACCTTCGACTGAGTAGTCGAGTATGGTGCCGATCTCATATTTGGCAAGTTGCTTAATGGTGGCTTCACTATCTGCAATGGTTTCTCCACCACAAAACAAGTCAAAAAGGGTGCTTCTCACGATGCCCCTTACCGGAAGCCCCACTTTGAAAGCCAACTTTAGCATTTTTTGGCCTACCTTTACTACCGATGCGTTGTTCATGATAGAATATATAAGATACGCCTTCCTCAATTCCTTATCGGATTTGTAGGAAAATGCTACAGAAGTGTCTTCAAACGAAACAATGGGATAACTTTCCATATAACCAATATCAAACGTTTGCAATATAATAGAAACACGCTGACGGCAACTTGTTCACGGAGAAAAAAAACTTTGCCATGACAGAAAATTCTAGCAGCATGCCGAAAATTGCTGATTGGTGGCCGAAAACGTCGGATAAAAACGCCCCGTGGGAAGCTAATCCGTGGGTAGTAGCCGGCCCCTGCAGCGCAGAAACTGAAGAGCAACTGAGGGAAACTGCCACGGCCGTTTATCATAAAGGCATACGCACCATTCGCGCCGGTGTGTGGAAGCCCCGCACCCGTCCGGATAGCTTTGAAGGGATTGGTGAAGAGGCCCTGGTGTGGCTTTCGGATCTCAAAAAAGACCTGGACATACGCACCGCCACCGAAGTAGCCACCCCGGAGCACGTGGAGCTGGCACTCAAGCATGGCGTGGACATTCTATGGATAGGCGCACGCTCTACCGTGAACCCATTTACCGTACAAGCCATAGCCGAAGCCCTCAGAGGCGTGGACAAGCCGGTGCTAGTCAAAAACCCCATCAATCCCGACCTCACCCTGTGGATAGGCGCCCTGGAGCGCCTCATACGCTGTGGCGCAACCAAGCTGGGGGCAATACACCGCGGCTTTAGCTCCTTCCAGAAGACACGCTTCCGCAACGTACCCATGTGGAAGATCCCCATAGAACTGAAACGGCTGTGGCCCGAGCTACCCCTCATGGCCGATCCAAGCCACATAGGCGGTGACCGCAGCATGATAGCCGATATATCGCAGGTGGCACTGGACCTGAACTATGACGGCCTTATGATCGAAACGCACCGCGACCCTGATCACGCCTGGAGCGATGCCAAGCAACAGGTAACACCCGACGCGCTGCAGGAAATACTTCAGGGACTGAAGGTGCGAAAGCCAGCCGCGGAAGATGCAGGCTTTACCAGTCTCCTGGAAGAACTGAGAGAACAGATAGACCACGCCGACCAGGAAATACTGGAGGCCATGGCGCGGCGTATGAGCCTGGTACAGCGTATAGGTGAGTATAAAAAAACCAATAACGTAGCCGTATTGCAGATAGAGCGCTGGAAGGAAATATTCCACAGCCGCCAGGAGTGGGCCGAGGCGCTGCACCTGAACAAAGACTTTGTGGCGGAATTTTACCGGATGATGCACCAGGAATCCATCCGCCGCCAGACCAACCTGATGACGGACGACGAGACGTCCGGCGAAAATACTGACTGAAAAAGAACCCCTGAGATGACCATCCAAAACGTACAGATAGAAAAGGACCTGGACAGCCTGTCCGCACATATTGCCACCATGGACTTTACCTCTTTGGCTGTACTCGTAGATGAAAATACGGAAGCCCACTGCTACCCTTGGGTAAAGCGCTACCTGCCAGAACACACCCTGATCCGGATCACCAGCGGAGAAAAAAATAAAACGCTGGACACCTGCCAGAAAATATGGCAGGCAATGACCGACGCAAAAATGGACCGTCGCGGCCTGATGCTGAACCTGGGCGGTGGCGTGATCGGTGACATGGGCGGCTTCTGTGCGGCTACCTATAAGCGCGGCATCAACTTCATCAATGTGCCCACTACCCTGCTGGCCCAGGTAGATGCAAGTGTAGGGGGCAAGCTGGGGATAGACTTCGGGGCACTGAAAAACCACATCGGCATATTTCGTATTCCCGACCGGGTACTTATCTATCCGGTCCTTCTACAGACGCTACCCGAACGCGAACTGAGATCGGGCTTTGCCGAAGTGCTCAAACATGGCCTTATAGCAGATGCAGCCTACTGGGAAAGGTCTCGAAACCTGAGTCTGGCCAGTGCGGACTGGACAGAAGTGGTAGCCGCTTCGGTAAAGATAAAAAAGGAGGTGGTGGAGAATGACCCCACCGAAAAGGGCCTGCGCAAGATCCTGAACTTCGGCCATACAGTGGGCCATGCTGTGGAAAGCTATTTTCTGGATACCGAAAACCATCTGCTACACGGTGAGGCCATTGCCATTGGTATGGTGGCAGAAGCCTACCTATCGGCCAGCCGGTGCGGCCTGCAGCCTGAAGAATGCGACATGATTCGTGATACCATGCTATCCGTATATGGCCACGCACCCATAGGCACCGAACACTTCGATGCCATTACGGCACTTACTGTGCAGGATAAAAAGAATGAAGGGGGAAATGTGCTTGCAGCGCTGCTTAATGGAATAGGAAAAGCACGCTACGATGTACAGATCAGTGCAGAGGAAGTGAGAAAATCCCTGATCTATTACAATGAAGGGAAATAAAAAAACCTGCAAAAGATCCGAAGTGGTCTTTTGCAGGTTTTGAAGCTGGCTGAATTAGTTCTTAATATTATCAGCTACCTTCTTGCTGTATCCGTCCAGATCTTCAAGGACAGAATCAGTCAGATCACTGATTTTCAATGCAGTTTTATCCCACGTGGTCTCGAGTTCATCTTTCCACGTGTCTATATTTTTACCTAGCTTTTTACGGGTTTTTTCTCCCGAATCAGGGGCCAGTAACAGACCGGTTAATGCGCCTGCAGCTGCACCTGCTAAAAATGCTATCAAAGTTTTTTCGGTATTATCCATGTGCTGAAAAGTGGTTAAATGATGCAATCAATGCTTAATTATAACGTGCCCGTCGGGCAAATGTTTAAAAAATCCTGAATGAAGGGTGAACTTCCCTCCTCCCGGCTGTTGTGATAACAGTAATTTACGATATTTAGATCAACTTTCTAAACCTGAGAACTGAACTGACCTCATGTCTGTCTTATTGAAAAAGAGCCCTGCGCTTACCGATACATCCATCTCCCTGCCTTCATCCAAGAGCGAAAGCAATCGCGCATTGGTCATTAAAGCCTACAGCCACAGCACTATAAGCCTGAGCAATCTGAGCCCGGCCCGGGACACCCGCACCATGCTGCGCCTGCTGGACGAGGACCCTGACGTATACGATGTGCTGGATGCAGGTACCACCATGCGCTTTCTTACCGCCTTCTGTGCGGTGATGGGGAAAAAGAAATTGCTCACCGGCACAGACCGGATGAAGGAAAGACCCATTGGCTTGCTGGCAGATGCCCTGCGGCACCTCGGGGCAGATATCAGTTATGAGGGACAGAAGGGTTATCCGCCCCTTCGTACCAATGGATTTGACCGTGACAGCCTGGTACATGAAGTCAGCATCCGTGGCGATGTAAGCAGCCAGTTTATCTCCGCCTTGCTCATGGCCGGCCCCGTGCTACCCGTAGGCCTTACGCTTAAGCTTACGGACAAGATAGGCAGCCGGCCCTATATAGATATGACGCTGGCCCTGATGAACCGCTTCGGTGCCACCGCCATGTGGGAGTCTAATGATGTAGTGCGCGTCTTACCTACTGGATACAGCGGTGGCTCATACGAAATAGAGTCTGACTGGTCAGGCGCCAGCTACTGGTATAGCCTGATGGCCATAGCGCGTAATGGCCGCCTCCTGCTCAAAGGACTCCGTGATGTGTCTATGCAGGGCGACCGGGAGATAGCCAATATCATGGAAAAACTTGGGGTACACTCTTCTTTTACCAATGAGGGAGTCGTTCTTACCCCCGGCCCTGAGCCAGATCCTAAGCAGGCGCTGGAAATAGACTTTACCGGCTGCCCCGACCTGGCACAGACAGTAGCCGTAACCTGTACGGCACTGGGCATTAAATGCACCATGAATGGGGTGGAAAGCCTGCGCATTAAAGAGACAGACCGGATCAAAGCCCTGCAGCAGGAAATAGAAAAGACCGGCGAGAGCCGCCTCTACGCCATAAGCGATACCACCTGCGTGCTGCAGCCAGGTGAGGTACGCCTACCGGAAAAACCTCTTTTCATAAACACCTATGATGATCACCGCATGGCCATGGCCTTTGCCCCCCTGTCGGTACTCATGCCCCTGGAAATAGAAGATCCGGCCGTGACGGCCAAATCATATCCTGATTTTTGGAAGGATTTTGAATCTGCAGGCATCTCTCTGACGTTCAACCAATAGACCGGGGATTCTCAAAAAATACCTGTAGATTTCGCCCGGTAACATAAACCAAAACCGCTATCATGTATATAGACGCTATGGCCAGTTACGTGCCCCAGGAAGTAGTGCCCAACGCATACTTCGAGCAGGTGGCAGGCCTTACGAATGACTGGATCGTAGAACGGACCGGTATAAGAGAAAGACGCAAAGCCGGTGAGGGCGAAAACACGAACACAATGGGGGTAAAGGCTGTGGAGACAGGCCTGGACCTTATAAGCTTTTCACCTGACAAGATCGACCTTATTGTAGGAGCTACCTACACCCCTCATGACACCATTGTGACCCTGGCCCACGCCATACAGCACCGCCTGGATATACACGACGTGCCTTCATTTTCGGTATCCTCTGCCTGCAGCTCCCTGGTAAACGCAGTAGAAATAGTGGAAGGGTACTTTGCCATGAACAAAGCCACCCATGCCGTGGTAGTGGTGAGCGACCACAATACTGCCTACAGCAATGACGAGGACCCTAAATCCGGCCCGCTCTGGGGAGACGGGGCAGCCGCCCTCTTTATCACAAAAGAAAAACATCACGACCGCGCCATCAGGATCACCGACGTGCTTACCGGTGGTGCCGCTACCCGTGGCAAGGCCACCCAGGCCATTACCCTCCGTCCTCTCGCCGGCTTTGATATGCCCTTTGGCAAAGATGTGTTCATTCATGCCTGCCAGTACATGCCTTCAGCCACCAATGACCTGCTGAAAAGGAATGGCAAAACAGTGGAAGACATCCGCTTTCTGATTCCGCACCAGGCTAACCTGCGTATCACAAAAAACGTAATGGAAACCCTGAAACTACCCGAAGAAAAGGCGCTGGGCAACATTCAGATACGCGGCAACACAGGCTGCGCAGGCTGTGGTATTGTATTAGATGAAAACAAAGACCGCTACCAGCCCGGCGATCTCATCGTGATCACAGTATTTGGTGGTGGCTATTCCTATGGCGCCATGTTGCTTGAGGTATAGACGGCAACCAATAGGTAAATTTTCTCGTATACAAAGGTAAAATTACCTATTTTTGCAAGACACCTGACGGGAGGAATTATGACCGAGTTAGAAGCTGTTCATCGCCAGATTCTCAGGAGAATACCGAAGAGGATAAACGATATGGACGTACTGCTGTATCTGCAAAAGAATACAGTGAACTACGAGTACGTCCAGACGCTGAAACGAACCACCCGCTTCAACGATGAATTGCTCTCCGGCTGGCTCAACGTGAATATTAAAACCTTTCGTACTTACAAAAAGGCCGACCAGGAAATAAATATCAGCACCAGGGAGCACGTACTAATGCTCCTTTCCCTGACCCAGCATGGCATAGCCGTATTCGGCTCCATTGAGAAATTCCAGGAGTGGCTGGACAAAGAAAACTTTTACTTTAATAACCAGGCGCCGAAGGCTTACCTGAATACGGTCACCGGCATCCGCTTCGTAGACGGCAGGCTCACCGCTATGGAGTACGGCGACAACGTGTAAGGAATGGAGTTATTCCGGATTTCAGCCGAAAAATTTTCCCACCAGCTTTCTGCCTCCGGGGCATCCAACCGGTGGAACAAAAGAGGCGAATTCGTGATCTATACGGGGGGCTCCAGGTCCCTGTCAACATTAGAATTAGTCGTGCATCGCAATGCCGTAAGGCCCGACATTCCATACAGGCTCATGATCATCTCGGTGCCCGATGCCGATACCTACCTCAAAACATTACCCACAACCGACCTGCCAGCCAACTGGCGAAAATTTGAAGCTTACTCACGCCTGCAGGAAATCGGCAGCCGCTGGTATGCCTCCCGCGAGTCGCTGATCCTGAAAGTGCCCTCGGCTATCATCCCTTCGGAGCACAACTATATCATTAACACCAAGCACGAAGCTTTTGAAGAACACGTCAAACTGGTCAGGACCGAAAAGTATTTCTGGGATGACAGGTTGCTGTAGCCCTGCCATTGAAAAAGCATTATTTCCATCTATTCAATGATTACCATCAAAAGTAAGTTTTCGATTGGCTAGGTATTTATTGGGCCTGCGCTTATCCTTTTGTTCACCTTAGGACTCGGCATACTTCTTCTATGGAAAGAAAGTATGAATGATGAAAAAGCCGCCTCCGGTGAAATGGTGCAGTTCCTACCCGGCATCGGCATGCTGGTATTTGGCCTTTTGGTAGCCGTTTATTACCTGAAGACACTCAGGAAAATCAAGCTGACCGATAGCGGAATTCACCTTTCAGGCATTCTATCATCTTCTTTTATTGCATGGAACGAGATTCAGGAAACATATCTTTCAGGCAAGCAGGGAGAGAGTTTTTTGTGGATTACGATGCCTTTTGAGGCCATCACTGTAGTTCTGAAAAATGATGAGCCGGTTATCCTACTAAAGAATTACTACCGGAATAATGAGGAATTATGCCAGGCCATAAACCATATCAACCAACAGAAAAAACAGCAGGTCAGGCCGAACCTGACAGGTTTTAAGCCGAGCCGGCTGTCTCTTCCCGGTTATGTAAACCCTGCAGGCCTTACCTCATATAAGGGCAATCACTTTTTTACCTTCAATTGGTTATTCGTGTATGCTTGTCTTACAGCCTCTTTTTTTATTCTGTTTTTAGATATTCCCATCGTAAGCAAATTAATAATGACAGGGATGGTCCTGCTGTTGTGTGTTTTACTTTCTATACAACTTTATTATTTCGAAGCTGATAAAGATTTCCTGATCGTCAAAAACCATATCTGGCCTTTTCATCAACGTGCTTTCCGGCTTTCAGACATTACAGAGCTCGTTATCGAATCTCCCCATCAGAGGTCTCATACACTACGGATTATTACTTCTGATTTCAAAAACAGAGTCTATGGTGCCGGCAGCCTAAGAAACAAAACGTGGAGGCAATTTATTGTGGATATGGAAAAACAAGGCATAAGGGTGCGAAATGAAGCCATCTTTTTTTAACATCAGGTACCGTACGCGAGACTGAACATATACTATGAGCTACGACCTTTACTTTTTTAAAAAACCGGACAATCCCGTATCGGGAGAGGAGATAAAGGCTTACCTGGACGGGGTGGTAGACCCGAACCTGCCCCAGCCGGAAGAAGATAGCTGGGATTACCTGAATGAAGATACAGGGGCCTATTGCCGCTTTACCTATTATGAAGATGAAGATAGTAATGATGAGGAAGCGGAGGAAGATGAAGGATTTGAAGGGTTTGAAGACACAAGCCTGAGTATTAGCCTCAACTTTCTCCGGCCAGACTTTTTTGCCTTCGAATGCTTTCCCCTGGTAGAAAAGCTCTGCTCAGCCCTTAACCTCTATGTCTCAGACCCGCAGCGGGACGGCACCCCCCGCCCCTATGACAATGGGATAGTAGAAAGCTGGCTCACATCTAACCGCAAAGTAGCGGAGGCTGGATTTGAGGAGTATGGGCTTTACTACATGGATAAGCAAACTTCTGACGATATATGGCAGTATAACTTTAACAGGAATAAGCTTCAGGAAGAGATGGGTGAGGAAGTATTCGTACCCCGCATCATGTTTGTGAACAAACATGACACCAAAACCATAGAGCTACTGACGGTATGGCCTTCTAATATCCCTTACCTGCTACCAAAAACCGACCTCGTCCTGATCCGCCGTGAGGTAAAAAAAATTTTCTGGACCAAAGAGGAAGAAGGCTTCGTACGCTATGAGGATTTAATAGAAGCCCTGGGCCTGCACTTTGTCCCCAGAGGTGAGCACCTCTACCTGCCGCCCGGACGTGTAAATGCCGAAGTAAAACGAAAGTTTAAGAAACTGCCTATCATAAGCAGCCTGGATGACTACGGCACCCCTATCGCTCCGGATCATTTTGTGAATGTGAAACCCGGCAGCGAACCAGAAGAGGCCTAAGCTCGCGCGTAAAATCCTTTTATATTAGGGCGGCCAAATAGCATATCGTGAAAGAAAGAGAATCAGCCTCCCCCCTGCTCGTTGCGCTCATCGTATTAGCACAGTTTGCCTGCACCTCCCTCTGGTTTGCAGGCAATGCCGTAGTGCCTGAGTTGCAGGCCTATCTAAAACTTGGGCCTGAGGCAGTAGGGCAGGTAACTTCCTCCGTACAGTTTGGCTTTATTACCGGCACCCTCGTTTTTGCTATGCTTGGCATAGCCGATCGTTTCTCACCTTCCCGGGTGTTTCTCATATCCGCCATACTGGGGGCTGCCGCTAATTTGGGCGTCGTTTTTCTCAGCGGAGGCCTCATTCCGCTTCTCTTGCTCCGCTTTCTCACCGGCTTTTTTCTTGCAGGCATTTACCCCGTAGGCATGAAAATCGCCTCTGACCACCACAAGCGCGGGCTTGGGCTCGCCCTGGGCTTCCTCGTGGGTGCACTCGTCATGGGTACGGCCTTTCCGCATTTCGTGCGCGGCTTCCTGCAGGATGTGCCCTGGCGTACCGTCTTTTATACCACCACTGCCATGGCACTGGCAGGCGGCCTCGTGGTAGGGCTACTGGTACCGGACGGCCCCTTTCGCAAGCCCGTAGCCAGGCCGGACTTTACCGCTTTTTTCAGGGTATTTGCCAAAAAAGATTTTCGTGCAGCAGCATTTGGATATTTTGGCCACATGTGGGAACTGTATGCTTTCTGGGCTTTTGTCCCCGTAGCCGTAGCCGCCTATGAGGCCATGCATCCCGGTCAGGAGTGGAACATACCGCTTTTCACCTTTGCCGTTATCGCCATAGGTGGCGTCACCTGTGCGCTCGGGGGCATCCTATCGTCCCGCTTTGGCAGTGGCCGTGTGGCATTCATGGCATTATCCCTTTCCGGCCTTTGCTGCCTGCTGTCCCCCCTGTTTTACCTATTGCCTCCTCCGTTTTTCGGGTCCCTCCTTATCATATGGGGAATGACCGTATCCCCGGACTCACCACAGTTTTCCACCCTGGTGGCTACTACAGCGCCGGAAGCTTCCAAAGGCACCGCCCTCACCATTGTCAACAGCATCGGCTTTGCCATCACTATACCATCCATTCTGCTACTTGGCAAAGCTTTTAAAGTTCTCCCCGTAGAGTACGCCTTTCTCGTACTCGTACCCGGCCCGCTATTTGGCCTTATTGGTACCGCCCGGTTGTTAAAAAAAGAAAAAAACTGACCCGGCAGAGGCCACAACCTAAGGTGTACTATCCACAAGGCTGATAGGGCATTTGTATGGAGCTTGGAAATTAAAATTATACTACAATGGATTTTCTACAGACAGGTCACCCCTCCGGGGGTTAGAGGTACTTAGAAACTTTGAGTGAGACGGAACAAGACACCTGTCTGACATCTATGCTAAGATGTTGTGCAGAATATCACGTTTACAGGAAAACCAAAACTCTATTATCCTGTAAATCAATAACTCTATTAATCAATTATTCTGTAATTCAACAACTCTGTTACTCAATCATTTCCCCTCAGCTTCTCATTGTTCTTATGCCGGTCCTTATCCCGTGAGGTCTTTTTGGCCATGTTCTTTTGAAAAGCTTCCGTGAGGTCTACCCCCGTTTGGTTGGCCAGGCAGATCAGTACCCACAGCACATCCGCCATCTCATTGCCCAGGTCACGGTCTTTGTCCGACTCCTTAAAGCTCTGCTCACCATAGGTACGCGCCATCAGCCGGGCAAGTTCGCCCACCTCTTCCGTAAGTATAGTCATATTGGTGAGCTCATTAAAGTAGCGCACACCCGTAGTACGGATCCACTCATCCACCCTTTCCTGCGCCTCTTTCAGGCTTATCTCTTCCATTATTTCTTATCCTTAGTGTCGATAATGATCGTCACAGGCCCGTCATTTAACAGGCGTACTTTCATGTCTGCACCAAACTCTCCGGTCTGTACCCTCTTGCCCCCGTCCTTCTCCAGGCGCGCCACCATTTGTTCATAAAGCGGAATGGCTACATCCGGCTTAGCCGCTTTGATATAGCTGGGCCGGTTACCCTTTTTGGTACTGGCATGGAGGGTAAACTGGCTCACCACAATCATCTCCCCGTCTACATCCTTAAGGCTCTTATTCATCACCCCCTCTTCATCATTAAATATGCGCAGGTTCACAATCTTGCGGGAGAGCCACTCAATGTCCTCCTTGTCGTCAGCCTCTTCAATACCCAGCAGCACCAGCATGCCGGGGCCGATCGCGCTTTTTTCTATCCCCTCAATGGTAACGGAGGCCTCCGTCACCCGCTGTATGACGGCGATCATGAGCGCATGCCCTCTTCATGAGGACGCTCCATAAGGCCAAATTGCTGAAAGTGGTGGCGAAAGTGCTTAAAGTGAAACTGCTGCCACTCTTCGTAATTCAGTGCCCCGAACACCGCGTTATTAGTCTGCGTACCGGGGTTTTTCACGAAGTAATCATCGTATTCCTCCATGGCTTTCGATAGGGAGGTCCTGGCTTCATCCAGGTTACTATGCCGCAGCTCCCGCAGTTTATCCTGCTCCAGCAGGGGTGAGCGTGTATTTACCGGCCAGTTGTCCGGCGAGAGTAGCCCTTTTTCCTTATAGCGTGCCAGTTTATCCTCGGGTGTCACCACCTCAAGAGGAATTTTGTTGCTGCTGGCATTTACCACATCCTCCAGGTGCTCCACCATGTGCTGTGGGGTCATCATGCCCCAGCGTGGCTGCTGACCCGGCTCCAACTTAGCCAGGTAGTCATTCACCTTATCTCTGTTAAGCTCCTCTTTGTTCTTCATGCAAAAATTGGTTTATAAGTCCGTGCCAGAAGTCCGTAAGTTTCCGACCTCTTCTTCTATTTCGTTAGATTCAAAGATACAAACCCCTTGCAGGTCACTTTTAGCCACCTGCCTCATCGCAGTCGCTACCTTATGCCCTTCTATTGCCTGGTATTTTTTGAGGCCACCTTTAAACAGAAATGAAAATGTGGTGGCAAACCATTGAGCAATACGCTCGCCGGTTCGTTTTTCGTTACGGTCACCCAGCAGTAGTGAGGGCCGGAAAATATACACCCCTTTATAGTCGTCCAGGTGAGTAATAGTATATTCCATCTCTCCCTTAACCTGGTTATAAAACACTGAACTGGTGCGGTTGGCACCTAGTGCTGAAACGACCAGGAAGCGGCTGGCGCCTAATCGTATACACTGCCTGGCCAGTTCTACCACATAGTGATAGTCTACCTTATGAAAGGCCTCTTTAGAGCCTGCTTTTTTGCGCGTGGTGCCCAGGCAGCAGAATACATGATCCGCTTTCAGGTCATCGCCAGCCTGCTCCAGATTATCGAAATCCACGATTACCTCCTTCAACTTCGGATGGGCCTCACTGGTAGGCCTCCGGGTAAGGGATATGACCTGGCTGTACGCAGGATCATCCAGTAGCTGTAGCAGCAGATGGCCGCCAATTAAGCCGGTGCTACCGGCAATGAGTGCAGTTTTGCCATTTGTCATATCAGTCACCTTTTATTCGTTCAATTAATCGATTCAGCGTTTGCGGTCCATTCATTTGAGGGGGTACCCGCTTTATCGTTATATCATCTTTGCCGTTTCCAGCAACGGAAAAAGCAAATATGAAGTCCGAAGCCGGGTCCATCCATCCCCCCGAGGGACCAAAGCGCAGGTCATTATAAATAAGCGAATCCCCCTGCAGACGGTAGGCGTAATACCCCTTACTAAACTGCCTGAGAGAAGATAGTTCTTCACTTTCAGCGTATTCTGCCGCAAGGTTTCTGTTTTTAGGGATTACCTTAAATGCTATCTGCCGGTCTGCGTCCAGCATACTGTAATATCCTGCTTCATAGTGACCTTCCTTTTCCACGATCACATTCCACAGCACATTGGTAAAAAGCGCCGGGGTGGTAAATACCCGGCCGCCTTCTCCTGCATTGGCCTTCGCTACCCGGTGAATATTATACTTGTTGAGAACAGTAAGAAAAAGGTAAACATGGCTGATGGCAAGACAGACCATAGTCCAGCGCCAGCGCTTTTGCCGGTTTTTGATGATTAGTACAGCCACAAACGTTACCAGCAAAGGCAGTGTGTATAGCGGATCGACTATAGAAATGGTGTTAAAGGCAATGCGGGCATCCCACAAAGGATACAGCAACTGGGTACCATAGTTAGTAAAAATATCCAGTAGCGGATGCGTAAAAAGGCACCAGAAAAACATAATAGTCCATTGCCTCAAAGTAGCTCTTCCCCTGCCGTGAATGGTTATCGCCAGCCAGGCAAGCAATGGCGCCATGAGTAGGGCAAAAAACAAACTGTGGCTGAACCCTCGGTGAAAGAGCAACGCCTGCAGGTCGTTCAGAAAATTATTGGCTATGACATCCAGGTCAGGAATGGTACCAGCCACGGCCCCCCAGACCAGAGCCTTGCGGCCCTCTTTTTTCCCTAAGAGAGCCTCCCCTACTGCTGCACCTAGTACAAATTGGGTCAGACTATCCATCTAACCCCTTCTAAGCCATTGCTCCATAGTTTCTGCCAGCTCAGCCTGGGAGGTAAGCGTCTTGTCTTTGGCATACCAGCCATGCAACTTTTCTACCATCTCTTCCCGAGATCCGGAGGGGTTCTCTTTAAAGTCCAGCACCATTTGCTGAGCGGTTGAAGGTCGAGGGCCCCATTTACCCAGCACCTCCAGCATATTTTGCTCCAGACACACCAGTATCGGAATCGATTTACCCCCATTGGTCAGGAAGGCATCCATCACCTCCGGGTTCTCATCACGCAGGATCAGGCGCAGCGAGATCATGTCAGAGTATTCGGCAATTTTATTGAATAAGGGCACTATCTGAGCCGCGTCACCACACCAGCCCTCCGTAATGACCAGCCATACCCAAGGCTGGGTTATCCGGTCCGCCACTGCCTTAAGCTCATCGCTCAGTACGATAGTCTTATCCAGCCGGTTCATCCGTTTTTCATTCAGGCGAGTGTAGTCAGTCAGAAATTCGCCCTGGTTAGGTCCGGTTACCTTACCTTCTGCCAGCAAGTCCGCTATCAGCGCCCTGTACTGGCGGTAGGTCATCCCCTTATCTATAACCGGCTGAGTTATTACTTTGGTCATGCATTTACTGTTGATTGGGACAGGCCCCTTCCCGGCATGCTATCAGGCATGTTTTTTCTCCCAGGTCTTAAACTCGTCTATCTCTTCGTTTAGTTTTTTAAATACATACATCACGATAGTGAAGTCATCCAGCAGACCAACAACAGGAATAAAATCGGGGATAAGGTCTATTGGCATGATAAAATATAGCAGGGCTGCCACTATAATCACGACAGACTTCACATTTATTCCCCTGTAGGTACCTTTGCGGTAAGCCGAAATCATTCGAATAAACGTCTGCACCTGGCTCATGAATGACTCAATTTTATCACCATTGCCCGTGACCTCCTCAAGTTTACCCAGGGTAGCATCCAGAAGGTTACCCAGCTTTTTATCATCGCCTGCTACGTCTTTGGCTTTTTTGCGTGCAAACTTAAAGGCCTTACTCGCCTTGATATTTTCGACGGTTACTTTTTCTGCCATGAAAAAATGAATTATGATAAATTAAAAAATTCTACTCTATACAAAATACCGATTTAAGACGGTATTACAAAAGTCTTTAACAGATGCCGGAAGCAATTAGTAAATCCTCCTCAGTTCGTCCTTTACTTCAGTCAGAGCCTGCTGTATCGGATCAGGATCCTTAGCCAGCATCTTCTCAAATATCCGGCGGCTCAGCTCTATTGATTTCCCTTCGGGGTCTACCTCCTTAGCCGATTCATTGATAACGGAGATTACTTCCTGCATGGCATTTTTAACCATGATCCAGGCATCGTCACTCATGTATAACTGCTGGCTCAGATTGTGGTTAAATTCATCCCTTACCTCGCTCACAAGTATCTGCTGAAACTGACGGGCTGTATAAGAGCCATCGTTTAGTCTGATGAGCAGGTTATTAGGCGTTATTCTTTCCAGGAATAAGCAAATACGCTCGTAAGCCTGCATCCGAACCGGAAGTATAATCTCTGCGTTCTTGCTACGTACGTCCAGTATTTTCTTTTCCATTTCCTTGTCGAGAAAAGATTTTACCACCAGGTACATAGCGTATAGTACAGCCAGTGCAGGCAAAAGGACTTTCAGTAGTTCTTGAAGAAGCTCCATATTTTAATTGTTCGCGTGAGCTAAATTATAAAACATTTCCGATAAGCGAAGATGTTTTACCTTTGCACAGCGTAGTTTTATATCATTTTAAGGCAAAAGGATGTTTATACCGGTTTCCATTACTCCCAAAGCAGCTGAGGAGGTTAAAAATATACTAGAAAAGAAGAATATACCTGAGGGTTATGGTCTGCGAATAGGCGTACGGGGTGCCGGATGCGGTGGCATGAGTTACGTACTTGGGTTTGATAAAAAAAAGGAGGCAGACGAACAGTATACCATTGAGGATATCCCTGTGTACGTAGAAAAAAAACACGTAATGTACCTGGCCGGCCTGGAAGTGGATTTTTATGAAGGCTCGGACGCCCGCGGATTTCTCTTCACAGACCCTAAGAAAAAAGCAGCCGAAGAAGCTACGTCATAATAAAAAGGGCTTCTCAGAAGCCCTCTATCCTTATATCAATATACCTCGGCAATGCTTTCACCTTCTTTATAGGTTTTGTTCCAGTGAACGTTCCTGAAGAAAGGCCCCTCCAGCTCATCTTCACGCATGCGGTCATATATCACCTTACGTGGATGTACCGGGTCATAAGTACCATCATAACCATATAGTAGAAAATGGTCGCCGGTTGTATTATCAATAACCAGCCCTGACGTAAGTTCTACCTTACAGGCAAATATCACAGAGTCCGAGTCCTCACTACCGGAGGCACACTCTTCCAGGGCTTCTCTGTCTGTAAAATAGAAATCACCCGTTTGCTTCTCGGTCATTTCCAGCATTTTGCCGAGAGTCTCGGTTAAGGCACTAAACTCCCTTTTACTTACCATACGGTAACTCTTCTCCACAAATCGGTCTTTTTCAAGATAACTTTTTACAGCCAGGTAACCATTATCCATTTTACGGTACACAATCACCTCAAACGAAAAGTCATGGATAATATTCGGCCCCTTGATGATCACCATATCATAAGTCTCATTATCACTGAAATAGTCCAGCAAATCCACTTTATCAAGAGTATACTTCCTTTTGAATTTACCCGCCCACTCCGGGGTGAATGGTGTGGCAAAAGGATAGGTAATTTCCTCTAACCAAAAAGCGCGGTTTTCACGGGCAAACTGCCTGCGGTCCTTACGGGCCATAGGACTCATATCTGCATACTCGTAACCATACTGCTTCAAGCTGTCCAGAGAATGCATGATGTGCTTGCCAACACCTCCCCCGTACGCTACAGTACCCGCCGGTAGTAAGATGAATAGTAGCAACACAATACATATCCCTGATCTCATAATGTGGAAATTAGTTAAGATGAAAAAATGGTAATTCAGGTGAATCAACCTGCACTTAAACAACTCCACTGAGGGGATATTGTTAAAATAAACCACATAAATAACTGGCAAACAAATAGTTACAATAAAAAAAGAGAGGCCCTCCATGAAGGCCTCTCTCTTTAATATTTTAGTATGATTATATCTTACTGGCTCACCAGGTCATAACGGACAGTTCTGTCAGGATCAGTCGCTTTCACACCAGGTCCTGCTACGTTAAATACGAAAGCGGTTTCGGATAAGGTCACGATATCGACTTCCACAGTATTCCCATTATCGGTAAGTGTAAGCGCAGTCAGGTCATTGCTATCGATAGACCATGAGCCACTGGAAGGCAGGTAAGACACCCCAGCCTGTCCACCGGAAGTTGAGAAAGTACCGGTGCTGTTAAAAGTGATGCTAAAGTCATCGAAACCAGCAAGCGGGGTAGACTCTTCTGTATAGCTTACAGAGCCTGTAGCCCATGTCTTAGAAACCAGCCTCTGCTGACGCTCAGCCTCAGTCTCTCCCGGATCATCGTCCTTTTTACAACCGGAAACAAGAACCAGCACAAATACCAGCAGGCTGAAGAGTTTGAAATAAGTTTTCATGTATATCGATATCTGATTTTGAGTTTTTTTACGCTTCACTAACAAGGGGTTAATTTAACTAAAAATTAGCCTTTGCGCTTAAAGTTTGTAAGATTAATAATGTTTTTGCAAAAATCGTATTCATAAGGCTGATTAGATCCGACCAGGATCAGCTTGGATTTTAGAGCCTTTTCCACGTTTTCATGATACCAGGATATGCCTTTTTCATCCAGATTGCTGGTGGGCTCATCAAGTATGAGAAAAGGCGCTGAGGAAAAAAAGGCCAGAGCAAGTCTGAGACGTTGCTTCATACCGGAACTAAAAAAGCGCACCTGTTTATTCAGGGCATCTTCCAGATAGGCATGTGCGGCAAAATTCTCTCTGGAGTATCCGGGCGCCGGGGACTTGAATTGAAAATGAAATCTAATTAACTCATTGAGTGTAAGCTCTTCTACCAGCTCTAGGTAGGGCGAGGCATAGCTCAGGTATCGATACACATCCCCGCCTTCCACCGGTTTGTCTTTATACCTGTAGGCCAGACTACCACTGGTGGGAGGCATCAGGCCGCTCAGCACCCGTAGCAGGGTACTCTTTCCACTGCCATTAGGGCCTGTTACAGCCCACGGCTCACCGGGCTGGAAAGTCGCATTAAGGTCACGAAATATCCATTCACGCTGAAACCGCTTGGATAATTTCGCTACTTCGATGTGCATGCACAGAAAATTACTAGAACAAGCCTCTCAGAATACCCCGGCCGGATTCACGCACGAACTTTACGATCTCATCCCGCTCGACACTGTCCGGAAATTCTCCTTCTATCTGGTCAAGGGCCTTCGTGTTATTTAGTCCGGTTTGGTAGATGATCCGGTAAATCTCCTGGATCTCCTGGATTTTATCCGCGCTGTAGCCACGGCGACGCAGTCCGGTGGAATTCACACCGCAGTATGCCAGTGGCTCTCTGCCTGCTGTAACGTAGGGAGGAACGTCCTTACGTACCAGGGAGCCCCCGCTTACCATCACATGGGCACCCACATGTACAAACTGATGTACCGCACTGGTACCACCGATAATGGCAAAATCATCTATCCTGACATGCCCTGCCACCTGCACGGCATTCACCAGTATGCAGTTATTTCCTATCTGGCAATCATGAGCCACATGGGTATAGGCCATCAGCAGGCAGTTTTTCCCGATGGTAGTCTTATGAATACCGGCAGCCGTACCCCGGCTCACCGTAACAAACTCCCTTATAACAGTATTGTCACCTACTTCCAGAATAGTCTCCTCTCCCTGAAACTTCAGGTCCTGAGGCTCGCCTGATATAACGGCACCGGGAAAAACCTTAACATTCTTACCTAATCGCGCCCCTTTCATCACCACGGCATTAGGGTAGATCTTTGACCCTTCGCCGATTACCACATCATCTTCGATGGTGGCAAATGGCATAATTTCTACGCCGTCGGCAATTTTTGCGCCGGGATGTATGTTCGCTTGGGGATGCTTCATGAATTCTTTTTACGGATCTGAGCCGATAAGGTAGCCTCTGATACTACGGAATTACCAACATATGCGACACCTTTCATTTTAGCAATGCCCCGCTTTATTGGATGAAGCAGTTCACACTTGATAAGAATCGTGTCACCGGGTACCACTTGCTGTCTGAACTTACAGTTATCGATGCTCAGGAAGTAAGTCAGGTACTCGCTAGGGTCTTCCACAGTATTAAGTACAAGGATACCACCCGTTTGTGCCATGGCTTCTATCTGCAGTACGCCGGGCATAACAGGTTTTCCGGGGAAGTGCCCCTGGAAGAACGGCTCATTGATAGTTACATTTTTCACACCTGCCACATATTTATCGTCCAGGTGTATAATTTTATCTACAAGCTGAAAAGGATAGCGGTGGGGCAGCATGCTGGTGATCTTGGTGATGTCCAGCACAGGAGGCAATTTAGGATCGTAGTGAGGGATATTTTCCGCACCTGAGCGCTGCATGGCCTTCTTGATCTTCTTAGCAAAGGCTACGTTTGCCGCGTGGCCTGGTCTGGCAGCAAGTATCTGCGCTTTTACAGGACGGCCGGCCAGAGCCAGGTCACCCATCAGGTCAAGAAGCTTATGGCGGGCAGGCTCGTTCTTATATCTTAGATCGACATTATTCAGGATACCCTCTTTCTTTACCTCTACCTTGGGCTTGTTAAAGAGTGAGGCAAGGTGATCCAGCTCATGGTCCTCAACCTTACGGTCTACCACCACGATGGCGTTATTCAGGTCACCGCCACGGATCAGGTTATTTTTATACAGCATCTCCAGCTCATGCAGGAAACAGAAAGTCCGGCATGAAGATATCTCTTCTTTAAACTGGCCGATATTATTCAGAGAAGCATGCTGGCTGCCGAGCACAGGTGAATTATAGTCCACCATCACCGTCACGCGGTAGTCGTCAAGAGGCAGGGCGGCTATCTCCACATTTCTGTCGGGCTCACGGTAAAAGATGCCTTCGGAAACGTCAAAGAAATTACGCAGTGCATTCTGCTCTTCCAGTCCCGCACTTTCCAGTGCTTCCACAAACTGTGCCGAGCTACCATCCATGATAGGAGGCTCAGGACCATCGAGCTGGATAAGTATATTATCTATCTCCAGTCCGACCAAAGCCGCCAGGGTATGTTCCACTGTATTGATGCGTGCACCGCTCTGCTCAATGGTTGTGCCCCGGCTAAGGTCCACCACATTATCTACATCAGCGTCTACTATGGGTTCGCCTTCCAGATCGATGCGTTGAAATTTTATGCCGTGATTAGGTTTAGCGGGCAGGAACGTCATATTGGCATGAACGCCGGTATGCAATCCTACGCCGGAAATAGTCACGGACTTCTGAATGGTATGCTGCTTAATTTTCATTACCTGGATTAATCGAGGGCAAATTTAAGATTTTTTCCTCAAGTTCCTTTACGCGCCTGTTCAAATCAGGCAATTTCTTGAATACGGCATAGGTACGCAGGTATTTTCCATGCTCGAAAGCCGGACTTCCCATCAGTGTAGATCCGGGTTCCTCTATGGTCTTCGGCACACCCGACTGGGCCGCCACTGTGGTCTTATCGGCTACCTTTATATGGCCCACCACGCCTACCTGTCCGGCAATCACGCAGTTCCTGCCCAGTTTGGCAGAGCCGGAGATACCTGCCTGCGCCGCAATCACAGTATTTTCACCTACTTCTACATTATGGGCGATCTGAATAAGGTTATCCAGCTTGGCACCCTTGCGGATCAGCGTTTCTCCCATAGTCGCACGATCTATGGTAGTATTAGCCCCTATATCCACATTATCTTCTATTATTACCACCCCCACCTGCGGTATAGGCTTATACGTACCGTCCTTCTGAGGAGCAAAGCCAAAGCCATCACTACCTACTACCGTGCCCGAATGTATAGTGCAGTTACTACCCACCTTACACCCGCTGTATATTTTCACCCCACTGTATAAAACGGTATCGTCACCCACGGTAACACCATCACCAATATATACGTGCGGATAGATCTTCACATTGTTGCCTACCTTAGCGCCATTACCTATATAACTAAAAGCACCCCGGTACACATTCTCTCCTACCGTAGCGTCTTTCGCCATATAGGCCGGGTCCTCCACTCCAGTCTTGGCGCTGAGAGTCGCTTTATGATAGGCTTCCAGCAGAGCTGTAAAAGCCAGATAGGGATCCTCTACCCGGATAAGGGCAGGTTTCACCGGCTTTTTCAGCGTCAGGTCTTTACGCACGATAACTGCTGCGGCATCGGTTTCGTAAAGAAAAGGCTCGTATTTAGGATTGGACAGGAAAGAAATACCCGTTGGAGTCGCCTCCTCTATTTTGGTAAGCTCAGACACGCGCGTGTCTCCGTCACCCTCGAGGGTTCCATCAAGTATTTGTGCTATTTGGTTTACAGTGAATTCCATCAGGCAGCCGGGTAATAATTATGTTAAGCCCAAAAATCAGTCGAACGGCACACTCTTTGGCCAGCAAATGTAATACTTCCTGACAATTTTACTCATTGCTTTAATGTTTGGAAGGTCGGAGGCTGCCGCCACATCCATTACATCACCGCTCTTCGTGAGTACATTGATCGTCTGTCCGCCGGCCAGATAAGCAGAATTACTCATGGAGCCATATACCAGGAAGTACCCTACCTCTTCTTCAGAAATAGAAAATGCCTCCATAATTCGCTCTTTTAATCTATCCAGATCCTCCTGCTCGGCCTCTTCATTGGATAATATTACTTTAAATAACTTTCTATGCAACAACATGTTGCTGAGCCTGCTAAGGATAGCATCCTCATGCCGGCTCCATATTTTTATACCTCCCCAGATGTCATAATCATCCAGTTGGCAAAAAGCCTCCAGAAAATGAGGCTCCTCCTTAAATCGCGAAAGCGTCACCTCTTCTTCTAAAAAAAGCTTTAAGGCAGGACTGGCAAACACCTCATGCCCCGATCGTACCAAATCCCGTGCCCGTTTTATCACAGATATCAGCATTTTTTCTGCACTCACCGTGGCTTTGTGCAGATACACCTGCCAATACATTAGTCGCCTGGCACTTAAAAAGTTCTCTATACTATAAATGCCCTTCTCCTCTACTACCAGGGCGTCTTCGTGTACTTCCAGCATTTTAATGATGCGGTCCGCACCTATCGTACCCTCGCTTACTCCTGTAAAAAAGCTGTCCCGCTTCAGGTAGTCCAGGCGGTCTATATCCAGCTGGCTGCTTACCAGTTCATTGAAAAACTTTCGCGGATAGCGTCCGGTAAATATCTGTATGGCCAGGTCAAGCTTTCCCTTAAAATGCCGGTTCAGCTCTTCCATGATCTGAAGAGAAAGTTTTTCATGAGGAATCCCCTTCAGCAGGCTGAACTCCAGCGCATGACTGAAAGGACCATGACCAATATCGTGCAGCAGAATAGCGATCTGGGCCGCCTCCATCTCCTGGTCCCAAAGAAAGTGCCCCTTGCTGCGCAGGTTATCCAGCGTGTTGCGCATCAGGTGCATGGCCCCTATGGCATGGTGAAATCGTGTGTGCAGGGCTCCCGGATAGACAAGGTCCGTTAAACCCAACTGCTTGATCCTGCGTAACCTTTGGAAATACGGATGCTCGATTATATCGAACACCAGGTCACTATGTATGGTTACAAACCCATACACGGGGTCATTAAGTATTTTATTTTTATTCAAAGGTCCGGAATCGATACGGTGCAGGATTTTTTTAATTTAAGCTGACTATATAAAGAAGCCACACATAAAGGCAAAATAATCGGATGCAAAGATATACCATTTTATGGGCAGACGACGAGATCGATCTGCTTAAACCACATATACTGTTTTTAGAAAAGAAGGGTTACGACGTAACGCCGGTAAACAGCGGTGCCGACGCAGTAGAAGCGTGCGAAGATTCATCCTTCGACCTGGTTTTCCTGGATGAGAATATGCCGGGCATGACCGGGCTGGAAACACTTACGCAGATAAAGAGCCTGCGTCCCTCCACACCAGTGGTGATGATCACCAAAAGTGAGGAAGAGCACATCATGGAGGAGGCTATCGGTTCCAAGATTGCCGATTATCTTATCAAGCCGGTAAATCCGAATCAGATACTGCTCAGCGCTAAAAAACTGCTCGAAAATAAGCGGCTGGTATCCGAACGCACCAACATCGGCTACCAGCAGGACTTCCGTAATATCAGTATGGCCTTTAGTGAGCAAATGAATCATGAAGACTGGGCGGACGTATATAAAAAGCTGATATACTGGGAGCTGGAGATCGAGAATACGGAAGACAAAAGCATGTTTGAAGTACTGGACATGCAGAAGACCGAGGCCAACGCCAACTTTACCAAATTCATTATAGACAACTACGAAGAGTGGCTGAACGACCCGGACAGCGACCGGCCGGTGATGAGCCACCAGCTTATGCGCAAAAAGGTATTTCCTGCCTTACAGGAAAATAAAAGCCTGTGGTTTCTGGTAATAGATAACCTGCGCTATGATCAGTGGAAGGTGCTGCAGCCCGTGATCAGTGAATATTTCCGCGTAGAGGAGGAAGAATCATACTACTCCATCCTGCCCACCACCACCGCCTACTCCCGCAATGCCATTTTCTCCGGCATGATGCCTACGGATATGGCCAAGTTTCACCCGGACATCTGGAAAGGGGAAGACGACGACGAAGGTAAGAACATGCACGAGGAAGACTTCCTGCTGCGTCAGATCGAAAAGAATAAGCTCAACATCAAGTCTAGCTATCACAAGATACTGCACGTAAACCAGGGCCGCCAACTGGTGGAAAATGTGCACAACCTGATGAGCAATGACCTGAACGTAGTGGTGTATAATTTCGTGGACATGCTAAGCCATGCGCGCACTGACCTGGAGATGATTAGGGAGCTGGCTCCGGACGAGGCCGCCTATCGCTCACTTACTCATAGCTGGTTTCAGCACTCACCCCTGCTGGACCTGATCCGCAGCATCGGTGAAAAGGGCGGTCAGCTTATGATCACCACAGACCATGGAACCATTCGGGTCAAAAAACCCTTCAAAATCATTGGCGACCGTAACGTGAATACCAACCTGCGCTACAAACAGGGCAAAAACCTTGGCTACGACGGAGAAAATGTATTCTCAGTATACAAGCCTGAAGACCTTTTCCTGCCAAAGGTAAATGTATCCACATCCTATGTATTTGCAGTAGAAGACTATTTCTTTGCCTACCCGAATAACTATAATTATTACGTAAACCACTATAAGGACACCTTCCAGCACGGTGGCGTGAGCATGGAAGAGATGATTATCCCCTTTATTACGCTGAGTTCTAAAAATGGATAGTAGTAAACAGAAACAAGGCATACCCGCATGGCAATGTAAGAATCCGGAGGATCTGCCAAGAGTAGCCCAGGAGCTGATAGACGCTGCCGGAGATAAAAAGGTCTGGCTTCTTGAGGGAGAAATGGGCGCCGGAAAGACCACCCTTATCAAGACCCTTGCTCAGGTATTCGGCGTTACGGATACCGTTAGCAGCCCTACTTACTCCCTGGTGAATGAATACGGAAATGAATCCGGGCAAACCTTTTATCATTTTGACCTGTACCGCATCAACGATCAGGAAGAGGCCCAGGACATAGGTATCGGAGAGTATTTTTACTCAGGAAACCTGTGCTGGGTAGAGTGGCCCTCTAAAATTCCCGACCTGCTGCCTGATCGGTACTTCAAAATTACTATTTTTGTTAGCGCTGACGATCGCAGAATGTTCCAAGTGTCGCACCATGAGTAGGAAAATGACCTCAGGCTTTGAGGAACTGGCAAAAGAAACAACGCTATACCCTCAAGAGCAACTTCAGAAAATTCGCACCGGCAATACGTCATTGCTGATAGGCATACCCAAAGAAAACTCCCTACAGGAGAACAGGGTCGCACTGACCCCCGAGTCGGTGGCACTGCTGGTAAACAACGGCCACCAGATAGTGGTAGAGGCCGGAGCAGGTGCTACCTCCAAGTTCAGTGATAACGAATACAGTGATGCAGGCGCCAAGATCGCCTACAGTACCAAAGAGGTATTCGAATGCAACATTGTGCTTAAGGTGGAGCCTCCGAATGAGGAAGAGATAGACTACCTCAAACCAGGCACTACACTCATCTCCGCCCTGCAGATAGGCAACCGCAAAAGCTCATACATTGACGACCTCAACCGTAAAAAGGTAACAGGTATCGCTTTTGAGCTGATAGAAGATAAGGTAGGCGGCATGCCGGTCGTCCGCGCCATGAGTGAGATAGCAGGCAGTACCGTCATGCTGATAGCGGCAGAGAACCTGAGCACGGCCACTCAGGGCAAAGGTGTCATCCTGGGGGGTATTACCGGTGTTCCTCCTACTAAGGTGGTCATACTTGGCGCCGGCACTGTGGCTGAATATGCCGCCCGTGCAGCCCTGGGCCTGGGTGCACGAATAGAGATTTACGATAATCACATTTATAAACTGCGCCGTGTGAAACAGTTGCTGGGCCAGCAGGTGTATACCAGTGTGCTGGATACAGCCACCCTCGCCCAATCACTTAAAACAGCAGACGTACTCATCGGGGCCATCCGGATGGAGAAGGGACGCTACCGCTGTATCATTTCTGAGGAAATGGTGATGCAAATGCCACCTGAGTCTATCATAATCGATGTTAGTATAGACCAGGGCGGCTGTGTCGAAACCTCAGAGATCACCACACACCGAAACCCCGTATTCCGGAAGCATGGCGTCATCCATTACTGCGTGCCTAATATACCTTCAAGAGTGGCACGCACAGCCACTACCGCCTTTAGCAACATCTTCACCCCCATACTTATCCAGGCCGGAGAAGTAGGCGGCATTGAAGACCTCGTGTTTACCCACAATTGGTTTATGCGCGGCGTTTATACGTACAAAGGCAACCTCACCAATAAGCATGTGGCTAATAAGTTCGGCATGAAGCATAAGGACCTCGAGCTGTTCAGAGCCGCAAGGATGTAGAATAAATTACCCCCACCAAAGGAGGGGGTTTTCAATGGTTATTACCCCCAAAGGGGGATAGTCAGTTATCGAATAGCGGGATATCTATATCCCCATCCTCTTTCTTATCTTCCTTCTCCTGATACTTAACATACCGCTTTATCTTTTCTTCATCTATGCCTACCGTACTTACAAAATAGCCTCGTGACCAAAAATGATTGCCCCAATAGGGTTTTCTGCGAAGACTCTTGAAGTTCTTAAACATCATGATCGCTGTCTTACCCTTGAGAATACCCATGAAGTCTGATACACTAAGTTTCGGAGGTATACTACATACCAAATGAACGTGATCTGGCTGAATGTTCAACTCTTCTACCTTGACCTCCTTCCATTCACATATCGTCTTTATCTTATTCTCCAACGTATCTGCAACAATATCACGAAGTATACGGTGGCGGTACTTCGGGGTCCATACTACATGATAGACACAATAGTAAAAGCTATGCGATAGCTTACGATACTTGCTCATTCCACAATATACCCCTACTGGCATAGCCCTCAAACATGACCACCGTCTAAGACGGTGGTTTTAATTCGATTAATAAAATAAAAGGAATCTCTAATAGAAAAGGGCAGTCTGCAGACTGCCCTTTTTATTTAGTGGGTTGGTTTACAGAAATGATACGTTAGTATTTCAATCCTCCGAAAAACCGGGAGATCACCTTATCAGTAAAGAGCAGCCCGGTGATAGCGGCAATAGCTAACGCCGTCATGTAAAGCAAGTGTGAGGAAAAGTTAATAGAAAATGATACCTCAGGTAAGGTGACGCCATCAAGATAAGCCGTCAGCTGATCCAGGTAGTTCAGGCCGCCTTCCCCATCACTAAGGGAGAACCCAAACCCTATCAGCGCCACGCAGATAAGCAGGATGAACCACCTGCCCCTGCTACCCAGTAGTGAGTAGTCCTTTACCTCTATCTCCTTTGCTGAAGCTGAAGGAGCCATCTCCGCGTTCATCCGTTTCATAAGTCGCAGGCTGAAGTCATCCGGCGCCTTATCCGTGCTTGCCTTGCGGATTTCCTCCCCCAGCAGGTCGTCGAATTTCCAGTCGTCTCGTTCGTCCATCATGACCTATATTAAAGCAATTCCTTTAGTTCTGTTTCTAATAAGCCCGCCAGGGCTGTGTGCAGTTTCTTACGCGCCCTGTGTATCCGTACCTTGACAGTGTTAGCCTCCTGCCCGGTTACCTCAGCCACCTCAGCCACAGACTGCTCCTGCAGGTAGTATAACGAGATCAGGAGCCGGTCGTTATCAGGCAGCCTGTCCAGTGCCATACGTATATATTTCTGTCGCGTTTTGTGCTCGAGCTGTTTATACTGGTCAGCAAAACTATCCCAGGGCAGCTTTACCTCCTCCACATCATCTATATCCACCGCATAGCGCTTCTTTTTACGCGCCCTGGCCAGTGCTTCATTACACGCGATACGGTAGAGCCAGGTAGAGAATTTAGACTGGCCGCTAAATGAGCCCAGCCCCTGAAAAGCCTTCATAAATGCATCCTGGGCCGCTTCTTCAGCCTCTTCCCGGTGAGATAGTATCCTGAGCGCAATACTAAAGACATAGTCCTTGTACCGGTCTATCAGGTAACGGCACCCCGCCGGGTTCCCCTTTCGCGCATTTTCAATAGCTATCGATTCTAATTCCTCCTGCATCGCATTAGCTTAGATGCTGTCCGGTGGCCGCTGGTTACATTACTCCCGGGAATATTTTTTCAGAAGTTCGTCATTTTTTTTCTCATAAGCTGTAACCGCCCTGCATTTACCTGCATCTAAGCAGGTACAAGGTCAAAAACTTAAACATTTAAAAATTTACAGTTATGGACAGCCATGTAGTATTTATACCCATCGTACTGTTTTTATCCGTATTCGGCATCGTGTACGTAGCTATATCCGCCAGGCATAAAGAGCGTATGGCATTAATAGATAAAGGACTGGACGCAAATATTCTGCATCCAAAACAGGAAAAGAAAGGCAGGTACGGAGCGCTCAAATTCGGGCTTTTACTTATAGGTGCCGCTCTCGGTCTGCTGGTAGGCTCTTCCCTCGCCAACTATACCTTGATGGAAGAGGAAGTGGCATTCTTAAGTATGCTATTCCTCTTCGGTGGCCTCGGACTCGTTTCTTTTTACTTTTTAGTAAGAAACAATAAGGTTTGACATCTAATTAGCTACATCGATTTAACCCGCCTCCGGCGGGTTTTTTTGTGCAAATATTTTCTACCTCAACTTAAACAAGACCTATAATGTCTGTATCTTTAGCCGTTTAGCTTTGGGCCAATTCAGGCCATTTTTTTGCTAAATAAGGCTAATAATTTTTTATGAGCGACTTCAGAAACGACATGTACTACATAGGTATTGGATCATCAGCAGGCGGCCTCTCGGCGCTAAAAGATTTTTTTTCCAATGTCCCCGGTGGTATCAACGCTTGTTTTATCGTAGCCCAGCACCTTTCACCTAATTACAAGAGTAATTTAACAGAGATACTTACCAGGGTGGATATGCCCCTGTCCGTATCGGTACTGGAAGGTCCTGTACGGCCGGAAGCAGGTAAGATCTATGTGACCCCTCCTAACCATGATGTGATCATCCGCAATAAAATGCTGGTGTTGGTTTCATCAGATGGCATCGGGCCCAAGCCAAGTGTGGACCGGCTCCTGCACTCCATGGGAGAGAACCTGGGGTCCCACGCCATTGCCGTTATCTTTAGCGGCACCGGCAGCGATGGCAGCAGGGGTATATTGAAAGTACATGAGATGGGCGGCCTCGTAATCGTACAAAACCCCGAAGAGGCTGAGCATGACGGCATGCCCATGGCCAGTATTCGCACAGAAGCCGTGGATTTCACCATGCATGCTGCTGAAATAGGCAACAAGATATATGAGATAACGAAAAACCAGCCCCCCAGCATCAGTAGCCTGGATGAGGGCGAGGCCAAGGTGCAGCAATTGCTTAAAAAAGTATTCAGAAATATTCACCGGGATTTTGGCGTAAACCTGAGTGACTATAAAGAAACCACCATTACCAGGAGGCTGCAGCGCCGTATGGTGGCCACCGGTAAACTGGAGCTGGAAGAGTACCTGAAGTACAGCCTCGAACATCCTGATGAGCAGAGTGAGTTCTATCACGACATGATTATCAGTGTCACTGAGTACTTCCGGGACACAGAAGCCTTCAAAGCAATAGACAAGAACATCCGTAAGCTGGTAAATGAAAAAGAAGATAATGCCAGCTTCAGAGTGTGGGTGCCAGGATGTGCCACCGGTGAGGAAGCCTACTCACTCGCTTGTCTTTTTGGTGAAATACTCGGCGGACTGGATGCCCTCACCGACAAGCGGGTACAGATATTTGCTACAGATATAGACGACAAAGCCCTTAATGTGGGGCGCAGAGGGGTGTATGAAGCCAAAAACCTGTATGCCATTTCCAGCCACATGCTGGAAAAGTATTTTGTTGGTCAGGGCAGAACCTTCAGGGTACGTAAAGAACTACGCGACTGCATTCTCTTTAACCGGCATAATATTATTGAAAACCCGCCCTTTAAGCGGCTGGACATGGTGAGCTGTCGTAACCTGCTCATCTATCTGCAGCCGGACATACAAGCCAAACTTATCAACCTCTTTCATTATGCACTGAATGACGACGGCCTGCTATTTTTGGGTAAATCCGAAAACCTGAGCCGCCACGAAGATCTGTTTACCAGCTTAGACTCTACCAACCGGATATTCCGGAAACGCGCAGGCTACAACACCAGCCCCTCCTCATTCAACTCGCCTGTTTCCCTGCAAAATAAGTATACAGGCAATATGCATTCCATTTCCAGACCTGAAAAGAAAAACCTGGAAAGGATGTTCGATGACCTTATAGAAAGCATTGCGCCTAACAGCATCCTGGTCAATGACCGCTTCATGGTAAAAAAGATCATGGGTACCGCCCATGAGTTTGTGAGCATACAGAAGGGAAACTTTACATCTAACCTGATAGACCTCCTGTTGCCTGACCTCAAGAGCATCGTACAGGTGCTCCTCATGAAAGCCCAGCGAAATAATAAGCCTGTAAAAAACAAAATCCTCCGTAAGATGGATGGCGACCAGGTATTTGCGCTCAAGATGGAGGTCAAGCCCATTCGCGAAATAAAAGCCATGGGCAAGATGATGCTTATCTCCTTTGAGAAGGAGAAGGTAGAACTCGATACTGAAAATATAGTAGGAGCCGGTGACGGCGAAGAGGTACAACAGCTCAACGAAGAGGTAAGCTCCCTGCGCGAGCACCTGCGCAGTGTAGTAGAAGAACTGGAAAGCAGCAATGAGGAGCTGCAGCTTTCAAATGAAGAAATGCAGAGCAGTAACGAAGAGCTGCAAAGCACCAACGAAGAGCTCGAAACCGCCAACCAGGAACTACAAAGTACAAACGAAGAGCTGTCTACCGTTAATGATGAGCTGAATAGCAAAACCCAGGAGCTCGAAAAGCAAACTGCTGAGCTGGAGCAACTGGTAAATTCCCTGCACTACCCGGTGATGCGAATAAATCAGGAATACCAGGTTAAACGCTTCAACCTCGCAGCTCAGGAGACATTTAATATCCGCAAAAACACCCCCGAAACACTTCCCCTCTTTGCGATACTGCCGCACGAGCTCAACTTTGACGACATGCGGAAAAAGATGCAGCAGGCCATGCTCGAAAGAAAGAGCCATGAAGAGGAAGTATCCTTCAATGGCCGCTACTATGAAATGGAGCTGCAGCCTATTATTCAGAAGAATAATAAAGAAGAAAAAGAGATTCTCCTCCTCTTTAAAGACCGTACGGAACTGATAAAAGAGCGCCGTATGGTAAAAGACAGCGAGCGAAGGCTAAAAGCCATTCTGGACAATACCACCACCCCCATCTACATCAAAGACCTCGCCGGCCGGTATATATTAGTTAATGAGGCTTTCCTTGAACTTTTTAATCTTAGTGAAGAAAAAGTACTGGGATCGAAAGACAAAGATCTCTTTCCTAAAGAGATGGCCGACAAGGTGGCCCAGAACGACCTGCAGACCTTACAAAAAGAAGAAGTGCTGCAGCTGGAAGAGGAGATTCTTGACAAAGAAGGCCACAGGGTCACTTACCTGTCAGTCAAATTCCCCATGCAGAACCAGGAGGGTGAGATAATCGCTCTCTGCGGTATTTCTACCGATATCACAGAAAAGGTAGAATTTGAAGACTACCTCAGAATGTACCAGCGCATCATCACCTCCATGAACGATATGGTGGTAGTCGCCGAGCGGCCTGCTAAGAGCAAAGACCCCATGCAGATCGTCTATGCAAACCCTGAACTGCTGGAACAAACCGGGTACGCTGAGGATGAGATCAAGAAATTAAACCTGAAGGACATACTTCCCCTTATAGACTTCAGTAACAAAGTCGAGTATGGCACATCCAGCCCGCAGGAGATGCCACTCGTAGACCGGGATGGCAAAGAACTGCTGATAGAGCGACAGGTAGTAAACGTTAATAATAAGCTATCTCAGAAGCAATCGATAGCCGTTATTATCCGGGACATCAGCGTACGGAAGAAGCACGAAAATCGCCTGATGGAAGAGAAGGTCGCTGCCGAGGCGGCTAGTGTGGCCAAGTCTGCCTTCCTCGCCAATATGAGCCACGAGATAAGGACGCCCATGAGTGCCATACACGGCATCACCAACATCCTTACCAAGATGGAGGTGGAAGAGGACCGTAAGAAAAAACTGCTGGACACGCTCAAGACCAGTTCTGACAGGTTGCTCAGTCTTATCAATGACATCCTGGACTACGCAAAGATGGAAGCAGGCCAGCTCAATCTGGAGATCACCACCTTTGACCTCTACAAAGAGCTCAACCAACAGGTGGAAATGGCAAGTGCAGCCGGCCAGAACAAAAGCCTGGAGTTTATTCTGAATATAGACCCCAACCTTCCACGCACCTATTTGGGTGACCCGATGAGAATAAGCCAGGTATTACAAAATCTGCTGAGCAATGCCATCAAGTTTACCGAAAGAGGTAAAATCACCCTATCTGCCACATCAGAAGGCAATAGTGAGGATAATCACCTTGTTAAAATAACCGTGGCCGATACCGGCATAGGCATCTCTAAAGACCAGAAGAACCTCATTTTTGAGAAATTCAGCCAGGCAGATGTCAGTACCAGCCGTAAGTTTGGGGGTACAGGGCTCGGACTTGCAATAGTCAAGGAACTTCTGGAGCTAATGAATGGCACCATAGAGCTAGATAGCTCTCTTGGCAATGGGTCCACCTTTACTGTTATCATCCCATTGGGTAAAACCGAAGAAACAGAAGTAGAAAATTCATTAGAATCTCACGTAATCACAGAAGACCTTTCGCCCATCTTCACTGATCCGAAAGAGGCGGCCGAATACCCCATACTCGTGGTAGAAGATCAGCTTACCAATGTGACCGTTATGGAGCACTATCTGAAAAACCTTGGTTGCCGCTACGACATAGCCATGAATGGCAAGAGCGGCCTGCAAAAGGTGTTGAGAAAGAACTTCTCCCTCCTGCTGCTTGATATTCAAATGAATGAGATGGATGGCCTCGAACTATCACAGATCATCAGGATGCTTCCTGATGAGAAAAAGCGCAGTGTCCCTATTGTCGGCGTGACAGCACACGTGCATTCAGAGTATCAGCAGCTCAGCCGGAAGGCAGGCATGAACGGCTACCTCTCCAAGCCCGTAGAGCCCTCCCTGCTGAAACAGCAAATTATGAAGCAGCTAGGCCTGAGCGCAGAAAAACAATCCGAACCGGGCGAATAATATAAAGGCCGCCGGCGAAATTCACCGGCGGCCTTTTATTTTGACTTTTCGTGAAGAATAACCTCACCTCATTCACTCAAAATGCTAAGCTCTGTTACCCAAAACTATCTTATTCTATTACTCACCCACCGCCTCCAACTCTTAACTCAACAGAAAACCCATCACCCCCCATTCCTCCCATCTCCATCAAACTACCACTCTCCAACTCATAACTAAAAACTCAACACTCAATTACTCTGTTACTCATCAATTCTATCATTCACTCATTAAAAAAGAACATCTTCACAATTTTTCAACCTGCTAAACGCCACTTATTACCCTTGTTATTAACCCACTTTTTTGTACTTTTAAAACATACCAACATAGCTTATCCAGAGTTTTGCGGGCCATTACCGCCAAATATCCTTTCTAATACTTCCCATCTCCTTCGCTTCTCCTTCGCTTATCGTTTTAGTATAGTTCATAGTGCGTTCGTCATAGCTTCGCCCCTCCTCCGGCAAAACCCATAAATTGAACTATTCTTATAAAGCCGCATTCATTTCCGGCAACCTCAATATTCAATTACTCTGCAACCCTCCCCCACCCATAACTTAACACTCAAAACTAATCACTCCCCCCATCCTCATCAAACTACCACTCCCCAATTCATAACTCAACACTCACAACTCCTCACGCCTACTTCCCCCACCTCCGTCTATCTACCACTTCCACTCAAAACGCTATTATTCTGTAATTCTATTACTCATCAATTCTCACATTAACCCATTAAAAAAGGCCACCCTCAGGGCAGCCTTTTGTAAGTTATATAATGTGAAGACCTGTTAAAGCCTCGCCAAACTCTCCTCCAGCGCTTTGATTTTAGCCTCAGTGTCCTCCTTCTTCTTCTTTTCCATCGCCACTACCTCCTCAGGTGCATTAGACACAAAACGCTCATTGCTCAGCTTTTTCTCTACTGTGCGCAGGAAGCCCTTAGCGTATTCCAGCTCTTTTTCCAGCGCTTTCTTTTCCTCTTCCACATCCACCTGTCCGGCGAGAGGCACGCTGCACTCATCAGGCCCTACCATAAAGGTAGCCGCCCCTTCCGAGCGTTCGCCGTTATAGGCAATCCCCTCCAGGTTCGCCAGCTTACGTATGATCTCTTCCCAGTCCTTGTACACCCCCTGGCGCTCCGTGGTGAGCTCCAGTTTCAGCGCCTCTTTAGGAGAAAGCCCCTTACTGTTTCTCAGGTTACGCACTTGTGCGATAGCCTCAAAGGCCACCTCACCTTTCTGCAGCACCTCTTTATCATAGGTCCCTGCCTCAGGGTAAGCTGCTACACAGATGCTTTCACCTGCACCACGCTCCTGCATATGCTGCCATATCTCTTCCGTGATAAAAGGCATAAACGGATGCAGCACCCGCAGCAGGTCATCCAGGAATCCAAGCGTAGCATTATACGTTTCCCGGTCTATGGGATCGCCGTAAGGAGGTTTCACCATCTCCAGGTACCACGAGCAGAAATCGTCCCACGCCAGCTTGTACACTATGTGCAGCGCATCACTGATGCGGAAGTTATCAAAAGCCTCATTCAGATCAGCCATGGCACGGTTAAACCGGTTACCAAACCACTCGATAGCCTTCTTGCTACCTTTATCCGAAGAGCCTTCACTTACCTCCCATCCTTTAATAAGGCGGAAGGCATTCCATATCTTGTTGTTAAAGTTACGGCCCTGCTCACACAGCTTTTCGTCAAACAGCAAGTCGTTACCCGCCGGAGAACTGAACAGCATGCCTGTGCGTACGCCGTCAGCGCCGTAAACATCGATAAGTCCGAGCGGATCAGGACTGTTACCAAGCGACTTGCTCATCTTACGGCCCAGCTTGTCCCGTACGATACCCGTTAGGTACACGTTAGAGAAAGGCTTTTCCCCGCGATACTCATAGCCGGCGATGATCATACGCGCCACCCAGAAGAAGAGGATCTCAGGCGCCGTTACCAAATCATTAGTCGGGTAGTAGTACTTCATTTCCTCACTGTCCGGGTCCAGTATGCCATCAAAGACACTGATAGGCCACAGCCATGAGCTAAACCACGTATCCAGCACGTCCGGATCCTGGTGCAGGCGCTCCGCCGTCAGCGAAGTGTCACCGGTCTTTTCACGGGCCCGCTCCACAGCCTGTTCCTCAGTTTCCGCCACTACATAGTCACGCGTATCATCTATATACCAGGCAGGAATACGATGCCCCCACCATAGCTGGCGGCTGATGCACCAGTCGCGTACATTCTCCATCCAACTCCGGTACATGTTCTTAAACTTCGGCGGGTGCAGCCTGATCGTATCGTCCATCACGTGTTCCAATGCAGGCTTCGTCAGCTCCTCCATTTTCACAAACCACTGCATGGAAATACGCGGCTCTACCACCGCATTAGTACGCTCGCTGTAGCCTACATTACTCTTATAATCCTCTGTTTTGGTAAGGAAGCCCTTCTCCTCCAGCTCCTTCACAATCTTTTTGCGTACTACGAAGCGGTCCTCCCCTACGTATAGCTGAGCCGCCTCATTGAGCGAGCCATCCTCATTCAGGATGTCCACTACCTCCAGATCATGCTTTATCCCCAGCTCATAGTCATTAGGGTCGTGCGCAGGCGTTACCTTCAGGGCACCCGTACCAAACTCCATCTCCACATACGTGTCAGGGATGATAGGTATCGCCCGGTCGATAAGAGGTACCAGCGCCTTTTTGCCATGCAGGTGCTTATAGCGGTCATCATCCGGGTGCACACATATCGCCGTATCACCCAGAATAGTTTCCGGACGTACCGTAGCAATCGTGATCGTCTCGTCGCTACCCTCTATTTTATAGGCCAGATGGTACAGTTTGGCATTCGTTTCCTTATGGATTACCTCATCGTCAGACAGGGCCGTCTTACCCTCAGGGTCCCAGTTTACCATACGCATGCCGCGGTATATCTGCCCCTTATCATGCAGGTCCACAAACACCTTTATTACCTGCTCACTCATGTTAGCATCCATAGTGAAGCGGGTACGCTCCCAGTCGCATGAAGCCCCCAGTTTCTTAAGCTGCTCCAGTATGATGCCACCATATTTCTCTTTCCACTCCCAGGCATGCTTGAGGAAGTCCTCACGGCTAAGCTGGTCCTTGCTTATGCCCTGCTCCTTGAGCATAGCCACTACCCTCGCCTCCGTAGCAATGGAAGCATGGTCAGTACCCGGCACCCAGCAGGCTTCCTTACCCTGCATACGCGCCCGGCGCACCAGCACATCCTGGATGGTATTATTGAGCATATGGCCCATATGCAATACACCCGTTACGTTTGGGGGGGGTATCGTGATACAGAATGGCTCCTTATCAGGATCAGGCTTGCTGGCAAAGTAGTTTTGCTCAAGCCAGTATGCATACCACTTGTCCTCTACCTCTGTCGGGCTATACTTAGCAGGCAGGTCGGTTTGTTTTTGCGTAGACATAAAGCGTTCGTCTGGTAATGATGCTCTTTCGAAGGCGCAAAATTAAGGAATTAATGGCAGAGGAGTGAATAAAGAATAAGCGAATCCGAGAATTATTGGCTCCTGCAGACAGAAAAGGGCACAAAAAAACCAGAGCATTTGCGAATAGGTTGCTCTGGTTATCGTGTAAAATTAATACCGGTCAGGATCTCTCTCAGGCAGGTACCAGCCCGGCACGCTGGTATAAGCCATTTTCTATAAGCAGAGATTGTCTTTCATCTTCGAAGGGCACATAACGGTGATGCTCTTCCTGGTTTCTTATGTACATGATGAGTTGTTCCTTATCTTTGGCCGAAACGGTAAAGGCACAAAAGCCACTTTCCCAGCCTCTGAAATCCGGAAACAACTCCTTCTCCTTAATAAAGCGCGTGCTCGCATTCTTAATATCCCTAACCACCCTGTTTACAGGCATATCCGTAGGTATGCTGAGCAGTATATGTACATGATCATCCACGCCATTGATACGCAGAAGAGTACAGTTACGATTTTTCAGTATACCGGTGATGTATCTGAATAGTTCAGACCGGTTAGATTTATGTAGCACAGGCTTTTGATAGGCAGTACTAAAAACCAGATGATACAGTGGTCGCGTGTAGATGTTCATATTGCTGGTTATTCCTGAATTCTGGCCTTGAATTTAATTGGTTAAACACAAAAATCATATTAGTATTCGACAAAAAAATACCCGATTAGTATTAATCACGTCATTTTCAGTGAACTATAATTGAATAAATAGGTGAAAAAATAGCCTGAATTTAACAAGAATCATCTTCTGGCAGGGATAAACAGATCTGGCTGGGAAGAGGGCAAAAAAAAAGCCCGGATAGTTCCGGGCCTGTGCAAGCAGAGAGTTAATCAGGTTTGTTTTACAAATGTAAAATATAAAACGGTATTTGGATAAACAAGTTTCGGAGTAAGCAGAAATTAATTTTGAAACCTGTTCACCGTATCGAGCAAATAATTAGGAGACTCGTAGTTGCTCCCAATATTTTCCTGCAGCACCTTTCCATGCTGCTCCTGTAAGTGCCGGTTCACCACTTCCATATCGCGGTTTAGCCGGGCGAGAATATCCTGCAGAGACTGATTGAGCCCCGACAGACTATTCACGATCTGTTTAAATTTATATGCTTCCATAGAACGAAAAATAGGTGTTTTCTTACGTCAGTATGACTATTGTAAAGATGAAAAAACGCCTATGTATAGTCAAATTATATGCATGTTAAATTTCGGGCATAATCGACCATTCGTCGAAAAATACGGCTGTTTATCTAATGAAAAATGGGTTTCCATTGACTTATAGGGACTTACAAGAATAAAAACTCCACTCTCATAGTACCCCACCCATTTCCCCTTACTCATATAATGAATGTATATAGATAATTACGTGCTTAGAAGGCCTTTCTGTTTCAGCCTATTAACACATTCTAACCACCCAAAACATTACATAATAGTATAAAGATGAACATGCCTCAACCGGGTAAAATCGGAACGGAACCCTAGATTTGTATGTCGTATTCAACATACCAACACAGGGTAGCCGGCCGGTAATTGTGACCAGGCATAAGGCATCCTGATTTTGTAAACCCGAAAATGTGAAGTTATGAATAAGATACTTCTGACCGTACCTCAACTGAGATCAGCGGTAGCATTTTACACTGAACTCTTTAATACTCAGGGACAGTCCCTGTCGGAAAACTCCCACGTGTTCGACTATGGTAATACTCAGCTTGTATGCACCACGGATAGCAGAGAAACAGACAATGATAACAATGCCTTCCGGCAGAAGGTGTACCTGATCACCACCGACCACCTGGAGAGCTTCCACCAAACGGCTACAGAGCTACTCTGTCAGGAGGTGGACGAGTCCCTGACCACTGGCCCTGAAGGCAACCTTTCATTCTCCCTCACAGACCCATATGGAAATAAGCTCCGGTTTGTAAAAGCCAGGGCCTGTGCAGCCTGAACAGAACATAAAAGTTCTGTTTGCAGCACTGCTGCTTTGTTTAGGACTGGCAAAGACAGCTCAGGCTCAGGAATGCACCGAGCAGGGGCTTGCCAGCTACTATGCTGCACGCTTTGAAGGCCGCCCTACCGCCAGCGGACAGCCATACAGAGGGAGCCTGTACACCGCAGCCCATAAAACCCTCCCTTTTGGCACCCTGCTCCTGGTGAAAAACCCGGAGACCGGCCACTCGCTTACCGTAGTCGTTACAGACCGGGGTCCCTTCGTGAACGGCAGAATAATAGACCTGTCGCTGGCAGCAGCCAAAGAGCTGGACATCGTCCGGCGGGGAGTCGGCAGGGTAGAGGTCTATTGCCTGCCCAAGACCCTGCCTCTACTGCTGCGAAAGAAAGCCGATCGAGGAAATTTAAAATGGCAGGCCCCCACCATTACCCCCTGATGCCTTCAGCTGGTAAATCAGCCTTCTTCTGCCCTTAGCTCAGCAATCAACCGATCCATCTCCTGCAGTTTCTTACCATAAAAGGTCTGCACCCAAAGCCGGAGCCACAGGCGTGAAACCAGGATACCCCCCACAGCCGCCAGTCCGGCCACGCCCAATACCACCGGGTCCGTAAAGGTAGTGGACAGAGAAGCGCCCGACTTATAAGCCCCTAAAGCAATACCTCCCAATACAGACACAGGCGTCAGCAGACCAAAACCTATGCGGTATACCTTCATGAACCACTGCAGAAGCCGCCTTACCCTCATCAGGTAGTCACACGTGCTCCCCTGTATACGGATGCGCTTCATCATCCTCATCTCAGCCACATACTTCCATATGATCAGGCCCGTAAAGAGGGCTATACCTGCCGCCGTAAGGTAGTAAGTGGTACCCAGTGCCACAGCAATACCTATAGCCGCTACGGCAAGGAAAAGCCGGTGCTCGCGCCGCGCCGTTCTCATAATACGGTCCACCACGTTACCTGACCGGTTACGATAAGCTTCCGCCGTCTCCGCCACCCCGGGAAGAGAGACGGCAGACCGGCTATTACTTTTCCAGATAGTTTCTATGCTCAGATTATCCATTAGTGATCAGTTCCGTCAGTTTCGTTTTGATACGGTTTATCTTCACCCCTACATTGCTCAGGCTTATACCCAGTATTTCCGCTATCTCCTTGTAGCTTTTTTCTTCCAGGTACAGAAGGATAACAGCCCGGTCCGCTTCGGACAGCTTCTTCAGAGCGGCGTAGAGCGCCTCCAGCCGCAGGCTCTCCTCATCCGGCTCCGCCGGACCGGTTACCACGTCAGTCTCCCTCACCGCTACCTTAGCCGGCTCCCTCCTCTCATGGCGGGTCATCGTAAGGCAGGTATTCAGCGTCACCCGATATATCCACGTGCTCAGTTTACTGCTGTTATCAAAGCGGTCGCGGCTTTTCCATAGCTGCAGGCACACCTCCTGAAACAAGTCCTGGAAGTCCGCCTCGCTACGGGCATAGGCACGGCATATCTTATAAATAATGGCGCGGTTGTTCTCTATATACTCTTCGTAAAATTCTGCTGACATCAGTCGGCTTTCACAGGTTAGTCGCCGTTTTCAGGTAAGCAATAAAGCGGTTTAACCTGGCTTCTAAAACCTCCCTGTACACCTTACGCTCCGCAGGGGTGCCTGCTATGATGCGCTCATGCGATTCTACCAGGAGGCCACCCTCCCCCGTGTCAGTCACCGTAAGGTAAGAGTGCAGGCGCTCGTAGCATTCCCGGTCAGGCTTCAGGCCCAGTACTACCTTAGTCTGGCTCAGCGGCACTACAGGCATACCCTCTACCTGCAGCTTCCAGTTATTTTCACCCTTTTCGATCATACGCAGCCCATATTTATTCACTACCTGCTGTATAAGGCCCGCCGTATCCGCAGCAGATACCTGAACTCTTCCTAAAACCGAAATACCAGGAGCGATAAAGTTCTTCAAAGATGAAAGTGAAATGGATGTACTCATAATTCTGTGTTGTTTATAAGGTTAATAGCAAGCCCGGCAGGTTTCTTACAGAATTTTTAAGAAATCTTTTAAAAAAATCATTTCAGGCTCACAATCAGACCATTGTCTTCAAAAAATAAAAGGCTGCCGGCACAGAGCCGGCAGCCTTCAGGTATCATAATAACAGGATGTGAGTCTACCCAACGGCAATTACTAGGTCATCCTGCTCCACCATTTCCCCTTCCGTAAGCACGATCTCCTCTACCGTACCACTTACCGGTGAGGTCACCGTACTTTCCATCTTCATCGCTTCAATAGTAAACAGGGCCGCTCCTTCCTGTACCGCGTCGCCTTTTTGTACCAGTATACTGGCAATACGTCCCTGCAGCGGTGAGCCTACTTCGCCCGTATCCTTAGCCTTACGGTGCAGGGCCTTGGTTACCTGGAAGGTATTATCTCTTACCCTGATACGGCGCGTCTGGCCATTCAGCTCAAAGGATACCGTACGCATACCCTCCTCATCAGGCTCACTACTGTACAGCATCTTTACGATGATAGACTTACCAGGGCCTATTTCCACCAGCACCTCTTCATTGTTTTTAAGGCCGTAGAAGAAGGCAGGCGTCGGCAGATTCATCACCTCACCGTAGCGCATAAAGTGCTCATGGTATTGGCGGAATACCCTTGGGTAGAGCTTGTAGCTCAGGAAGTCAAGGAAGTTAGTCCGCTCAAACTCCTTCTCAAACGCTTCAAATTCCTTGTCGAAATCCACAGGTTCCAGGTGCGCATTGGGGCGGTCCGTAAAAGGCTTCTCATTCTTCAGAATGATATCGCTCAGCTTCTCTGGCCATCCGCCCGGAGGCTGTCCCAGGTTGCCACGGAACATGTCCACTACGCTATCAGGAAAGCTCAGGCTTTGTCCCTTCTTATAAATATCCTGCTCGGTAAGACCGTTAGAGGTCATGAACATGGCCATGTCCCCCACCACCTTAGAGCTGGGCGTTACCTTGACTATGTCACCAAACATCTTATTCACGATGGCGTAGTTCCGCTTGATCTCCTCAAACTTATGCTCAAGCCCGAGGCCACGTGCCTGCGGCCGCAGGTTAGAGTACTGCCCGCCGGGAATCTCATGGTCATACACCTCCGCCGTGCCGGCTTTCAGCTCACTCTCAAACGGATAGTAGTACTCACGTACGTCCAGCCAGTAGTTTGCATAGTCATTCAGGCTCTGCAGGTTAAAAGGCGTCTCGCGCTTACTCCCCTGCATAAAAGCCACTACCGAGTTAAAGTTAGGCTGTGAGGTAAGGCCACTGAGTGAGCTAAGCGCCACATCCACCACATCCACGCCAGCCTCTATCGCCTGCAGGTAAGTAGCAGACTGTACGCTGCTCGTGTCATGCGTATGCAGGTGGATCGGTATATCCACCGCCTTCTTCAGTTCGCTCACCAGCACTTGCGCCGCGTAAGGCTTCAGCAGACCCGCCATGTCTTTAATCGCCAGGATGTGCGCACCCTCATCCTCCAGCTGGCGCGCCAGGTCCAGGTAGTACTGCAGCGTATACTTTGTATTGTTCTTGTCGCTAAGCTCGCCTGTATAGCATATAGCCGCCTCCGCCAGGGCGTCCGTCCGCTCGCGTACCGTGCGGATACTCACCTTCATATTCTCCACCCAGTTCAGCGAGTCGAATATGCGGAAGATATCGATGCCCGTTTCCGCCGCCTTTTCAATGAAGTTCTCAATCAGGTTATCAGGGTATGCCTTATACCCCACCCCGTTAGAGCCGCGAAGCAGCATCTGGAAGAGGATATTAGGAATAGCCTCCCGCAGCATCGCCAGCCGTTTCCAGGGGCTTTCATGCAGGAAGCGCATAGCCACATCAAAAGTAGCGCCCCCCCATACCTCCATACTAAAGGTCTTCGGGTGGTTTTTCGCAAACCCTTCCGCCACCTTCATCATATCGATCGTACGTACCCGCGTAGCCAGCAGGCTCTGGTGCGCATCGCGGAAGGTCGTATCCGTATACTGAATCTGACGACTTTCCTTCAGCCAGTTGATAAAGCCATCGCGGCCCAGCTCCTTCAGCTTGTCACGCGTACCTTTCGGGTATTCACCAAAACGGTCAAAGTCAGGCACCTTAGGCGTTCTGAAAGTACGCCCAGGCTCCACCTTGCCCGCCACATCAGGGTTCCCGTTTACCGATACATCCGCCAGGTAGCGCAGCATACGCGTACCGCGGTCCAGCTTAGGCGAAATACTGAACAGGTCCGGGTGATTATCGATGAACTTCACCGTAGCCTCACCATTATAAAATACCGGGTTCGAGATCACATTCTCCAGGAAGCCGATATTCGTTTTCACTCCCCTGATCCTGAACTCACGCAGCGCACGGTGCAGCCGCTGGCTCGCCCCCTTCAGCGTACGGCCGCTCGCGCTGATCTTCACCAGCATAGAGTCAAAGAAAGGCGAGATCGTTACGCCAGGGTAACTACTACCCTCGTCCAGTCGGATACCGAAGCCACCCGCATTCCGGTAGGCAATGATGGTACCGTAATCCGGCCGGAAATTATTCTCCGGATCTTCCGTAGTAATCCGGCACTGTATCGCAAAGCCGTTACACTTCACATCCTCCTGGCTATTGATAAAGATCCGGGGGTCCGTAAGAGCATGCCCGCGCGCGATCAGTATCTGTGAGCGTACAATGTCTATGCCCGTCACCTCCTCCGTGATCGTGTGCTCTACCTGTATCCGGGGGTTTACTTCTATAAAGTAGATGTTCTCATCCTTATCCACCAGGAACTCCACCGTACCTACGTTATTGTAGTTTACACTGCGGGCTATGGAAAGCGCATATTCGTATATCCTGTCTTTGGCTTCCTGGCTCAGGGTAGCACAGGGCGCTACCTCCACCACCTTCTGAAAGCGGCGCTGTACAGAACAGTCGCGCTCATACAGGTGCACAATATTGCCGTAGTTATCACCCATGATCTGCACCTCTATGTGCTTGGGTGAGTCAATGAACTTCTCCAGGAATACCGTACTGTCACCAAAGGCCTTTTCCGCCTCCTTACGCGCTTCCGAGTAGCCATTTTTAAGCTCCTGGTCATTTTTTACCACACGCATACCACGACCGCCGCCGCCGGAGGCTGCCTTGATCATGATCGGGTAACCTATCCGGTTAGCCTCCTTCTGTGCGATCTCATAAGTAGTCAGCTTCTCTTTGCTGTCCTCTATCACCGGCACATTCGCCTCTATCGCCACCTCCTTGGCCATTACCTTATCGCCCAGGCGCTGCATCACTTCCGGTACAGGCCCTACGAATACGATACCTTCCTCACGGCAGCGCTGTGCAAAGCGGGTGTTTTCAGACAAAAAGCCGTATCCCGGGTGTATCGCGTCGATGCCGTTCCGCTTGGCCACACTGATGATCTCCTCTATGTCCAGGTAAGGCTTTAGCGGGTCATCATCGCGACCGATCTGGTAAGCCTCATCCGCCTTATAGCGGTGCAGACTGTAGCGGTCCTCGTAGGTATACATCGCAACGGTGTTAATCCGGAGTTCGGAAGCTGCGCGAAGGATCCGGATGGCAATCTCGCCCCGGTTCGCCACCAGCAGCTTATCAATTTTCTTGAGCTCTTCGGTCATGTAAAAAGATAGGTCAATTTATGTCAGCAAAAAATGGGCGGGTGCCACGACTATGAGACCGCTTTACCCAGGCTGTTGTTCATTCTGCTCTAAAATTAAAAAAAATCTTCAGGGTAAAAGGACTTTGCAAACGTTTTCGGTGAGATAATGTCTGTACCGTCCATAGAAAGACAAATGGCCACGTATTAAAATAAGAAACGCCACCTTTCTACCCCACTTTGAAGTCAGAAATATGTTATTTTAAGAGACTGCCCTTAAAATAAGAGCGCCTACATCTCCTGAAAAATAAACCGAATGCAAACATGAAGAATGCAGCCCTTCTCCTGATCCTTATCAGTGTGCTGACCGGCGGAGCCGGATGCATCAATGATCAAAAAGAAGCACCTCATGATATAATAAGCCCGGCACCCGACCTTCGGCAAGAAAAGGATGCCATTATCCAAACCCTGAATAATGAAACCAGGGCCGCTTTCCAGAGAGATTATCAAGCCTGGCAGGAGTATTGGGTTCACTCCCCTGCCGTATCCAAAACCTATATCAACTTTGCAGACAACAGCCACTCCGAATCAATCGGATGGCAGGAGATCAGCCGCTTCGTAAAGGAATTTATAGAGGCACACCCCGAACCGGAACCCCTCCCATCTTTGGTTGATGACATCGATGTACGTCTATATGATGACGGGGCCTGGGTCAGCTACCAGCAGCAGGACTCAATTCGCGGACGTAAGCGCGAAACCCGCCTCATGGAAAAAGTAGACGGCCAATGGAAAATCGCCGGCATGCACACAACTATTTATGGGATTGATGAGTGACTTTGGTAAACTTTTGAAGGGAAGACCTTGTCGGAAGGTCTCTTTTCTATATTATTTCTTCTTCCGGAAACCTAAGGAGGTTATTTTAATATAAAATGGAAATACATTTAGTTAAAGCCGTCCTTAAAGAAATCTTTATTGATTGGATCTGCCAATAAGCTACAATTATAATTTTAGCTAAGCTTAAATTATTTCAATCCCACTTACCAACCATCTATTCCCTTTCTGCCGCGAAGTTAATCTCCTCCTGAAAGCATCGTTTTATCATTTCCACAGGGTTGTACCCGGCCTGGCAGCATGTAGCCCCCCCTTCATCTACTTTTCAGCCACCGTCTGCAGGAATAGCTCAGACATAAGCCCTACCTACTACCCCTTTCAAAAACCATCAACTTTCTGCATTTTTACCCTGGAGAAATGATGATGGTACAACAGTGCCGGTATATTTCTGAGACCTTCAAAGTACTCAACTTGGATAAAAGAAAAATAATCTGGCACACCCTCAAATACCCTTTTTTTTGGATGTGTATTTTCCTTCTCACTTACTTTATTCCTGGGTTTCCATTTCATTTGGGAGCCTCAATAGGCTTATTCATAGGGTCACTTCTCAGACTATTAATTCGCTCAGATAATTTCCTTACCGACATCACATGGCATGAGGAGAAACTACAGCTACATTGGCTCACAACTTTCCTGACACACAAAACCGCTACCTACAGTGTACATGAACTGGTAAAACTGGACTATAAAAAAAGAAACTTCTTCACCCGTGAATTCGATGAGATTCAATTGAAAAAGAAGTACGAACTTTTAGACTTCCTTATAATAGAAAAAACAACCACGAATAAAGCCCGGGAAATAGAAAGAAGCCTACAACCAGAACTTTCTTAATTAACCACAGAAACCCGATCGCAGTAAACTCCTAAATACACAGGACCCCTGGGCCGACCCACTGTACCAACTACAGCAGCACCTTGAAAAAGAAATACACACTTTTACTCACAGGCATAGCCATAGGGGTAGCCTATGGAATAATAACCAGGCTCGTGTTTGGTCAGCAAGCCACCCTTGCTTCCATTACCTACCTCTTCTTCATCCCCACCATTCTCGGCATCATTCCCCTCATCTTCGCCAACGATGAGCAGATAAAGTCCTACCGGAATATCATATTTGTGCCCTGGCTCTGTATAGCCACCTTCTTTCTCACTATGTACCTCATGGGTATAGAAGACATCATCTGCCTGCTCATCCTGGGCGGCCCTTTCTTCATACTGGCCACCGTAGGCGCATTGATTTACAAACTAATTAAGCTCCATCGGCAGAAGAGAAAGAACACCCTCCTCACCGTAATCCTGCTGCCCTTTTTACTCGCCCCGGTTGAAGAGCTCATTAGCACCCCCTCACACGAGTACCACGTAGTCAGTGAAATAAGCATCGCCTCTGCCCCCGAATCCATCTGGAAAAAGATCATCCGCGTACCAGCCATATCCGAAGCAGAATATCAGCCCGGCATCTTCCATTCCCTGGGCATACCCCGGCCGGTGGAAGCCACCCTATCTGGCGAAAGGCCGGGCGGACAAAGGACCGGTATATTTCAAGGCGGTCTGCGCTTCAATGAAACCATCCAGGACTGGGAGCCCCACAGGCGCGTATCATTTGCTATTGTCGTAGACCCCGCCACCGTCGGGCCTAAAGTGCTTGACCAGCACGTACTGAACGGCAACTACTTCCATTTTACCAATGCCACCTACGAACTGCAAAAGCAGGAAAACGGCCAGACCATACTACGCCTCACCTCAGGCTACAAACTAACCTCCAGGGTCAACTTTTACGGTAAGCTCTGGGGCGAGTGGATACTTTCGGATTTCCAAAACCGGCTGCTGGAAGTCATCAAACACCGGTGTGAAGCGGAAGAGAAATTAAATGCAGAACAGAATCATCCGGTTATCAAATAAAGAACCCGTACAACAGTCGGCTCCAACCAGTCCCTACACTGGCAAAAGCCAACAAATATCATAGCTTTACCATAAGAGAAATGAGTAACATTAAAGTCTGCTTATGGACACCCTGTTTTCAAGCCTTTCATTACTCCCTATTATTATCCTCCTGGTTGTAAGCCTGCTCCGCGGAGTCAGATTTGGCGTATATGCCGGCCTGGCCCTTACCATTGTACTCTTCTTTGTGTGGGAAAGCCACCTCATAGCCCTACCCGCCGCCCTCGTGGCCGCACTTGTAGACACCATCTCCATACTCATGATCGTATTTGGAGCCCTGTTTCTTCACCAGCATATGGAGCAGACCGGTTTCATAACCAGAATTAAGGCCTCACTGGCTACCGTCCACCACCACCCGGGCTTTCAGTTCTATTTCCTCGCTTTTTTCCTCACCGCCTTTTTCGAAAGCGTCGCCGGCTTCGGTACACCCGGTGCCATTGTGCCACTGCTCCTGATATCCATGGGCTTTTCGCCCATCCTGTCCATTGTCGTCGTATTACTAATAGATGGCCTCTTTGCCATCACCGGCGCTATCGGCACACCCGTCACCGCAGGGCTGGCAGGTCCCTTAGACCTCAGCCCGCAACAGGTCAGCCACATATACCTCTATGCGGCCGGCTTTATGATACTGTCAGGCTGTATCACCCTATCCTTTATCCGGCACTTTGTAAAAAATGAACGCCCCGCCGCTGCCGGCACCCATGGCTGGAAGCTGTTTTTCGCTCTTGCCATACCCTTCGCGGGCCTCTCCTATTTTCTTCAGGAGCTTACCGGCGTTATAGCTTCCGCCATTATGGGCGCTTTGTCATACTTTTTCCTGTTCACAAACAGGAAAATAGACTGGCAGCCCTGGCTCCCCTATGCCCTCCTGCTAGTCCTACTGCTGCTGCCAAAACTCTTCGCACCACTAGCCTCCTTTATTGCCCTCCCCCTCTCCTTCCACGAAATATTTTCCTCCTCTGTAAGTGCCTCACTCCAGCCCCTCAAGTCACCCCTCCTCCCCTTCATACTTGCCTCTTTCATGGCCCTCTGGCTAGGCAAAAGCCACAAAATCAACCTCAAGCCCGTATTGAAAAAAACCTCCGCCGTATTTCTCGTGCTCTTCCCTTCCCTCGCCATCACCCGGCTCATGCTAGCCAGCGGCAACCCCGGTACACCCTCCATGGTAGAATCTATGTCCCTATTATTCGCCCGCACAGGCGACCTATACCCCCTCCTAAGCCCCTTTATCGGCGTAATGGGCACATTCATTACGGGCAGCACCACCGTATCCAACATCATCTTTGGGCCCGTTCAGTTCACTGCTGCCCAAAACCTTGGCCTAACCCATGAGCTTATCCTCGCCATGCAGCTAAACGGCGCCTCACTCGGTAATGCCATTTGCCTTTTTAATATCATTGCCGCTGCCGCCGTGGCCGGTGTAGAAAATTATTCAGCCGTGCTCAATAAAAACATCCTCCCCGTCCTATGCGCCGCCCTGGCCACCTCCCTCACAGGCATAGCCCTCATTACTCTCTTATAAAGTGAGATGTTCCTCCAGGAACTCAAAAATTCCCCGCCTCAAGCCAGGAGGCGACCGATGAAAAAACGCGAAGGCCTGTTTTTCAGCAGGGGTGGTCCTCAAAATGCACACCCCGAACCCCATCTCCTGCCTAACCATAACCTCCTAACCCCCTATACTTTACCCTTACCCCCTTTTCAGTCTGCCTGTTCGTAAGGCATGTTACCACCTTTTTTGCCTACCAGTCTGTCCGTTTTTTCTAAAAACATACCGAAGATAATGTGAGCAATTACAATATGTAACAGGTAGGAGCTAAGGTTAATACGCGGCGGCTTGGGATGTGCGGCAAAGGTGACCTTCCACACACCTGCCCCCAGCAGACCGCAAAGGCCTCCAAAGGCAACCCCACCTGTCCATGAAGGTGATTTGATCCGCCGCCACAGAGAGTGATACAATGCAGAGAACCACACCCCTACGAAATAGTGCAACAAGAAGCCTACAATGGGAGGCCTATTTACCTTCTTTTGCCTGGGATGTACAAATAGCCGGTTCAGATGCTCTGGCTCTTTAAAGGTATTCTTCCTCACATAAGAAGCCCCATAGCTAAAGGCAGTCATAGCGGTAGTAGCAGTGATACCCGGCAGAAATATCCTTTTCAGGATCACCTTAATAATAGTAGTCATAAAATAACAGTCTGATAGTCAATACATGATGCGTAAATTGACAATCAGACCACGTTAATAATGTTTGCCGGTGAACCGCATCATAACGTTGCCCGAAACTCCCCGCCTCAAGCCAGCAGGCGACCGATGAAAAAACGCGAAGGCATATTTTTCAGCAAGGGTGGTCCTGAAAATGCAGACCCCGAACCACGGAATTCCTTCTCAGCTACCATCCTGCGCCTAACCTCCTAATTACCTACATTTTACCCCACCCACATACAATTTTCCCCAAGCGCCGCGTTAAGCAGATCATGAAAGCGACTTTTCCGGTTATTTTCTCTACTCTCCTGGCCTCCGCAGGAGCCCTTTACTTCCCCGCCTGCCAGATGGCCGTACAGGCAAACGAAAGGCCCTCCCCCTCCTCCACCGTACAGAGTCGGTATACCCCCCCGGCAGGCTATGAGCGTATACCGCTGGACAAGCTCAGCTTTGGCCACTACCTGCGTACCCTGCCGCTTAAACCCGAAGGCAGCCAGGTCCACTACTACGACGGCGACACCAAATACCACCGCGGCGTATATGATGCCGTGGTAGATATGGAACTCGACCCGCGCGACCTGCAGCAGTGCGCCGATGCAGTCATGCGGCTGCGCGGTGAGTACCTCTACAGCCAGAACCGCTATGACCAGATCCATTTTAATTTCCTCTCAGACGGTAAGCCCCGTCACTTCCTTACCCACTCCGGTGGTGATACCTCCTACCCCGCCTTCAGAAAATACATGCGCCACATATTTGCCTACGCCAATACCTCCAGCCTGCACGATGAGCTACAGCCCGTTGCAAATAGTCAGGATGTGATGCCAGGTGACGTATTCATTCAGAAAGGTAAGCCCTACGGCCACGCCGTTATCGTGCTCGATGTGGTGCAAAATGAAGCGGGCCATAAAAAAATGCTGCTCGCCCAAAGCTACATGCCCGCCCAGGATACCCAGGTACTCATAAACCCCTCTGCCAATAACCCCACCTGCTGGTACCCCGTACAGGAAGGCAAGCTCATTACACCCGAGTGGCGCTTCCACAGCAGCGACCTTAGACGGTTCAGATAAACAAGCCATACCCTGGCGCGTTTCCTTCAAAACAACCCCCTACCCTATGTCAGAAAACGGCTATGCCCGCAACATCCTCGGTCAGCGACTAGAGCTATGCTGTACAGCCCCTATGACCGGCTTTTACCGCAATGGCTACTGCCTCACCGGCCCCCGGGATCGTGGCACTCATGTAGTCTGTGCCATCATGACCGAAGCCTTTCTCTCCTACACCAGGAGCCGGGGCAATGACCTCAGCACCCCCATGCCCGCCTATGATTTTCCCGGCCTCAAGCCTGGCGATAAATGGTGTCTTTGCGTTAGCCGCTGGAAAGAAGCCCATCAGGCAGGGGCCGCCCCTCCCATCATCGCTGAAAGCACCCACATCAATGCACTGGAAGTTGTAGACAAAGAAACCCTTCTGCAGTACCTAGCGTAGAGACCCGATTTATCCCGTCTCATGCCCCGACTGGCACCATATCACCTAAAGCTTCAGCCCCAATTCCCTTTCATTCTATTCACCAATCAGTTATTTTACCACCTTCCCGAAAAGAAACGCTTACCCGTATGAAGAGAACAACCCTACTGGCCATAGCCCTGCTCATAGTGATGCCCATAATCCCAGGCCTCACACAGGCGCAGGACCTTAAAAAGAAAGCCGAACCCCTTATCGAAGACGTGGAAGAGGAAATGATCCGCTGGCGCAGGCACCTGCACGAGCACCCCGAGCTCAGCAACCGGGAGGAAGAAACCGCCGCCTATATAGCCGATCGGCTCAGGGAAATGGGCATAGACGTACAGGAAAACATCGCCCGCCATGGCGTGGTAGGCACCCTGAAAGGCGGCAAACCCGGCCGCGTGGTAGGCCTGCGGGCAGACATTGACGCCCTGCCCGTAAAGGAAATGACCGACGTGCCCTTTAAGTCTACTGCCGTAGCCGAGTTCAACGGACAGGAGACCGGCGTCATGCACGCCTGCGGGCACGATGCACACATGGCCATACTCCTCGCCACGGCCAAGGTGCTTTCAGAAATGAAAAAAGACATACCCGGTACCGTTGTATTCGTGTTCCAGCCTGCCGAGGAAGGTCCCCCTCCCGGTGAGGAAGGCGGCGCCAGCCTCATGATCAAAGAAGGGCTTCTTGATGGCCCCGATGCCCCCGAGGTCATGTTTGGCCTGCACGTATGGCCCGAACCCCCCGGACAGCTTTCCTACCGCAGCGAAGGCACCATGGCCGCCAGTGACCGACTCGTCATTAAGATTACAGGTAAGCAGACCCACGGCAGTTCTCCCTGGGCTGGCATAGACCCCGTCATAGTAGCCGGACAGGTCATGGAAGCGGTGCAGATGATCCCCAGCCGCCAACTCGATGTCACCAAAGCCCCCGCCGTAGTCTCCATTGGTAGAATAAATGGCGGTATCCGCTTCAACATCATACCCGATGAGGTAGAAATGCAGGGCACCATACGCACCTTCGACAGCGAAATGCGCGAAGACCTGCTCATGCGCATACGCCGCACCGCCGAGAAAACCGCCGAAGCCGCCGGTGCTACCGCAGAGGTAAGCATACAAAACATGGCCCCTGTCACCTACAACGACCCCGCCCTGGTACAGCACATGCTGCCAACCCTTGAGTGGGCCGCGAATGAAAATCAGGTTACCGAAACACCCCTCATCATGGGCGCCGAAGATTTCGCCTTCTTCCAGGAGAAGATCCCCGGCTTCTACTTCTTCCTCGGCGTAAACAAGGAAGGGGCAGACAAGAATACAGTGCCGCGCAACCATTCGCCCTACTTCTATGTCAATGAAGATGCCCTCCTCACCGGTGTCCGCGCCATGACCGGCATGGCCCTCGACTACCTCAAAAGCCAGGATTACTGAGTGGAAAATGATTAGGTGAAAAGACAATACTCCTATGAATGATAAGTCCATTATTAAAGAAGTAGTTGATTCGGCAACAGCACTTGCTTCTGCTATGCCAATCTATCAAGACCTGGCACAGCCAGCAGCAAAACAACTCGGCAAATCCCTGGAAGTCGTTGCTAAAACTGTAAACATGGCATTAGCTCCTCTTTCCGCAGCCGTTTGGGGCTACGAAAAAATTCAGATTTGGCTAGAGTCAAAACTGGTCAACGAACTAAAAGATATAACTCCCGACCAAATTACACCACCTAACCCCCATGTAGTGGGACCTGCAATTGAAGCCCTGAGATATGCAGGAGAAAGCAAACAGCTAAGGGAAATGTTCGCTAAACTCATCGCTACCTCTATGACAAAAGATATTGCAGAAAATGCCCATCCAACATTCGTTGAAATTTTAAAGCAAATTTCCTCAGACGAAGCAAAAGTTATCACAGGATTTTTGAACAACGAAATCCATCCATTCATAACTGTACATGAGCATTTTAATGATGGTGGTTCCAGGGTAGTAATGGCACACTGGACTAGCCTTGCCATTGAAAAAGAATGCGATCACCCGGCTTTTGCTTCAATTTATATGGAAAATCTAGCCAGGCTTGGAGTTCTTGAATTTAACGATAATGCAGAAGTAGAAAGCGGTTATTATGATGAGTTGATAAGATATGAGTCTATCAGAACCTTAATGAAAGAATTAAAAAAACATAAAGACTGTAGTCACACGATTGAAAAAGGGATTGTTTCCAGAACTATGCTTGGCTCCGTATTTATGGACGCCTGTATTGGTGGAATAAGTGGATCTCAAGCCACATTAGTAAACGTTGGTTAAAAGAAAAAAACAGGCAATACCCTATGCTGGGTGAGACTCCGAACTATTATTGCGAACCTGGGGTCGTAATCAATTCCCTCCAATAGCCACATTCCTATACCTGCCCCACCTTTACGTCCCCAGCCCCAAAAGTATAGCACCCAGGTTTAGCTTGTAAATACTCGTACAAAGCTGAATAACCTCCTGGGAGGGTCGGCTTGGAAAGACAGGTAAGAATACAAATGACCTCTCCGGGGTGGGTTTTAGTTCGCCTGTATAGGCATTAATGGTATTTTAGGCTACATTTCTGCACGTACCCATACCGTTGCGGCAGATAACATCAAGCCGTATTTTTATATGGTTCAGCATTCCGCTGGGCGGCACTCCGCTGGGCGGCACTCCGCTGGGCGGCACTCCGCTGGGCGGCACTCCGCTGGGCGGCACTCCGCTGGGCGGCACTCCGCTGGGCGGCTCCCCGCTGGGCCCGGTTGCGAATTAGCCCGAAACAGAACATACCTTCGCCTCTCTACTGTTGCAATAATATCAGCCTCTCGCAAGCTCCCTCTGTACCGCAGGCTTACCCTCAAGTAATATATAGGATAATGTCTTAAAGCTCTGAAACTCCTGGTAAACGATTAGCTGTTCTTGTCTATTATAGAAACTTATGCCTTTTGGAGGCCCCAGTAGCAAGTCACCGTTCTTCAGGATTGTTACCGATAAGTCCTCCCATGCAATATCCTCACTGGTTAAAAGAGATTTATACCTTATAAAATCTTCGGTAAGCAATATGGTGACCTTCGTTCCTATAAAGAGGTAGGTGGTCCCCGCTACCAGCAAAATAAACCCTGACATCCACAAGAACAGGCTATCTGCCATTTCACCAAATTGCAGCAACGATAGTATATATACGAGCACAATTGCTCCTATAAAGTGGTAGATTTTTCCCTTGTAAAACCTTTTATTGACCACACGCCATTTTTTATCCGGGTCTATGCTGAATTGAAGAGCTTCCATGAGAGAAAAGTAATTATAGATAGGTTTTCGATAACTAATAGTAACCATTTCCAGGCATCCACCACCTATTAAGATGATTCCATCCCCGTTTTTGACACAATGTCCTTTACCATTTGCCTGTACATCTCTCCGTAGTTTACATATTCAACGGATTCATGGTCTGCGTATTCTTTGAAACCAGAGGCTACAGATCCTTTGGTATCATACGCATTGCTGGTTCTCTTTTTGATCTCAGTCTTTATCTGGTCAAAATTCTCATACTCAGGGTAAATAACAATTGTATTTTCCTGGTCGTCTGATACATTCTTATCACCAAATCTTTTTAGCAACAGCCCTCCATCCCCTGTTTCGGTCACTCTCATAAAGATATAATCTATATAGATATTCTTCATGGTTAAATTCAAGGTCACCCCCGCCGGGCCTATCGACAGCACTGAGTTCTTAATCACTTGATAATTAATAAGACTACGTACTCCCCACCATATGAATGCTATTCCTACAGGTATCAGGAGGTACAATAGCCGACTGGCGTAATCCTCAATGTTCAAAAAACCTGTTAAAGCTACTATGAATGCAATTATACCCCCAGCCGTACATATGATTACGATTGCACGCGGAACGTCCAGAAACTTTTTAAAAAGCTGTTTCTCCTTGGAGGGCTCGATGATGAAAAGTAAATCTTTCATGTTCTTTAGTTCATTAGTGAAGTTTTCTTCAATGGTACCGGATTAGTCACCAGCTCATGGCTTTCTCGGTAAGGTATTCCCCTACCGCCGTCTGCCCTTTCAGAATGATCGCCTTTATTTGATTATAGTCTGCGTATTCCGAATAGACCTGTACATCATATTTTCCTTTTATAAGTATCCTTGTAAACTTATTCACTGACTTATCTTTCAACAGCAAGTCACCATCCTTACTTTCTTTTATTAACAGATCGTCCCAGCCTACGAATTTAGTATACCACAACATTTTCTGTCCTATTCCTGAGGCATTAATCCACAGTTCAGAATTCACTGACATTACATACCGCATTCCTGTCATCGCGGCAAACACTATCAATCCTGAGATTACTAACTGCGCCACGACCACCCATTTCATCGCAGACCCCAGATCCGCCAGAAAAACACCTGGTATTAATAATACATACATTGGAATCAATGCAACAGACAATGCTTTCAACGAAAATTTTATACTCTTAATTAAAAGACCCTTTTTATGAGTTGGTCTAATGGTACTGGTAATCGCTTTCATGTTTATCAATTAGGTTATTATATTTCCACCCATATTGAGTGTCCAAACACTTAAATAGCCACCCAAATTACCTTTTAAATATAAGGATTAATAAATAATAACTACCGCGGGGTTGTACCGGGTCGCGCCTGACCGGGTCGCGCCTGACCGGGTCGCGTCTGACCGGGTCGCGCCTGACCGGGTCGCGCCTGACTTCGTATGCACTAAGGTTGGTTTATGCTCCCCAGGCATCGAACAGCCAGGATTAGCTGTTCAGCTACTAGCCCCTTGGGGGAGTGCGGTCTGCAAGACTGTGCAGTTACAAACTAAACTTAAATAATAGGTCCAATCCACTCAGGACGAGATACACTTGGCTAATCCGGAACCAGTTAAATTAAAGTAATTTGTGTGCTTAGCTTGACGGCTATGCGCTGTAGGGTGTGATAAAGGGGCTGTGCCACGATTAGAAAAATGCAATAACTTTGTGTGGTATATGCTAAGTAGGCCTGCCCCCTAGCGAGGATGGACTCAAGCTATACTCATAGCGAAGGAGTAACGAAGCAGAACCGTCGTAGAAGCGAAGGAGAAGAGGGATGGATAGGGTGAAAGGCAGGTGTGAAATAGCCTGGTGGCCAAATGCGCGATGTGGTAAAAGTACAAAAAATAAGGAAATGTAAAAGTGTCTGACTGGCGGGGGTAATGGCTATTTTTGAAATATGGATGGTGCGTTATGGAAGCATAGCTGTCAAGTTAAAAGTAGAAGTACACTGAAATGATCTGCGTGTACCACTGAAATGTCAGCCCAGCGGTGTGCCGCCCAGCGGTGTGCCGCCCAGCGGTGTGCCGCCCAGCGGTGTGCCGCCCAGCGGTGTGCCGCCCAGCGAAATGCCGCCCAGCGAAAGTCGGGCCTCTCCCCGGGGGAGGGGAATGAGGTTGAAAGACTCCGTATCCAGGTAGAGTTAAGAATTGCCGTGATGCTAATTGACTTTCCGGGGGCTAAGGCAGCGTGCCTATGGCACTGTTGGTTGCTTTGGCTTTATTGGGCTACAAAGACGACGTCCCGATGGGACTAGCATTAGAATTTGCATCACTGACTGCTATAAAGATTCTGGAAGGCCCAGCGGTGTGCCGCCCAGCGGTGTGCCGCCCAGCGGAATGCCGCCCAGCCTAATGAGAAAACGCTGGAAGGTTTTTTCATCTGTCCCCGAAAGTCGGACCTCGAAAGTCGGACCTCTCCCTGGGGGCGTATCTAGCATGGCTCAATAGCATATTATCCTCTTTGGAGCTGGGCTTGCAGGCGACTGGGGTGGATTCCCTTTCCGTCCGCGAATCAATTTTTGAGGGAAGGTAACTACATCTCTTCGATATGCTTCCTGCAGTACTTATGCTTACCACCGCGGCCACCTTTCCCTAAGTAGTCTTGTAATTCATTCGGCTTCTCTTGGGGAAAGGAATTTTGCGGAGGGGAGGGCACATACAATATCACCCGCAAGTCGGACCCCGAGAGTCGGACCTCGAAAGTCGGACCCCCGTATGCGGGCCCAGCGAAAGTCGGACCTCGAAAGTCGGACCTCTCCCTGGGTGCGCATAGCCGTCAAGCTAAGCTCAAATTTTTCTGATTATTAATTACTTAAAAATAGGATTGAAGTGCTTTGTAGCCACTAGCCCCAACCAATTCCCCTCCTGGGATTGGGGTCGCATACGATGGGTGCAGGGGTGGGTAAGCATTGCCTTTTTAAAAAAACTGCTTGGAAAAACATCCTGCAATGCCGGACCACCGAAAGTCGGACCACCGAAAGTCGGGCCTCCGAAAGTCGGGCCTCCGAAAGTCGGGCCTCCGAAAGTCGGGCCTCCGAAAGTCGGGCCTCCGAAAGTCGGGCCTCCGAAAGTCGGACCACCCCGAAATAAAACACGCCTTCGCGTTTTTATTTCCCCCCTCCTGGGCCCAGGAGGGGAATTGGTGCTTAACTTGACGGCTATGCCTGGGGGCGGGGAATTATTCGTGCCTGTTTCTGCAGAGTGCTATATTTTTAAAAACAAGTTATTCATAATGAGCAAAACAGGACCCACCCTGGCATGGATTTTTGAGTTTTATAGCAACGTTTCTGGGCCTGCCCCTCCGGTGGAGGGGAATGACATAGCTGCCTGAATGATAGGATTTTGCATTCTTAACTTGACGGCTATGGCCCGCATACCAGGCCCACCCAATCAACTTACCTTTTGCCAAAATTTCGTTAGCTTATGGATGAACGGGCGCTTTTTACCCGATCAGCTTTTGTAAATAAAAACTAAACAACAAACCCTATGAAAATCCTAAGTATGGTGCTCATTGCAGCATTCTCAAGCCTTTTTGCACCCGAACAGCCAGACAGCCCTGAAGACACGGCCTTATCAGAATCAATGGATCAAACCAGCTACATACGCATTTGGGGTACGCTACCTGCCGGTGGCAGCCTGGGCGGTAGCTGCTTCACCATTACCGATTGCCAGTATGGTGTAGATTATGACGTATATGCCTCCGGTGTATTTTACGAACCCGGTGAGATATACGAGATTTACCTCTCCCCCGGTTCCAGCTCATCCTGTGCAGATTATGAACTGGTGGGTGCCGATGGACCCATCGCATGCGGTGTGCATCAGATATAAACCTTAAACCAAACCAATTTTATGAAAAAGCTAAGTGTTCTTCTGTTTATCATGTGCTGCACCTTTATTTTACTAGGGTCGGCTACAGAAAAAAAGCGTAGTACCGTAGTGTATTATGCAGAGTATAACCCCACGCCAGGGTGTCAGGATATGTTCGTAACATGCCCTGATGGCTATATTTTGGGAGTGGTGGGAGTACCCTCAGGCTTAACCCCCGGACAAACTTACCGGATAGAGCTTCAGAAAAGGTTAAACCCCACCATATGCCAACATTATAACCTGGTGTCTATTTCTTTGGGCTTCTGTCCTTAACTGATTATTGATAATAAGCCTGTGTGAAGGGCTAAACCCTTTGCACAGGTTATACTAACCATTCCTGTTATCTACTTTAGTAAAATAGTCAATATCATCACCAGAAAAAAAATTAGTATAAACCCTATAGCCCACCAAAGTTTCCTCGTCTTCTTGATGGTATAAACTGAATACTTATATGAATTTGGTATAGCATACCTCTCAGACAGCCGGCCCAATATCATGCTCGTCAGGCGATACGCTTCCGACTTGCTACTTAGTTTGTGGCCTTCCTTTACTGGCATAGAAAATAGCTCCTGCGGAACTTCCTGTCCCTTAAATACCACATAAGCATTAGCAATGTGGACTAAATTTTCCAAATGTCCATAGGGCTCAATTTCGAAGATCAACTCCTGGATATCAGCTTTAGCATAGTGCCTTTCCCCCTTTCTGTCACTTATAGTAAAATACTCCGGATCACGCAGATCTATTGTCCACCTCTCTGGCCTTCCCAGAGTATTCTGGCACCTGCACTCGATAGCCTGCGCTTGATTAATAAGACAGACGTTATACGTCTCAATTATTTGCTGCTGATTTTCACTTTTCATACCTACACCTTATCATTCCGTCTCTTGAGAATATCAAGGATTTCAGCAAGTTCTTCGATGTCTTAGGGCCAATCTATAATTGATACTGATATTTACCTTGCCTCCCAGACCTTTTTCCACAATTTCGAAAAGGGTATTTAGCGCAAGATTACTCCCATCATTCTCCACTCTGGAAATATAAAACCTCTTTTTGTCAATCAAATCTTCCAACTGCTGTTGGGTAAGGTGTTTTCTGAGTTTTCTATTGAAACCCATTGAGCAACAAAACCAGTCTGCCTTCATCAAAAAGCAAAGCACTCTCCAAATATTAGACCCAAGCTGTATTAGAGGATTAAAATGTAGTAAAGGTCACCCGGTGGCTATCGTAAGATAAGTAAACCCATTATAATAATTAATAATACACCTATAGCTAACATAACATTCTCCGAATACTTATTAAGTGTCCGCCCATATATGCCGTGTTTGTAGCCGCTGGGTTTATCATACTTATTACCCAGTTCATTCACTACCATACCCATAACCTCGTAGGCTTTAGACTTAGAGGCGAGGTCCACGGTTTCCAAAACGGAAATCCGGCATAGCTCAGTGGGCTTGTCCTGGTGGTCAATTACATAGGCGATGGCGGTTTGCCCCCAACATTTTCAGTCCAGAATCTTCTGTCTCCATATGGCTCTAATACATAAGCGAATTCTTTTATGGAAGCTACGTCAAAGGTTTTCTCCTTATGCAATTCCTGGCAGATCAGAGTATCTCCTGTTTCTAAAATCCAGGTATATTTAATACCCCTTACATACTCATACCGGCAAAAGATAGACCTATCAAACACATGCATGAAACCTCCTTTCCACTTAGCAGTGGTATTACTCTCGGGCAGTTGCTCCAGATAGTCTTCAATTTCACTCCAGGCTTTACGAGGTTTCATATCACAGTACTTATTTTAGACGTCAAACATCCATTCTAACAGCACGAGAAGCGATACTACGAGGATAAAAATAATGATATGCCAGGGATTATAAGCCTTCTCTTCTGTCCATACTGCAGTATTGTAGCTGTAGGGCTTTTGGTACCTGGCAGCCACTGCTTTCAGGGTATGGTCCATTAGCTCATAGGCTTTTGTATGCTCATGGTTTTGGTGCTCTTCGGTTACAAACACCCGGCATAGTTCTGCAGGCTTTCCGTTTTGGTCTATAACATAGGCGATTGCCTCACAGCCGGCAGCAGGTAATTCATATTTGCGGTTTTTAACCTTAAAAGCAAATTCTTTGATATCGGCTGGGGTATAATCTTTTACATTTTTACCTGTCCGGCAGCGCAGCTTATCCTTACATTCCAGTGTCCAGGTAGTCTCTTCCTCAAATACATCGCGGTAGCTACACCTTATTTCTTCCTGGTCTATATGCAGGTGCCCATGCTCAAACTGATACTCTTTCACTTAAAAAAAGACAAATGCGAACCTCCAATATACGCAATCAGGGCTTTTTTTCTATGAAAAGGGCTAATTGTAAGCCCGCTAGACTTTGGCAGGAGGAGTGGAATCAGGCGGATTGGTAGAAGTAGCGGTCTGATTGCCATTGCTCTGTGTCTTCAGGATATCACGAATCTCAGATAGCAGTTCGATATCCTTCGGCGTTGGGGCTGCCGGGTTTTTAGGATCCTCGGCCTTGTCCTTCCAGCTATTAGCGATCTTAATAAACACAAATATGACCAGCGCAATCAGGAAAAAGTCAAAGCCTGCCTGAATAAAGTTGCCGTACTTCACGATCACCGCCTCGCGCACCACCTCACCCGCTTCATTTACACGGGCCTCCTGCAACTCATACTGCAGCGTGCTGAAATCGATCTTGCCCAGCACCATGCCCAGCGAAGGCATTATCACATCAGACACCAGCGAATTAACGATCTTGGTAAAAGCCGTACCGATAATGATACCCACCGCCAGGTCGATCATGTTGCCCTTAACAGCAAACTTCTTAAACTCCTGGTAGACACTACGCTTCTTATTAGCCATAAAAAAAATTGTAAAGTAGGACATATAACCAAGCCTCATATTAATGGTTTTATGCCAAAAAAGCAGCCTGACCGCAAGGCGATCAGGCTGCCGGAACACTATGAAAAAACGAAAATCTGTCAATCATCCTTACCTTTTACGCCGGTAGGCAATCTGCCATACCGTCTCCCACGTACCTCCCCTATCACCGCTCACCTGCCAGTCCCAGTCCAAAGAATCCTCTCGGATATGGTAAAAGACCATACGCGCATGCCGTTCATTTCCTGCAGTATCAGTCGATACCCGGTAAAAGATCCGCTTGTCGCCTTCAGTACGGCCCTCAAAGTCGAGGTAGCTGCCATGGTTATCTACCCAGGTCTGCTTCCACAGCCCGGTCTGTGTATCATACACGCTCCAGCTTTTCCCTTCAAAACCTTCAAGCCCGCCATCCAGTGCGTGGAAATTTTCCTCAATCACCTTACCACCCATAATTTTACGGACCGTATTCTCCCCATGACGTTGCTCCCCGTCCCTATCCGTCCAGGTCAGGTCCCACTCCCCTATCCAGAAGTCATACAGTGTCTCCGGAGGCATGTACCCCGCCCCTGTGGCGGAGGGTTCTGTAAAAGAAAACAGCGCCATAAAGGCCAGTAAATACAAAGACTGCATTGTAGTATTGATTAGTAGAAAACAACGAACAGCAAGGCGGCCATCCGGCCGCCTTGCCCCTCATTACTGCGGCGTTAGGGTTATCTGTGCCTCGTCCCCAAAAGGGTTTGACCAGCTCAGCGTGATCACCCCCGTATCAGGGTCGTAGCTTCCGCCCCCACTCAGCGCGTCCCCGCAGCAGGACGTGAATACCGTCGCCTGCCCGTTTATGCTCAGGTCATTACACACATCGATAAAGTTACCCGGCTGCGCACCGCACGCCGCGTACGGGTCACAGTACCAGTAGTCATACAGCCCTGCCGAAAGGTCAGAAAGCGTATACGTGCCATTACCGCCGCTTAGCTCCACCGTGCCCGTCACATTACTTGGGTTCGCATCCGATACATTCGGATCCGTCGATGAACCCGAAGCCACATACGCATACGTACCAGTAGGAATAGCCGAGGGGCACGCAATGCCCCAGGCATAGCTACAGCCACCGAAACCCGGCTGCGCAGGCTGCTGGCACAGGTCCGAACTAAGCGGTACCGTCAGCCTTCTGCCATCTGCTGTATTAATGGGGAAAGTAAGCTGAAAGCGGTCTCCCACCTCCAAGGCATCCACCGAAATGCCCAGGGCACCGGCAGCCTCCTGCCCCGTCACCGTCACGTCAGAAGGGAAAGACCCCACCTCCCTCAGGAGGATAGGCGCATACACGCTGTCTACCGGGTTGCCCTCCTCATCCACCGTACCGTTACTTTCGATAAAGGTCAGTATCAACTCCACGCTGTTCACCTCCGTTACCCCGAAGCCGTCCACATCCAGCACAAAGTTCACCTCCTCATTACCCAGCGGGTTCAGCGCATTAAAAAAGCTCTCGTCAGGATTAGGAGTCAGCAGCGTCACCGCCCCTATGTTTTCATTCCAGTCAGGTATACTGCCCAGATCATCTTCGCTGTCGCATCCCATAGCCAGCAGGGCCAGCCCCAAAAGGGATGTCGTATATCGGTTTATTAAATGTCTCATACTCTTCATTAGTTAGCGTCCCAGAAAATAGGTGTGGTCAGAGGGGGTTGTTCTACATTCCCCGAGTTACTGTTTATCTCCGTAGAGGGATAAGGCAGCCTCAGCGGGAAAGGCGCCGCAGGCGCAATGCTTGCCGGCAGGTCATTCGGCATACCCGTCCTGCGCAAGTCCGTGTACACCTCCATGCCATTGCCAAACTGCGCAAAGTACTTCTCCTCAATGATCACATTCAGCCGTCCCGCATCGCTCGTCGCTTCACCGTACCGGATGCTCACCGCCTGCAGGTAAGTCTCCATGGCCTCCTCGCTTATCGGCTCCGCATCACTGTCCAGTGCCACCCCCAGGGCCGACACCTTGCGCAGCGACGCCTCCACACCCTCCAGCAGGTAGTCCAGCGGATCACCGTTCACATTTAGGGTTAGCGCAGCCTCTGCCAGGATAAAGTCCCCCATGAAATTTGTCATCATAGGCATAATCCCCGCACCCATGCCCCCGTTGCTCGACTGCAGAGCCTCATCATAGTCCCCGTCGTCATAAAGGCCCCCTATCGGGTACACCCCGAACGTTGCCCGCAGATTACCGTCGCCCGGTATACCACTCGGGTCCCCATGGTCGCGGCCCACATAGCCCGCCGCTTCCGGCCCTATAAAAGTACCCAGATAGCCATACGGGCAGTCCGACCGCTGGGAGCATGGCGTCGTCTGAAAGTCCAGCGCACTCCCGTCACTCTGGCGGTACACATAAAAGGGCAGCCTCGGATCCTCCTTAGTGATCAGCTTGTACATAAAGTAATTGCTCATGTAAAAGCCCTTGCTCGCCTGCCCCGCATACTCCTGCTGGTGTAGCGGATGCCGCGTAATAGGGGCGATGGATGTACCGAACTGAAACTGGAAGTCCTCATCATTATCAGTGATATACGCGTCACTGCCAATAATGCCGTTGATCCCTGCCGCCGCCCCGCCCGGGTCTACCAGGCGCAGGTTCAGATACAACCTCAGTTTGATGCTGTTTGCCGCCTTGATCCATAGCACCTTGTCACCGCCGTAGATCAGGTCATTAAGCACCGCCGGGCTTTCCCGCTCCAGGTCAGCAATGCCCTCATCCAGCAGGGCAAACAGGTTCGTGTATATGTCCGCCGCATCATCATATTCCGGGAAGAACAGGCCATCATCTCCCTGCAGCGCCTGCACAAAGGGCAGGTCCCCCCACAGGTCCACCATCACCCCGTACGTGTACGCCTTCATCACCTTCGCCATGCCTACATAGCCATAGTTCTCCTCGGCCGTACCCTGGTCTATAATCACCTGCAGGTCCTTTAGTGCCCCGGACATAAGCCCCGTAAAGTCCGCATTGTAAGACTGAGGGCTCTGCGTATACTGGCTCGGCGCCAGCGCATAATACTGCCTGGCAAATACAGACGTATTCTCATTGATCGTGCGTGCCATCCGGAAGCCCAGCGTACTCTCCGCCACCGGTAGCAGCAGCGGCAGCTCCGCCGTCGTCGGGCTGTTCGGGTTCTCATTTATGTCCAGGTAATCGTCGCAACCCGCCAGCGGCAATAGCAGCAAAGCAAGTGCACCGATACGCGATATATATGTTCCTATGTTCATATCGATTCTCATTTAAAAAGTGATGGAAAGATTGACACCATAGCGCTTAGCCGTAGGCACTACGCCGAAGTCCACCCCCTGCGCATTGCCCGAAGAGGCACCGCCTCCGCCTGTAGACCGCACATTACCCGCCCCCAGTGAGCTCGTCTCAGGGTCAAAGTTCAGGTCATCCGGAAAGTGCAGCGCTTTAAACCACAGGTTGCGGCCACTCAGCGTAATGCGGGCACTGCCAAAGGGCGTTTTCTCCAGTACGGAAGCAGGCAGCGAGTAGCCCAGCGTCACCTCGCGCAGGCGTATAGTCGTCGCATCGAATACCGAGAACTCATTAGGCCCCGCCGAACCAAAGGTGTTGATGAACCACCAGTCATTCGTCGTAAGCTGCGTGCCGTTCCGTATCGTATTCCCGTTCTCATCCAGCACCGCCTCCAATGTACTCGGGTCACCTACCACACCAGGTATTACCAGCGTCACCTCCCGGCCGTCCGGGTGGTCAGGAATCGTACCCGTCGTTACCCCCCGTCCGTAGAGCTGGTTAAAGGTAGCCGACCACATGTCCCCGCCGTGGCGGTAGTCGATAAGGAAGCCAAGCTCCAGCCCCTTGTAGCTGAAAGTATTAGTCACCCCCAGCAGAAAGTCCGGATTCGGGTTACCGATGATATCAGGCTGCAGTGCCGTGATCAGCTTACCCGTAGTAGGATCCACCAGCAGCTCACCATTAGGTCCCCTTGCGGCCACGCTGCCCTGTATCAGACCAAACTCCTCGCCCACACGGTGAACCACCTGCACACCGTTACCAAACCCCGCCACGAATATCTCGTTCACGCCCGGGCCCAGGTCTTCCACCACATTCTTGTTCCTCGTAAACGCCGAGTAGATACTCCAGCGAAAGCTGTTTTCCAGCTCTACCGGCACCAGGTTCAGGCCTATCTCCACGCCCTTGTTACTTACCTCGCCTATATTGCCTATGCGGCTCGTAAAGCCCGAGGAAGCAGGCAGCGATATCGGCACAATCTGGTCCTTTGACCGCCTGTCGTAATAAGTAAAGTCAAGGCCGATCCTGCCCCTCAGGAATCTCAGCTCCGTGCCCAGTTCCAGTTCCGCCGTAATCTCCGGCCGTAGCGCGTCATTACCCAGCACCCCGCTCAGCGTCTGCCCGTTCGTGTTCTGGAAAGGAAAGACAAAATCAGCTATGTTATTGCCCAGCGAAGGGTTAGTACCGAAGATCGTACTGGTCAGGTAAGCGTCCGTGTCATTACCCACCGAGGCATAGCCCGCACGCAACTTGCCATACTCAAACCAGTCGCTTTCCAGCCCCAGCGCCCGGCTGAAGATCACCGAGCCGCTCACCCCGCCGTAAAAGTACGAGCGTTCATCCGGCGGCAGGGCAGACGTCCAGTCATTACGCGCCGTCACATTCAGGTACGCCCAGTTCATGTAGCTAAGCGACACATCACCAAACACCCCGTGGTAGCGGCGGCGCTCAAAGCCCCCGCCATTCGGCGTTACCGTACTCGTATTATCAATGTCATTGATGCCCCTTACGATGATGCTGTTACCCACCACACTCTGGCGGTTAAACGTCCGCTGGTTTACCTGGTGCCCCAGTATCACCCGCAGATTCAGCTTTTCATTCAGGTCCCGGTTACCCGTGATTAGCAGGTTTCCGTCCAGTTCCTCATAGCGAATCTCATCCAGCGTCACCTGCCCCTGCAGCACCCCTACCGTAGAGATAGGAAGCGTATAGTTGCGCTTGTCCGTATACGTATTGAAGCCCATCTGGTACTCCGCCGTCAGCCAGTCCGTAAAGTCAAAACCCACACTCAGCTTGCCATAGTAGCGGTCCACCAGTGAGTTATGCGGCGCATTATTGATCAGAAAGTACGGATTGTTATTGCTAGGCCGGTACATAAGCTGGTCCCCGTTCACATCCTGGTAAGGGTATGATTTCAGGCCCAGGTTTGGCGGCAGCCACAGGATACGCTCCGTGATACTCACCCCGCCGGTAAAAAAACCCGTGGTCGGGAAGCCATCCAGTTCGTTACGCGTATACGTAATGCTACCACGGCTAAAGAGACCATTGTCCAGCTGCACATTACCCCCGATATTCACATTGGTACGTTCCGCCTTGTTGCCCGGCACAATCCCCTCATTATCCATCCGGCTTATACCCGCCACAAAGTTCGCCTTAGGGCCGCCACCGCTTATCGTCAGGCCGTTTTCCAGCAGGTACCCCGTCTGGAAGAAGTCCTCTGCATTATTATGAGGCACCAGGGGCACCCGCGCATCGGTAAACTCCGGTGCCCGGTCCGCATACTGGTCGTAGGGGTGAGCCACCAGCGGGTTCCCATTGTCATCATATCCCAGGATAAGGTTCTTATTATCATTTACCGCCCAGGCACCCGAAGTCGTATCCACCGCAAAAGGCGCCCCCCACGTACCAAAGTTTCCATCCACATACAGGAAGTTATTTCCCCCCGTATAGCGCATCTGCAGATCAGGCAGGTTAGCCACCTCTTCCACAATAAAACTGCTGTTGAAAGACACCTCCAGACCCTTCTTCGTGCCTTTACGTCCCGTTTTGGTCGTGATCACCACCACCCCGTTCGCCGCACGTGAGCCATACAAGGCCGCAGCCGCAGCCCCCTTCAGCACATTCACCGACTCAATATTATTCGGGTCCAGGTCAAAAGAGCGGCTACTGCTCGCCGTTCCTGACGTAAAGCTTCCTGTTTCATAAGACGTATTATCAAAAGGCACACCGTCCACCACAAACAGCGGCTGGTTGTTGCCCAGCAGCGAGCTGTTGCCCCGTATCGTGATGTTCGTACCCGAACCCACGGAGCCACCCCCCCCTATAATATTCACCCCCGGCACCTTGCCCTGCAGCGTCCGCACCGGGTCAGGCTCCGCCTTCTTTTGTATCCTTTCCGCATCCAGGCTCTCACTCGCATAGCCTATGGCATCCTTCTCACGTTCTATACCGATCGCCGTGATCACCACCTCCGACGTTACCAGAGAGGCTTCCTCCATCGCGATATTGATGGTCGTGCGGCCGTTCACCGCTTCCTCTACCGTCTCATAGCCTACATAGCTAAACACGATCACGTCACCACTGCCCTCCGGCAGGTTCAGCCGGTAGTTGCCATCCACGTCCGTTACCGTGCCCCGTGTAGTCCCTTTTATCACTACTGAGGCTCCCGGCAGGCCCGAACCGTCTGCCGCATCAGTCACCTTGCCCGACACCGGGCGCTGCTGCTGGGCCATGGCCTCCTGCATCAGCAGTGCCAGAGCCAGCAAACTGAGAATAAGTAGTTTTACTCGCATAAACATTAGTTATTAGTTGGTAAAAAAATACCCCCTGCGCATACCTCACCCGGTCACAGTTTATGCCGTGTCGTTTCCACATGACAAAACGCAGTGTTTGCTAAGAAATCAGGTGATGGGTTTTTGCAGAAGGGTTAAAACTCAATATCCGTAATATTATGGTGCCGTGGCATCCCCCACATTACGGGTATTTATATAATAGATGCGAGAGGTTATGCTATTCCATAAATAAAAAGCGCCGGTATTTAAAAAAATACCGGCGCTCCATGCGAATGTAATTTACAATGTATGGTTCAAATCAATCTATTCTTCAGTGCGATCTCAATGGCATCTGCCTTACAGTTCACGTTTAGCTTATAATATATATTCTTAATATGGCTCTTCACCGTCTCCCGGTGCACAAACAGGTCATCCGCTACCACAGAGTAGCTTTTTCCCTTAGCCAGCAAGCTCAACACCTCCGTTTCACGAGGCGTAAGCGGGCTGTCGTGGTTTTTCTGAAAAGATTCCACCACCATACGGGCAATGTTGCTGCTCATAGGAGCCCCCCCATTTTGCGTTTCCCTGATGGCCTCCAGCAGCCTCGCGTGATCGGCGCTTTTGGTCATATACCCACTGGCCCCGGCACATAAGGCCCTAAATACCAAATCACTATTCTCATGCACCGTAATCACGATGATATTCACCTCCGGCCGTATACGCTTTAATTTCTCTATCGCCTCCACCCCGTGCATACCCGGCAGTTCCAGGTCCATCAGCACCACATCCGGTTCGTCAAGGGACACACGTTTCAGCGCCGCTTCCGCATTACCATAGGCACCCGTTACCCTGAGGTTCTCCTCCCCTTTTATCAAAAAAGAAAAGCCTTCCCGGACGATCTCATTATCTTCTACTATTACTACATTTATCATTAGACACAGTGGTATTACTATAAATACATTCCGTATTTATATTTATTTCAATAGATAAATATTCATTATATCGTATTGACCGGCAATACGACTATTACAGACAGACCCTCTTTATCCTGAGACAAGTAACTAAGCTTTCCCCCCACCCTTTCCGCTCTTTTTTTCATATTTTCCAATCCCCTTACATGACCTTTACTATTATACATCAGGCCACAGCCATTATCCTTTATCTCCATCGTCACCTCTTTTCCTTCGTACCGTACCCCCATAGTAACCACGGCAGCCCCGCTATGCTTCATCGCATTCGTCATTGCCTCCTTTGCTATCATGATCACCTGCCTGTTCGCCCCCGCAGGCAGCTTCACATTGTCCAGTTCGCCATTTTCCGGGATGTCCGAGCGAAACTCTATCGGACTGTTCTCAAATAGCTCCTCACCAAAGTCCTTTATGTAGAGAATCATCTCATTTACACGCTCGCTTTCCGGCTCTATGGACCATATAAAATCCCGTCCCCCAAGGTACAGTGACCGCGAGAGCTGTTCCAGCTTTCCTATAATACCCGCCGCCTCCTTATTATCTGTAAAGCGCGCACTCAGCATCTGCACCAGCACCGATATACTCGCAAAGTGATTCCCTATCTCATCGTGAAAGTCCCGCGCCAGTTCCTTGCGCAGGCGGGTCATCTCTGTCGCTTTTACCTTCTCCACCAGCAGCGCCTTTTCCAGCTTTACCCGTACACGGTTATCAGATATCAGCTTGATAATGAGTAATGCAGCCAGAACCATCAACAGCATAAACCACCAGCGCCCCCAGATGGGCGGCTCTATCACAAACGAGTAGGCCAGTGCCTTACCCAGTCGTCCGGCCCCCTCATCCATAGCCTCCACATGCAGCGTATACTCCCCTGGTGGCAGATTAGCATACATCGCCTGCCCCCTCTCCACCGGCGGCGACCACACCTCCTCCAGCCCCTCCAGCCGGTAGCGGTAGCGCAGCCGCTCCGGAGCCAGAAAGGTACTTCCCCCGAAATCAAACACCAGGTGGTTTTGATCATAGGAGAAAACCGGACCTACAGGCACATTATGCCAGCTATCTACAGAATCTGCAAATTCCGCCCAGTCCGGAACCTCATAAAATAGGCGAACCGCATTAAGCGCCAGGGCCGGCTCCGGCATATCCGGACGGTCCTTTGCAGGATCATACAGCGCCACCCCCCGCACATTGCCAAACCATATGCGCCCCAGGCTATCCTCCATCACCGCATTGCGGTTTGCCTCCACCCCTTTAAAGCCTTCACTGCGGCCATAGTTCCGCACATCACTCAGCAGTCCCCCGCTTGTAAATGTCAGCCGGTCCACCCCCCGCTCCGTACCCAGGTACAGGTATTGATCTGCCGCTATCACACTATAGATCAGATTAGAAGTAAGCCCCGAGGAAGTAGTCAGGTAAAAGCCCTCTGCCTTGTCAGGGTTTAGTACATACAGTCCGGCATTATAGACATTACAGTACAGCCGGTCACCCGGCCCTTTAAAAATCCCCAGCACAGCTTTACCCTCCATCAGTTCCGCTCCCGGCACACGATGGAAAGTTTCTCCGTCAAAGTACCGCAGCCCGCCGCCAAAGCCCACCAGCACCCCATCCTTATACGGCATCAGGCCCCACACTACACGCAGCGGCTCACCTTCAGGCTGTAACAAGTCAAAGCCATCCTCACCCTGCCTTATCAGCCCTTCGCCGCTTCCTATCCATAGCCTGCCCTCTTCGTCCAGCCTACCTATCGTCAGGTAGTTATCCTGCAGGCCATTGTCCTTATTATAGAAGCGGATCCCCCCACGGCCATAGTGAATCAGCCCGCCGCCACGGCTCAGCACCCACATGCCCCCGGTTGTGTCCGGCAGTAGCGTAGAAATGTAAACCCCCTCCAGGGGCAGATCCTCTTTAGGCCGTATCTGCTCACCGTCAAACGTAAATAGCCCCCTGCTTGTACCTATCCACAAGCTCTCCGGACCCTGCGCCAGCGCCATTACCACCTCATGGCTCAGGCCCTGGGCCTCACCAAAGTGCGTAAACCGCTCCCCCCTGAACAGAAACACCCCCGCCCCGTCTGTCGCTATCCATAAGTTGCCCTCACGGTCATTGAAAAAGCACGTTACCGGCAAGTCCGTCAGTCCCGATTTCTTATTAATATGCTCCCAGGCTCCTGTACTATAGCGCCACAAGCCCGCCATCGTACCCGCCCACAACTCACCCGCAGGAGATACATGCACCGAAGTGATCCTTTCCCTGAGTCCCAGGTACTGCCACTGCTCTTCACTATAGCGGTATACCCCGCCATTAGTACCCAGGTACATACCCCCCTCGTGCGCTATAATATCCGCCACATAGTGCCCACCGGGCACACGCGCCACAAGGCTGAACCGGTCATTCTCCAGCCGGTACACATTACCATCGCGGCGGCTCATCAGCAGGTACCCTTCACCCGACAGCCTCACTGTCGTCAGCGAGTCCGGCGTACCCGCCACCTGCTTCATATGCCTTCCGTCAGCCGTGAGCTTATACATCCCCCCCTTCAGGTAGGCCGCATACAGCACACCTGCCTTGTCCAGGCACATCCCGGTTAGAATCTTAGGCGCCGGGGTACTATCAGCTACAGGTATCTCCGTAAAGCGGTCCCCGTCATACCGGCTAATCAACCCGTTTTCCGCGCTCACATACATTGTTCGCGTCAGGCTGTCAAAAGCCAGGTGTTCCAGCGAGTTATTTGGCAGCCCCTCCTCCCGCCTCAGTACCTCCATCTTTTGCCCATCAAAGCGACACAGCCCCCCACCCGTAGTACCAAACCACATCCTGCCCGAGGCATCCTGCGCCATACCCTTTACCTGAGACTGGCTCAAGCCCTTATCTATTGAGTACTGCGCAAAGTCATACGCCTGCCCCTGCACCAGCAAAGGCAGCGAAATCGCCATCATAGCTATACACGTCTGAAGGAAATATTTCATGGGGTACAATGTCCAATACGCCATACACACAGCAGAATCAAATATGCGGCAGAAAACGCTCGCCCGAAATCCCCCTCTTTTGGTGATTTCGACGAACGCCCTTATTCCCTACCTTTGGCTAAAACCCATTCAACCCGCTGCCTTCCGGTGCCCTGTTTCCTTAGTAGCATCCTCTTCATACACTTTCCTGCACCGGAAGGTATTTTCACCATTAAGACACCCTGGCACCGGCTTTCCTTTATATAGCGCCCCCATTCCTACAGCCGTATGGGAGACCCTGCTCTGTACCAGCTACCTCCATGAATAAAAAGAAAGAGGCTGTCTCAAAAGACAGCCTCTTTTTTTTTGGAGTTGGCCATAAAAAAAGCGAGGGCATTACTACCCCCGCTTTCCAAGATGTGATATCTTGAGTTGTGTCAATAAGCGAAAAGATAGTTTTTAAAGACTACAACCCCAAGCAAATTATGCTTTTACCTCCGAGCCTGGAGGAGTTAATAGAGGCAGACCATCCAGTTCGGGTGGTCAACGAAGTGGTCGATCGTCTTGATATTGCCCCTCTATTGACTGGTTATAAGCCTGGCGGTACATCAGTATATCATCCAAGGATGCTGCTTAAAATATTGATTTACGGGTATATGAGTAATATCTACTCTACCCGCAAGTTGGAGGCAGCTATTGGTCAAAACGTTCACTTCATGTGGTTGGCAGGTATGAACAAGCCTGACCATAACACTATTGCCCGTTTTCGATGCGATCGGTTGAAAGATAGCCTGAAGGTGATCTTTGCTCAGATTGTAATGTTCTTAGTTGATGAGGGCCTACTGGACTTAAAGACAGTTTACACCGACGGCACCAAGATAGAAGCCCAGGCTAATCGCTACACGTTTGTGTGGGGCAGGTCTATTAAGACCAATACCGAAAAGATAAGCCAACAGCTTGAAGAGTTGTGGGACTATACCCAGCGGGTGGCAGAAGACGAGTTATATCAGGAAAAGCCTGATTTTAGCAAAATCGATGCTCGAAAGGTTAGTGATACTATTGATAGGATTGACCAGGCACTCACGGGCAAGAAGATAGCAAAAGGGAAGAGGCAGAAGCTTACCTATGCACGAAAAAACTGGCCTGGGAAGCTGGCTGAATACCAGCAGAAGCAAGCTATACTGGGACAACGAAACAGCTATTCAAAGACTGACCACGATGCAACCTTTATGATGATGAAGGAAGACCATATGCGAAATGGACAGCTCAAGCCGGGCTATAACCTTCAGATCAGCACCTCCAATCAATACTTGGTAAACTACACGATCCATCAAAATCCTACCGACACCCTAACGTTACAACCCCATCTTAAGAACTATCAGCAGTTATATAACACCCTGCCTGACACTATATGCGCTGATGCAGGATATGGTAGCGAAGAGAACTATGACTATCTGAAAGATAAAGTAGAGAAGGCCTATGTAAAGTATAATTACTTCCATAAGGAGCAAACCAGAAAATGGAAGCAAGACATATCTAAATCTCAGAACCTGCATTACAACGAAGAGCAGGATAAGGTCTATTGCCCGGCAGGCCAGCCAATGGATCATATAGGAAAGCGAAAAACAAAAACTAAGTCGGGTTATGAACAAACTTATGCACAATATCAGGCCAGAAACTGCCTGGAGTGTCCATTAAGGAGCGGTTGTTTTAAAGCAAAAGGCAACCGGATAGTTGAGATCAATCATAACCTTAGAACTCACAAGCAAAAAGTGCGGGATATGCTTATGAGTGACCAGGGAATAGCTCATCGCAAGCAGCGACCGGCAGATGTAGAAACTGTGTTCGCAGCCATCAAACACAACCGGGGCTTCCGCAGATTTATGATGCGGGGAACAGAGAAAGTCGAAATAGAAGCCGGACTACTGGCTATTGCACATAACCTGCTCAAAAAGGCTTCATAGAGAGCCTGTTTTCTTCGCCAAAAGAAAACAGATCATCAATAGCATTTACAGCAGATGAGCCTGGAAAGAAAAAAGTAAAGGCTGCCTCAACACTTTTGAGACAGCCTCTTTCTTTTTATTCAAAATGTAAATTTGTATTTGGTAAACTACCGCGAGGTGGTACCGGGTCGCGTTCGACCGGGTCGCGCCTGACCGGGTCGTGCCTGACCGGGTCGCGTCCGACTTCGCTATGCAGAGTGTTTGAAGTAATTCTCCAATTATTATTTGGTGTGAAAAAGGCCTTTCTACTTTTGAGACAGCCTATCATCTATGTGCTATATACTGCTTAGCCTAGCGACCCCGGTTTATCCGGAAGCGGCCACTACCCAGGGAGTGCACCGTGTAATGCGTGCGCGTATCATCGCCCGGGTGTGAGAACGTTCTGAAGTTACCCGGCGACTCAAAGTCACCGAAGCTTAGACCGGCAGAGCTTATCATGCCCTCGTCCAGCTCTATGTATTCTCCATGGTCGCCCGTTTTGGCATTCGCCTTATGGCTTTCCCATGTATTATGTAGTCTGTCGTATTGATCGTTATGTTTGTCCATAATTAATTCTCCTTTTTAAAAAAACAGTGACGCAGGCAAATGGTTTTTCATTTATTTTACGCCATTAAAGATAAAAGCACCTCGTTTATGCCCATAGCCAAAGACGTACTCAGAGTAGGTAAGTATTACGGGATCAGGAACTTCAGCGACGAGCACCGCTTCGAGGTACTCGAAATCCAGGCCGATGGTGACGTGCTCGCCAAAGACCTCGACACCCTTGAGAAGTTCACCCTAAACGAGCTCATGCAGTACGGCCGCGCCGAGAATTACGATATGTGGGAGATAAGAAAGGACTAGTTTAGCCTGTCCGCCCGGCTGCATTATCAACACATTGATTTTAACCAAAAGCGACCAGCTTTCTTTTAGGCAGCCCATCTGCTCAGTCGGCCGGATCGGTCCTTATTAACCGCACCTCATAGTGTTTTTATCTGCTTTATATCATCCCTGACTCTATAATGGTAAGTTGCCGGCAAGGTATATCATATCTTATCGTATAATTCTATGTCAGTTCCCCTAGGGCCGTCGTATTTGTAGCCCAATAAAGCGAAAGCAACCCTGAGTGCCGTAGGCACACAGCCCCCTCCCTTATTTCCGGCTTCTGCAATCCCCATTTGAATACGGCCCGTGTTGCCCGCTTTTTTTGAATCAAAAGGGCATTAGCGTATCTTAGGTAGTAACTAATACTAAATAATGATACCTATGAAGAAAAACGTAGAACTAAAGTCTCTCACTATTAAGAGTTTCGTCACAAACCTAAAGGAGATCAAGGGCGGATATGATACAGAAAGCGGTTGCTACTATCCTACCTACGACAATGTAAACTGTCATGACTCCTGTGCTGAAGGCTGCCCTTGTTATACCGAAACCTGTGAATAACAGCCCACTATCTTTTAAGTAAGACTCCACGCAACAACCAGCCAGGTACACAGGTGTACCCGGCTGGTTGTTTTTATACCCGCTTACACTACTTACAGGCAGTTTACATTTTTGCTAGGTTGAACCTCGCTTAATCTCCGTAGCTATTGTGCAAAAAGGAAAAAAATGGCTATTCCTAAAGACAGTATACTTAGCCATGCACGGTTGTCGCTACTGGTTTTAGGGAAGTGCAGACGCAAATCCCCCTTGGGGGCACTCGTGCCAGTCAGGAGCAATAGGTAGCTAAACGCTTGTTTTAGCCCAAGCGGGCGCTTTAATTAATTTGAATGCCTGCCTTCCAATCGGGCTCCTCACTCCTCCCCCTGCGCCTCCATAAACTCCAGTATCTCATCATACCGTTTATTCCACGGCCACACATATTGAGTCACCATAGGAATATGCTTCTTGTCAATGATGATGGGAGTAATACCGGGCTGATGAGGCTTTAGCTCTTTCAGAAAACGCTCGTTTGCCGTTTTTATCGAATTATACGTTTTACTCCCCAGGTAGATCATGAATGGAGGGGAGGCCGCATCCACATAGTTAATAGGCGAAGCCTCTTCCCATACCTCCGGGTACTTCGTCCACGTGGTAAGGTAATGCTCATTGGTCGTGGGCGGATTATTCGTCAGGTAGTGGTGCATGTCCAGCCCTGCCGCATCGTTCAGAATAATGCCCGCTATATCATCCGGATCGATGTCGTAATCAGGATTAGTAGCCACCAAAGCCACCAAGTGTCCCCCGGCCGAGTGTCCGGTAAGGTATACCCGCTGCGGATCACCCTTATACTTCCCAATGCTATCCAGTGTCCACCTCACCGCCTCCGCTATCTGCTGTGCCATCTCCTCATAGCTGGCATCCGGGCTCAGAGTATAGCCTGGTATCACCGTCACCACGTCCTTCCTGGCAAAGTTTCGGCCCAGGATATTATAGGTCTCCTTATTGCCGCTGTTCCAGTTGCCGCCGTGCACGAATAGTAAGACAGGCGCCTTTCCTTCCTCTATTTTCTTAGGCACAAATACATTCAGCGTCGGCCTCTCCCCATTCTCAACCCCACCGGTCAGGTAGTCAATATCCTTGTATTTCCTGGATGAGAGGCAGCCCGTCAAACACAGCATTGCCACTAACCCAATGAAAAGATGGTGTCTGCTCATTTAGTAATTTTTGCCTGATAACAGGGGGTAATGTAGAAAGTTTTGTCACCCGGATACAGTAGACCCTCATTGGCTTTTGTATGCCAGCGTAAGCACTGAATTACCCGGTATAGTTTGGGACAAGTGTGTTAATAAGAGGTGCTTAGATGGCTCTACAAATCCACTTACGCGGTGACACCGAGAGAACTTATCCATTATTCAGCATGTGTCTCATCTCTTCCTCAGATGACCTTTGAGTAATACCCTCATTAATATCATCCATGGCCTTCCTGATCTTAATATTGCGGATGATCTGATTAGGCTCATCTTCTGGTATCGCCCAAAAGCCGGCTTTAAGTGAAGAAAGACCAAACCCTTCGATAGCAGTCAGTAAAGATCTGGATAAGTCATTCATTCCTGAATTATCGAGCTCTATCACGTGATCTTCGTGCATATCAGCAACCAGCAACGCGATTTCAAGACTCAGCGAATGCTTAAGCATAGGAATCAGATACCCGGTATTCACTCCGAACATATCTAACATCCTGGCAAAATCAGAAATAGAGGGTATGGAAGAGATCGCATTAATTATAGTCGGCATCTGTGACACGCTTTCATAAAGTGTCTCCGGCTCGTTAAGCATCTCGCCGGCCTCCATATCACTTTCATCATCAGGGCTGTTCCCGCCCACTATGAGCTGATAGACTTCCATGCTCTGTCTCAACGCCTTATTCAACCGGCTGTTATAGGCTTCATGTTCATAAAGGTAGCTTTCACCCAACTCAGCAACGGTATCCTCTACCTCCTCAAATAGACTTCCATCGGTAAGCATTTGACTCATCATATCCATGCGGGCCTGAAAGCCCTTATCCAGCAAAGAGTTTATACCCTCCGAAACACCTAAGGAACTCACGCGGTCTTTGACTATTTGAGTAAAAGATGCCGCTTTACCAGAGAGCACCCCGTCATTAACCTTATCGAGGGCGAGAAGCAGAAAAGAGGTAAATGTCGTATGAGAGAGGTTCATCGCTTTAATTAAAAATCGGGCTAAACTTGGTTCAAGATCTGATTTGATAAGAGATTAGGGGGGATTTATCTTTCTTTTTCATTTACCTAGCGATCATCGTAATGACCGTAGCATGAAATGATGCAAATACCTTCCGCCAGGTAACTATATATCAGCCGGTGCTTTTCTGTGATCCGCCTGCTATAGAATTCAGAAGGGTTACCCCGTAGTCGTTCAGGCTTGCCTTTGCCCTGCAGGGGACTATCCGAATACTTATCGATATCCAATAGCAACTCCAGCACCTTGGCACCCAGCTTCCTGTTTTCCTGTAGCAGTTTCTCCAAGCCAGGCTTACTCTCCCTCGTCCAGTAAGTTTTCATAAACCTGATCGATGCTTAGGAAAGCAGCTCTTTGAGGCTTTGGAAAGAAACTTCTTTAAGGCTGCCTATTTGGCTTGCCTCATAAGCAGCTACCCGTATTTTAATATTACGGATGGTCTGCACATGATCATGATAGGGCAACTGCCAGAAGCCCTGCGTGTGGGCTTCCAAACCAAAATCTTCTATAGAAAGAAACAGCTGGCGCGAAAGCTCCTTCAGCTCCGCCGGGCTAAGGAAAAGCTCACCTGCTCTGTGAAGTTCTGCAAGTATTAATCCGGTTTCAAATGCAAGCGATGATCGTAACAGGGAAATAATAGAGGTACTACCAAACCCAAACGTCTTAAGAATTAGTTCCAGGTCGGCAAGTGAAGGAAGGGTATCGACTTTGCCGGGATGCACCGGTACCGGCATATAGTCGGACATAGGCTCTTTTACCACGGTACCGCTTTCACCTTCTGTTTCTAAGCCTGCAATGAACCTGTATACCGTCATGCATTCGGGAAGAGCCTTATTAAGATCGGGCCCCAGAGAGGCGGCCGGCTTATCGAATCGCTGATAGAGCCTTTCTATGCCTTCAGGTAGCCGGTCTGTAATCTCATTTTCTGAAAACAAGTTCAGGATGAGCAGCCTCATCTGGAAGGCATCTTCCTGCAATGAGGCTAAAGCACGCTCTACCCCATCGGATTGAACCCGCTGCTTAATCAGGCCGATAAAAGCTGCCATCTTATGCTGTACCAGCGGGTTGCTAATCTGGTCCTTATCCAGTGCATAGAGGATAAAGGCGGAGAAAGTGGTATTGGCGAGGTTCATGCCCAAAATAAGCACAATCCCTCTAAAATAAATAGCTTTACTAAGATATTTAGGCATTAAGCTGACGCCCAAGCCATAAGCCTGCGCCGGCCAAAAGGAGGCCACCCGCTACGCTGCCAGCAAGGTAGAGCAGCCCTAGCATAGAGAGGTCTTTTTCAAAAAGCCCGAAGCCTTCTGCCGAGAAAGTAGAAAAGGTAGTAAAACTGCCGCAGAAGCCGACAGCCAGAAAGAGGCGCCAGCGCTCAGACAGGAACTGGCTTCCCGCCAGGCCAATAAGAAAGCCCAGTAGCAGGCAACCGAGCATATTTACCGTAAAGGTGCCCCAGGGGTAAACGGACTGTGTCCACCGGCTAAGCCAAATAGTACAGAGGTGCCGGCTAATACTGCCCAGAAACCCACCAAGGCCGATAATGATAATTTGCTGCCAAGCCATGGCAGCAAATTAAGCAAAATAAGGGGAAAGCTATACGTACAGGTTAGCCTGTGCTCTGTGGCGCTTCTGCTGTAGTCTGCGCTCGATCTCACGTACCGGTGGCGCATCCTTTTTAAACAGCAACCAAAATAAACCACCGATAAAAGCAAAAGAACCGGCGATAAGGACAAAAAATAGCAAAAATTGCATTACCAAATCCATAGTTCAAAAAAGTTTGGTAGATAAAAAAATGTTACATCCTTCACCTAACGCATAGATCAGCGTGAAGGTTTCGTTTATATAATATATGCTTTTGCCGGAAAATTATCAAGAGAATCTGACAATGATAGGTCAAGGGCTTCTATAAATTATTATAATAACCTATTATACAGATACTTACATATCAACCAAAGACACCCATACAGGATTGATTTTTTACGCGCAGATTGCGGGAAAAGAAGGTTGTATGAATATCAAAATGTGGGAAAACTGACTAAAAAAACCTTCTCAGGAGCGTTTTTTCTTACCTGCATGGCGCTCCAGCGCCCGCACCACTTTAGCGTACTCAGTATATTCCTGCATGCTTACCCTTAGCTTCTTGCCTGAGATAAACACAGCCAGCAGTTCCTTATACTGCGTACCGCCGGTTTTTACCGTCTCCTCTTTCCAAAAGTCCACCTCCCGGTATTTTTCCTGCCAGTTGCCACCCGGCCTGAAGGGGTGCGTTACCACAAACCGGTCCTTGCGTACCTCCACTTTCTTATAGGAGAAGACCACCCGGGTGAGCAAGCCCAGCCCTGTAGGGGCCAGCAGCAGCACCAGCAGAAGGCGCCACGTTTCCATGCTATGGCCTGTAATAAGCGGAATGGCCAGATAAATAGCTGCAGTAAGCGTAAGGAGAATAAATACCCCCAGAGCGAAGAGGGTGGACGGTTTTGGGCGGCTAACTGTCATACAGGAGCAGTTTTACGAATTTTATGAATTATAGGGCAATTTTTTAAATTCTGGCGTAATTTAAGACCCTTTTACAGAGTTAAGTCAAACCGGCAGCATAAACCGTTGAATTCTGCTATCAACTTATACACTATGAAGCGAACTCTATCTATAGCGCTCAGGCTATTTCTGGTATTCATACTCCCTGTCCAGGCTTTTGCACAGGAAGCCTCTTCGGCTACGGAGATCATGAATGCCATTGACAAAAGAAAAACAATGGGTGAGAACAGCCTCCTGAAAAATTACCCCGTCCGTAGCATAGGACCGGTAGTACAGGGCGCACGTATCGTAGACCTTGCGGTAAACGAGGACAATCCCAGAGAATTTTATGTCGCCTTTGCCTCTGGCGGCGTATTTTACACAAAAAATAACGGCATCACCCTGGAGCCCGTCTTTGATAATGAGGGCGCCCTCACTATTGGTGACATCACCCTGGCGCCTTCCGACCCCAAGGTGCTGTACGTAGGTACCGGTGAGAACAACAGCTCGCGAAGCAGCTACGCCGGATCCGGTGTATACAAAACCACGGACGGCGGCAAGACCTGGGAGCACCTGGGGCTGGACGCCATACACCACACAGGGCGCATCATTGTGCACCCTGAAAACCCCGACGTGGCCTGGGTGGGCGCTATGGGGGCGCTGTACTCAACTAACTCTGAACGTGGCGTATACAAAACCACGGACGGCGGCAAGACCTGGGACAAAACCCTGTATGTAAACGACAGCACAGGCATCATAGACCTGATCATACACCCGGAAGACCCTGACAGGCTATGGGCCGCAAGCTGGGACCGTATTCGTTACGCCTGGGACTTCCGCGGCGAGGGCGAAGGCTCGGCCATATACTATAGTGAAGACGGCGGCGAGACCTGGACTGTGCAGATGGAGGGTATTCCCCATAATGAAAAAACAGGCCGCATAGGCCTGGATATAAGCCGCTCTAACCCGGACATCATCTACGCCATACTGGATAACCAGGGCACCATGGAACGGGAAGAGGATAAAGAGAAGCAGGGAGATGACCTGCGCATGGCTGACTTTAATGAGATGACCAGGGAGGAGTTTATGGATCTGGATACTACCAGGCTTAATAAATTCCTGAAAGACCAGGGCTTTCCTGAAAAATATGATGCCGCCAAGGTGCGCCAGGAGATCCGGGACGGAAAATATGAGATAAAGGCCCTGGCCGAGTACTTTGGCGATGCCAATGAGGCATTGTTCAATACAAGCATCATCGGTACAGAGATATACCGCAGCGAAGACGCAGGCAAAACCTGGAATAAGGTAAATGAGATGGACCTGCAGGGCGTATACTTTACCTATGGCTACTACTTCGGCGAGATCCGGGTAAACCCTACCAACCCGGAGCATATCTATATCATGGGCGTGCCTATGCTGGCCAGCCGTGATGGCGGTAAGAACTTTGCCCGGGCCGATACCATAGGCGATGTGCACAGCGACCACCACAGCATGTGGATAGACCCCAGTGACAGCGAACACGTAATACTCGGTAATGACGGTGGTCTGTACATGAGCTATGATGCCGGTGCCACCTGGGACCATATCAATAACACCTCAGTGGGCCAGTTCTATACCGTAAATGTGGATATGGAAAAGCCCTACAATGTGTACGGTGGCCTGCAGGATAATGGTACGCTGGTGGGCTCATCGGAGAGCGTGCCTAACGAAACCGAAAAGTGGGAGCGCATATTCGGCGGCGACGGTATGTATGTGGCCCCCGATCCGCGCAACCCCAGCGTAGTGTATGCTGGTTTCCAGTTCGGTAACTACTACCGTATAGACCGCGACAAGAATTCTTACACGTATATCTCGCCCAAACACGACATAGGCGAGCCCACCCTGCGCTACAACTGGCGCACACCCCTCATACTGAGCCCGCACAACCCCGAAATTGTGTACATAGGCGCGCAGAAGGTATACCGCTCGCTGGACCGTGGGGATAACTGGCAGGCCATATCAGGCGACCTGACGCGTGACCTGCCCCAGGGCAATGTGCCGCACAGCACCATCACCTCACTGGCCGAAAGCCCGCTGAGCTTCGGACTGATCTACGCCGGAACCGATGATGGCAAGCTGCAGGTGACGCGAAACGGCGGAGCGACCTGGACAGATGTAAGCAACGGCCTGCCGGATAACCTGTGGGTGAGCAGTGTATTCCCATCACCCCATGACGAGGCTACGGTATTTGCCACCCTCACCGGCTACCGCTACGACGACTTCCATGCCTACCTGTACAAGAGTACGGACTACGGCCGGAACTGGACGAGCGTAAAAGGCGACCTGCCGGAAGAGGCGATAAACGTACTGATACAGGATCCTGTAAACCCCGAGCTGCTATACACAGGCACCGATCTGGGTACCTACGTGAGCATGAATGGCGGCGATAACTGGCAGCACCTGGGCACCGTGCCTAACGTAGCCAGCTACGACATGATCGTACACCCCCGCGAAAACGAGTTGGTAATCGCTACTCATGGCCGTAGCATATACGTAATGGATGTAAAACCTCTCCAGCAGATAGCGGGTAAAGGCAAAGCGGTAGCGGTATACGCGCCCGCCATGTTCCGCCACTCCGAACGGTGGGGCGAACGTCAGTATGACTTTAGCTCACCCTTCCTGCCGGAACTGAACCTGCTGTACTATGCAGAAGAAGCGGGTACGGTTACGCTAGAGGTATTGAATGAGAACGGCACCGTACTGCGTGAGGAAGAAGTACAGGCTAATGCCGGATTTAACAGCTACAAGTGGAACCTGAAGGTGGAAGGAACGCCTAAGGGACGCCGCCGCAAAAAGGACAACGTAGATATGGTGTACGCCGGTAAAGGCAAATACACACTCCGCGTGAAAAAAGGTAGCGCTTCAGATAGTACCAAAGTAGAGATTAAGTAAGACACACATCCCTATTAAAAAAACGGGCCGCCCGCGTAATTGCAGGCGGCCCGTTTTGGTTTAATTGCACCACTGCCCGGCAATAGTTTATTTTTTGTCAGTACGAGGAGGCAACGTACCCAAATCCCAGCCGCCATGTAAAAGTGACCCGTCCGAAAAGACACGGTCATATTGTAAATAAAAAGCACTATCCAGATATGGTCCAAAGAAATCATCCTTGGTTCTGGATATAACGTTGAAACGCTTTCCATAATCCGGGTTTCCGTACAAATACCTCACCTGTCGGGCACTTCTCAATTCCAGATCTTTCTGTGCGTTACTTTGAAAGTCATAACCGGTTTTAATGTAATTTAATATACCCTTAGTCAATGCCATAAACCGGGTTTCGGAGCCTCTGGCCAAGACCAGGTTTGCCCCAATAGCAGCAGCCACCTCTGCCGCTTCTTCTGTTATCTGGCTCCTACTCTCCTGTTCTATTTTTTTAGATACTCCTTTTAGCTCCGATAGAAGCCTGTCTTTGAGTTTGTTCCCTTTATGATTGAGCCTGTAGGTAGTTCTAACCTTTTGCCAGAAGTTTTGAGTAATGAAGGGCTCGATGGATTTTACTACGCTAGCTCTGAACTTCTCCCTTCTGACAATCCGAAAAACCTCAAGTACGTAGGCCTCCAGTAGCCAGTCAGTTTCGGGTGCGGTATGAAAGGGATGAAAAAAAGGAGTATGTGGGAAATGTGGGCTTTCCAGGCATTTCTTGTCCGCCAGCCCTAAAAAACAGCGAATTCTGCCATCTTTTTCAGCCTTGAACAATAGGTGTTTTCTCAGGACCAAATCCTGTAAAGTATACCTGACACATTCTTTTAGCCTCGGAGGCTTCCCATTGATTATAGCAAGAACCTGGACCGGACTTAGTTTATGTAGTTTATCAAAGTCTGTCATCTAATCTCCTCCGCAGCCGATAGAATCACCATTACAGCCAAAGTCCCCGCCGCATCCAAATCCACCAAAATCAGGTTCACCATTACGAGCCCTCCTGCCTTCAGCTACTTTTCCGAGTGCGCCATCTACCTGTTTCATCAGGTTAGAATCCTCACCTAATGCAATCATCAGGTTAGCCCCTCTCTGAATAGTTAATGCTTTAATCTTATTATTAGAACGTAAATAATGATCTTCCACATATCCCCTTACTGCATGCTTTTCAGCGAGAATGGAAGCTTTGACCGAATGCCCGCGTGGGTTCAGACTAAAGTCACCGGTAACCTTATGGATGAAAGTCTTCTGAATATATGGCGCAAGGGCCTTATCTATTTCTCTCTTCACTAATCTATTCTTCCAGGTACGGCCCAGTTCATTAATAAAGGTCTTTACGGGCCATTCCAAATCAGGATCATTTTTAAAGTATTTGAGGATCATCCCCTCATACTCTCTTACATTTTCCGGAATACTCTGCTCATTCAAACTCAGGTATAACCTGTCAGGTGCGGCCTTTCGCATGAGCAATTTCTCACGTAAAATCAGGTCCTGCAGGGTAAATTTCAGATAGGTAACCGACTGCCTGTAGCCTTCAATCAGAAGGCTCAGCACCTCCGCAGGCCTTAGCGTACTCAGGTGGTCCGTCAGTAGCATAAGCAGAGGTATTAATTGAAATCCATGTTACTTAAAAAGCCATTCATAAAACCACTGGCCGCATTACCAACGGAATCGGCCATGCTACTTCCTATATCCCATACCATCTCCATAGCGACCTCCCCTGCCTTATCCTTTGCCATATCGCGCATATAATCCGAGGCCCCATAGGTCTCCCTATTTATCAATGATGATGCTGGTATAGCCAGGTTTGTTATAAAAGCATTGGCCCCCATTTTTGCCACCAGTGCTTTCTGCTCGTTGTGTGACAAATAAAGACGCATCTTATTTTCTATGTAGTCAAGCTCATTCCCGAGCCTTTTTTTAATGACCTTTCCTCTCCGGTTAAACCCGTCACTGAATATCCGGCTGCTAAAAAAGCCGGTTGCTCTATAGCGGATCAGTTCATGGTTCAGGCGTTCTACCCACTCACCTTTGTCCCCGTGTTGTTTGTATACCCCTCCCACCATGGTTTTTACATAGTATGCCACGTCGGGGTCTTTCTGCCAAAGACTGTAAAAGGGCTGCTCGTATGATTTAGGTGTCCACTGCTTGTAGTTTTCGCCAGTACAAATAACGTAAATGGATCTCACCTGTCCGTTTGGGTGGTTTTGTTCTTCCTGCTTTTGTACCTGCAGTACTTTCCTGAAGAGCAGGTCCATCATGGTAAGGAAAATAAGTTGCGGCACTTTCCAGTCAGTACCTTTTGTCAGGTACAGGACTTCTGCCGGTGGCAGGGAGGTGAAGTATTTTATTTTCATGGGGCTTGGCATTAATCTCCTCCGCAGCCTCCCCCACACCCGCTTCCGCAACCGGAGCAGCCACCTCCGTCACCGGCATCACCGGAACAGCCCCCGCCGCTGCTCCATCCTGAGGTCTCGGAGCAGCTTGCGTCGTAACAGGAGTTGAGGCTACTGTCGAAAACGGTATCATACACGATGGCGCCCAGGAATACATCCCCCATGGTGTAGGAGTCGGAGGTCTCATACATCCGTTCCCCGTGCTGTGACCTCATGGCACTTTCTACACGGCCCATGAGTTCGGTGTCTGTGCTAATGGCCACCATCAGGTTAGCACCGATGGCAGAGGAAAGCGCGGCGAGCTTTTCCGTTTCATCCTCGCCTGTTTCAGCCACCAGCTTTCTTACAGCTTCCAGCTCGCGGGTAAGCTCAGCGTGCAGGCGCTCGCCCTGCCGGTTTAGGGTATAGCCACCGGTAAGTTTCTGCCAGAAACTGCGCGTGATGTAGGGTGCAATAGCCTCGCGCACTTCTTTGCGAAGCGCATGATTTGGGCGGCCATTACGAACTACTTCCTTTATCATGTCTTTGAGAGGCCAGGCTATCTCTTCATCAGACGCATAAAGCTTAAGGAAGCGGTACTCCACCGGGGTGCAACTTTCTATCCTGGACCGGTCAGTAATTTCCACATAGTAAATGGGAACACCATCCTCTGAGCCTTCCGTGTACACATTCAGGTGATTGCGAAGCACCAGGTCCTGCAGGGTATACTTGACACATTCTTTGAATGCAGGCAACTGGCCGGAAGTGATAGCCAGCACCTCCGTGGGGCTCATTTTTTCAAGATTTTTCATGTTTTGAAAGGTTTCTTTATCAGGTAGTAGTCTGATCGCGCTATACGCAGCCAGTCTTTTTTCTCGTATTGCTTGCCGGGCTCAGGCCAGATATCCGCAGGCGATTCTTTCCGGAAGGTTTCTCTGTACAGGGCCAGGGTATTGGCATAAAGATTTTCATGCTTTTGCCCTTCCGCCTGTCCCCCTCTGGTAGGGCCATGGTGTATGTCCTGCTGCAGGGTATGCCGGCAGAAGTCTATCCAGTAGGAGCGGGTGTAGAGTAAGTGAAGGTGCCACACCTGGTCTACAGGGTCTGAGGGGGCGCAGGTACTTCCTGTATGGCAGATGAGGAATATGAAGCGCTTATACTCCAGCATGGCCCGGAGGGTATATTCTGCAGTCCATCCGTTTTCCTTTGCCAGCCTTGCCGAAAAGGGAAACGCGGCCCCCGCTTCATCCAGAGGAAAGCGCTTTACTTTCTGCCAAAAAGCCTGCTCTTTATCCGTCATGTCATTCAGAGTCTTTACAATGATAAGCCTTTCTGACCCTGACTTTTCCAGGAAAATAGGCGATAAGCTTAGTTTCCAGTATACTGATTTATACGATTAAAATGGAAGAGAAAATTGGTTAAGCGGTCAGGATTTTTATTTATCATCCTGTTTGCCACAGCGTTAACTATTCTTTTATGCAATGAAACTGGCTGAGCTGGTACAGGACCTGCCGGATAGAGACAACGGTAAGGGGCAATGACCCTTCGGAGGCTAATGTGGACCTATGGGGGACCAACCTGCCCGTGATACCAGACTCGGCTGTGTATGCATACGCATGGACAAGGAGTATAATGGAAATTCGGACATGCCTCAGTAATATACTGCAGGCCTGTGCCTGCGGCTGGTGATACCGGTAGAAGGGATTAATGATTGAATTTTATTTGGCAGGCTCATCTAGTCAATCAATATATATAAATCACATTGCTAAAATAAAAGCATTAAAAAAGCCAGCGATTAGGCTGGCCTCATAATTTCATAATGCTTATCTTATTGTAAGCATGGATTAGCTAGTGTAGTCTCTTCTAAGGTACAACCAAAACAGCCACACCTATTAGTTACTGATCCATCTGTGTTAGTAGTTGTAGATATCTGACAGCAGTTATTACCATAACATTGGTAAGCCTTAACTTCACAACTGCTTTCATTTTCTCCGCCTTTTTTGTGTTTGTAATACGAGAGCACCACGTTACTATCATACCCATCTAAAGTAACATATGGAATATTAACCTGAAGGACAAAGTCAGTTTCATAATATTGTATATCCACATAGTTTATGGTGAAATCCACAGCACGGCCAAAACGAGACTTAATAGGAACTCTTAATAGGTCTTTTAGATCACTCGCTTTTTCAGCGATTATACGCCCTGAGGGGAAGGCTATAGGCTCAGTGGGAAGGGTCTCTTCAACTACTTGTTGGGGATCATCCTGGCAGGAAAGTAGTGGCATAGCAAGCACCAGAGCCAGAATTAAGCTGGTTAGTTTCTTTTTCATTACATGTTTAGTTTCTTTCTTCCTGTTATCCTCTTTTAGGTTGTTTTCGGAATAACAAATTGAATTTAGTGAAAAATAGTCCATTATTCAAATTTCATTGAATTGATTGCATTAGTATATTGATTTTAAGGTAGATATCTGCGTTATTTCAATAGTCCTTGGCTTTTTGCGGCGCCAGAAACCTTCTCATTTATAACTTTTCGTTGTTTATCATTGACAATATCGGAATTAATTGCAGAAAATGCAAATAACGAATCTGACTCTACTCCAATTTTATTGGAGATGTAAGCACCAAAATTAGAATAAGAGGAAAACAGGCCTGTGGTATCCCATTCCGCTACCATAGATTTGGTATACATATCATGAATAAGAACTGAGTTAATTAATGGCGAAAGATATATATTAGGAGAACTGTCAGGTACCGGATCGGTAAATATATCTATTCTACTTTCATTACCCAATATAATATAATTGTGCGAGTTATTTACCACTGCTAATTCGCCATAAGAGTAACCGAAGTATACAAAAATATCACTTCCGGAGTTTAAATATAAGCCTTTAACTCTCGACTGGTGAAGTTCAATCCTTGAGATATAGGCAGTACTATCAATAGACATATTATCTATTATACAATACCTGAAATCAATACGATTAGCCGGCACATGTAATAGCTCCAGGTTGTGAATGTACAGGTACTCGAGCTCTATAGGAGGACCTTCGGGGAGTGAAATCTTAGGATATAGTTTACTGTACAACTTAAGACCGGTGAGCCTGCTCACTGGATGAGGATCTGTGAGCATAGCTGAAATATAATTATTGGCACTTACGCTGTCGATATTTGCCAATAGGGCTATTTGCTCTTCAAATAATGGGGCAGAGCGAAATAACCCCCTTTTACTATCCCAGTTTAAAGAAAACTCACGTTTTTGGGCGTAACTAGCTTCATACAGATTTGATACAGATTGAAGGGACACAAGTCTATTTTGCTCTTCTAGTTTTTCAATCTGGGTAATACCGATAAATATTTCAACAATCAGGGCGATAAGCCCACCGCCGGCAATAATCCGGAGCACGAGTTTACGAGCTAATAAAGCAGATAACAGGCCTTCCAGCTTATACCGGTTAATCTTTTCACCTCTCGGTTTATGAACCAAATCGTTAGCAATACCAGATAATGACCTCCTGATTGATGTTTCTCTCCTTTGGATTTGTGCCATCCAGGGAAAAGGTTTATTACACTCCTTACAATCTTCTTTGGTTAAGTCTGTGGGATTTCCGCATAAGGGGCATCGCATTTTCTCCATGTGCTGGCTACTTTCTTCCAAAAATAGATAAAAATATAACCAAATAAAGATTATTCTAAATTATTAGAGTAAAAAGATCATCACATCAGTACTTATTGCGGGAGTAGCTGATAGACTTTTTGTGACGAGTAAAAAAGGTGAATAGGTGAGCTAAATATTTGATGCAAAATACATACAATTTACTATCCTAGTGGGAATTACGTCTACTTAAGTAGGCACAGGCCTCTGCTACCGGTATAAAATTATTTCCGCAAGCCCTACAACCCCTTGTCCCACACCCTGAGAGATAAGATTTATCATAAAAAAAGCCCCTCACCGGAGGGGCTTTTTGCATTAGCAGATACGAAAAAATTAATATTCCTGGCACATAGCGTCGCAGGTACCGAAGCAGGAGCAAACACCGCCGCAGTCGCTCACGCCTTCACTGAATTTCTTCAGCTCATCAATGGTATTAAGACCACCGCGTGATTTAATCTCTTTAGCATCAGTGACGAAGCTTTTGACCTTTAAGTCATTGAGCGATAATTTCTTTTTCATTTTAAATGATGGTTAGGATAAAAACCTAAGATGTGAATCACATACCAAATAATCAAATTTAATTAGACTTTAATTTAAAATAATTCAATAAAAAAGGACTGCCAAAACTGGCAGTCCTTTTTCTAAAATCCGCTAACCTTATTAATTATCTTGTCATATCGGTAGCTCCCTGGTACTCATGCTTAAGCTCCAGTTCGCCTGCCGGTTCTTTTCTGAGTTCATCGGGCACTTGCTCGCCTATCATGCCTTTGGAGATGGTAATGCCCCCATCCACGGATAGCAGTGAGCCGGTGATGTAGCTGGCCTCGTCACTGGCCAGGAAGAGGTAGGCATTGGCTATTTCCTCTGTAGAGCCGCGACGTCCCATAACGGTCGCGCCTTTTACGGTCTTTTCCATCTGTTCATCCATAGGCCCCTGCTCTTTGTGCGTCCAGGCGGTATCTATAGGGCCGGGGCATACACAGTTTGCCCTGATGCCGTGTTTTGCCTGTTCATTGGCTATGCCGCGCATAAAAGCGTGCATAAACCCTTTAGTACCGCCGTAGGGTGCGTTTTGGGCAATACCTATCTTTCCGGCTTCTGATCCTGCGGATACAATGTTTCCTTTGGTCTTCTGCAGTTCGGGCAGGGCATAGCGGATCATAAGGAAGGCACTGCGGAGGTTATTGCGGATCATATAGTCGAATACCTCGATATCGTAATTCTCGAGGGTATCCATATCGGGAAATACCCCGGCATTATTAATGAGTATGTTAAGCTTGCCATAGGTTTGGATACAGTGCGAAATGCAATGGCGGGCATTTTCCTCATCGCTGAGGTCGCCTTTAAAGGCTACGGCCTTGCCACCTTTTCCTTTTATCTCTTCCACTACCGCATCTACGGGGTCTTCCCCATAGCCAGCGACTACTACGGAAGCTCCATGTAGGGCAAATTTTTTACTGATGGCTTCGCCTATTCCTGTGGCTCCGCCGGTTACTATTGCTACTTTATCTTTAAGTCTGTTATCCATTAGTCAAAAAAATGATTTAGTTAGAAAAATCTATTTAACTACTTAATAACCAACAGATTACACACTATAGTGTTTAAACTAACTCTCTGACTGCCAAGGCCTTTTATTGCATTATCAGAACAAAAACACCTTTTGCAAAGGCTTGAAAATTGGAGGTGAGACAGAAAAGACACAAGACCATTTTTTTGTACCTTGAGGATTCATGAATGTGTTTTCACGTATCGGCACCTTGCTCGGCCTTACAGCGGTTTGTGTTTTTGGCCTGATGGCTTCTTACCCTTTATGGATCGTTCCGAAGCTACCGCCAGAGTTTGGTTGGGGAACAATAGCCCCATATTGATCACCTGTTATAAACCCGGCTGATAAGCTACCGGGATTCGAGATTTATATTAATAATTGTACAGTTTGCCACGACATGAAGGTACAGGTAGTCGGCCCGGCGCTGGTGGATGTTCACGAGAGGATGGACTCTCTTTCCCTACGGGCGTGGATTCGCAATAGCCAGGCCCTGATTGAGTCGGACGATGAGTATGCGGTAAACCTCTATGAGGAATACAACCGGACGATGATGCCTGCCTTTGACTTTACAGATGAGCAACTGACGCAGCTAATCGACTACCTGGAGGCTTACAGCGAGGCGTACGTGCCGGAAGTCATAGAGACCCGGGCTGAACCTGAAATAACGGCAGAGTAATACCTTATACCGGTTATCATTCCGAATCCCCCCTTTTTGATTAAATTTGTCAGCTATGGAGACGGACATACCTACAGACATTGCCTTACAGGCGGGTGCCGGACCGGCACTGGCTTTGCTGGCCTGTCCGCTACTGGCCTTTCTTTTACTATTGGTATTTAGAAAAAATACCGCCTCCGGGTTAATAGGCACGGCTTTTCAGGCCATGGCCTTTGTGCTGGCGCTGGTGGTTTTTAACAATGTCTGGCTACAGGATACTGTCATGGGTACTTCTGTGCAGTGGCTGCAAGTGGGTAAAACCACGCTGAGGGCCGGACTGCTGGCAGACCGCGCGGCGGCGCTTATGCTGGTAATCGTTACGTTCATTTCCCTACTAGTGCATATTTTCAGCCTTAGCTACATGGCAGCCGACAAGGGCAAAAGCCGCTACTTTGCCTGGCTGGGGCTCTTTACCTTCTCTATGCTGATCATAGTACTGGCCGATAGCCTGCTATGGCTTTTCATCGGATGGGAGCTGGTAGGCTTCAGCTCTTACCTGCTTATAGGCTTCTGGTACCGGAAAAAGGCAGCGGCAGCGGCTTCTAAGAAAGCCTTTATCATGAACCGGGTGGGTGACCTGGGTTTCCTGGCGGGACTTATGCTCCTATGGGCGCAATACGGCACGCTGGAACTGGATGTGCTGACTACTCAAATAGGGGCAGAGAAATGGGTTCCCTTAGCCGTTTCTTTTGCCGGCTTTGGCCTGTTTTGCGGTGCTATCGGCAAAAGTGCCCAGTTTCCGCTCTTTACCTGGCTGCCGGACGCCATGCAGGGCCCCACGCCTGTATCGGCCCTGATCCACGCGGCTACTATGGTAGCGGCCGGAGTGTATCTGCTCTTCAAGGTATCGTTTATCCTTACCCCGCCGGTACTTACCATCATCGCTTTTACCGGGGCGCTCACGGCAATAATGGGAGCCGTGGCGGCTCTTTATCAGAATGACATTAAGAAAGTACTGGCCTACTCTACGGTATCGCAGCTGGGCTATATGGTAATGGGCATAGGAGTGGGAGCCTACGAGGCGGCCATGTTTCACCTCACCACGCATGCTTTTTTCAAGGCCTGCCTTTTCCTTTGTGCAGGAGCGGTGATACATGCCCTGCACCGTATGGAACATGATATGGAACATGCTGGCCACGGCCTTAGCCGCTACAATGCGCAGGATATGCGCCTGATGGGTGGCTTACGTAAAAAACTGCCGCTTACGTTTATTGCCTATACGGTATCGGCTGCAGCACTGGCGGGCCTTCCACTATTCTCAGGCTTTTTATCTAAAGATGCCTTGCTAACGGGGGCCACGGGCTGGGCCATTCGTGAAAGTGAGGCGGGAATAGCGCTTAGCTGGCTGGTGCCTGTACTGGGCTTTGCCTCTGCGCTGCTTACGGCGCTGTATATGGGCAAGCAGTGGTTGCTGGTGTTCTTCGGGGAGCTACGCCTGCCCCGTACCCGCGAGGCACTGTCTGTAGCGCGCGGATACATAAATGAAAATCCGCTGACAGTGACAGGCCCTATTCTTCTGCTGGCCTTACTGAGTGGCTTCTATGTGTTTAGCCTGAATCCTATCGATAGTGGCCGTAGCTGGCTGATGACGGGGCTTACTATACCGGTTGGCGAGAGCCAACCCAGCGGTGCCTACCATGGGCCTGCCTCGGGTTTCTTTAACTTCCAGTTGCATACAGTCGTGGCCCTTATCTCGGCTTTGCTTGCCTTTACAGGCCTGTTCATCGCCTGGAGGAAGTACCGCCCGGGCTCCTCATTTGAAGAGGACTACCACCGCCAGAAGGAGCAGGAGGGCTTCTTTGCCGGCCTGGGGCTGAATAACTGGTACCTGGACAGGGCGTATAAACTTACTTTGATTAAAGGTACGCACGCGCTGGCGATGGTGAGCGACTTTACGGACCGGGTGATCATCAACCGCTGGGTGGACCGCTTTGCGGTAGCCCAGGTGGTATTGGCCCACATTTCTCACTGGGTAGACCGTACCTTTATAGATGGTACTGTCCGGGGCGCTGCGTGGGTAGCCAGCCGCACCGGCAAGCACCTGCGCACCTACCAGAGCGGCAATATCCAGACATACCTGATCACAGCGCTGGTGGTGATCCTGCTGGTGCTGGTGTGGGTGAGTTTATAATGCATCAGAGTGTCAAACTCTCCGTCATCCATATTTTTGAGTAGCACAAGTGTACTGAAATAACAAGAGGCTGTCTCAAAAGTAGAGAGGCCTTTTTTCATACCAAATAATATTTGGAGAATCACTTCAAACACTCTGCATAGCGAAGTCGGACGCGACCCGGCCGAACGCGGCCCGGCCGAACGCGGCCCGGTACAACCTCGCGGTAGTTACTAGGGATGCAAAATTATATTTTGAACAAAAAGAAAGAGGCTGCCTTTTGAGGCAGCCTCTTCTCTGACATATTTCTTTGATAAACGCCTAATTAGTAAGGCATCTTACCTCCGGTCACGCCTACCACTTCGCCTGTCATGTAGCTGGCCTCCTGTGAGGCGAGCATAACATAGGCAGGAGCAATCTCGGCAGGCTGTCCGGGACGCCCGTAGGGAGTAGTAGAGCCGAACTCTTCTATCTTCTCCTGGGGCTGGCCGCCGGATGGCTGTAGCGGTGTCCAGAAGGGGCCCGGAGCTACGGAATTCACGCGAATGCCTTTATTCATCACCTGCTTACTGAGGGCCTTGGTAAAGGCTACGTTACAGGCCTTGGTCTGGGCATAGTCCAGCAGATTAGGCGAGGGATTAAAGGCCTGTATGGATGAGGTAATAATGATGGACGCCCCCGGCTTCATGTGCGGAAGGGCGGCCTTGCATATCCAGAACTGGGCAAAGGCATTTACCTTAAACGTATTTTCATACTGTTCAGTAGTTAGCTCGGCAATATCATCCACCGCGGTCTGCCGGCCGGAGTTGGAAACGAGTATATCCAACCCACCCAATTCGGAGGCGGCCTTGTCTACCATTTCTTTGCAAAATGCCTCTTTCGACACGTCGCCAGGAATGGCTACGGCCTTTTGTCCGGCCTCTTCGATGAGTTTGATTACCTGCTTTCCGTTTTCTTCTTCCTCGGGGAGGTAGTTGATAGCTACGTCAGCCCCTTCCCGCGCATAGGCGATGGCGGTGGCGCGTCCAATGCCGGAGTCACCCCCTGTCACGAGGGCCTTACGTCCTTTGAGCCGACCGGTGCCCTGGTAGCTTTCCTCCCCATGGTCAGGTTTCGGGTCCATCTCATGCGTTAGCCCGGGGCGTGGCTGGGGCTGCTTAGGGAAGGGGGGCTTAGGGTACTGCTCACGTGGATCCTGTATATCAAATTGGTTCTTTATCTTTCCTTTACTCATTTGAAAAAATCGGTTAGAAGTATAAAAAATACAACTTATCAACTATCTGATTTTCATTTGGTTATCAGCAATTAAAAATACTTCTCACTATGAATAAGATGCCTATTTGGGAAAAAGAAACTGCCTTTTAAAAAGGAGCATCGGATGGATAGCCCTATTTTTGGGTATGCCAGGAACCAACTATATTATGGCTATCTTATCCGTACCGCTATTACTTGGCTGTGGAGATAATAAGCTCCTCAGCATGGAGGAAGCTGCATTGAATCACTTTATGAAAGAGGTATGGAAAGAAGGAGTGCTGGAGTTCGAGTGCTCGGGCCTGACATATGATGCGGAAAAAAGGATCATGGTATCCCTGACACCTTACCAGTCAGGAGAGGATTCTGAGCAGATAGGGCCATGCTCCTCTCCTATGCTTACGATGAATTTGGTGACCCTTGACCCGCGCCTCACATTGGCCCGTACTGCCACTCCCCGACGTACTTCAGAAACATATTTTCTCAGGTTTTCAAACAAGTGTTCAGTGCAAGGCAGGGTCCAAGTGGTGCTTTGGATTAAAGGGGGCTACTACACGTCTGGCCTGCGGTATGTTTACCTGATGGATGCCTCCGGAAGCCTAAAACTGGAAAGTACTTTATACGGATGTGATGACTGGGGCTAAGTCTAAGGGATTGTTGTTTTTGGCTACATCAAATTTGCTCAGGAAATTCGGGTCTTTTCGTAAGGCATCTGGAATGACATCCGTACCTATATCATCTAACCGCTTCCACGCCTCAACCAACCCGGCTCGGCTTCAAATTTAGCCAAAAGGCTGGCATCTGAATGCCTTTGACACACTTTGTGTCATACTCCCTTGCAAGCTGCCTGATGATAAAAAAACAGAACTCTTTAATGTGATGGATGCCTACCTGAGAGATTTTAAAACTAGTAGGGCGTATTCAAAGTAAAAAGCCCGATCTCTCGATCAGGCTTTTAAATGTCATAATGAGTACTCAGGCACTCTCTCTTTTACTTCTTTCATGATTGCTAACAGCTTATCTCGCTGAACCTCATAAGCTTCTTTACTAACTGTAAAATCTTCTCTTGTTAGAATAATATACTTACCTTTCTCCGTATGCTCATATTCAACCCCTTCTAAGTCGTCAGGGATTTGTATTTCATTATCATTGGAAAAATAGGTAAGCCAACCAAAAGGTTGATTTACTTTTAAAGGGCGTAGTAAATCTAAAAACGTAGATAAAGTTACTGTTATTCCTGCATAAGATGCATTAGATTCATTTACTAAGCATTTTAAAACTGATTCATACCAATCTTGAGAACACTCAAATTCCCTATTAAAATATTCTAATCTTACACCTTGGTAATTAGTCCCCCCAAGTTCAGCTGTCAATGAAAAATTTTTCTTGCCATTAACTTCATAGTTGAATAATAACCTAAAGCCAAAATCTCTGGAAAAATTGACTGTTGGGTTCTCTTCTTTTTCATGCTGTTTTATATCTGATCTATTAGTCTCTAGCACTAACTCAGAAAGCTTTTCAATTATGTCTGGATGATTAATGTCTAATTTTTCGTCCTTAAACCCTTGTTTAGCATGAATTGGATTAGAAAAAGTATCATCAAAAAGAGACAACTGTTTGATGATACTTACTATAAATTCGGACACCTCTCGGATACTTTTTTTTTCACCTTGAAATTTTGAACGAATTATAAAAATGCTTTTAGCCATTTATGGAATAATTGTTACTTGTGGCACATAAACTACTTCTATTGCTTTTATAAGATCATTATCTGAGTTCTCAAACACTTGCCTTAGTCCTTTAGCTCCTAATTCTGTAGAAATTTCCCATTTGACAGGCTTTCCGGGTTGTCGCTACCTTTCAGTGTGGCAATCAGTTTTTCTCTATCCAGGCCACTCTTCATCCATTCATCCGCTTTGCTGAGAAAGTCTTTATTAGTTCGGATAAAAAGTGGCAAGAGGCATCGTCTAAAAGCCTCCAGCCTCCCATAGCGCCGGAGTTCTCTGCCAGTGCAACTGCCAGCTCCTTACCATGCGGGGTCGACTCGTCCAGGTCTGCCTTAAATCGTAGTTCCTGGGGACACTGACTCAAAACAGTCAGGTGGACAAGGCAAAGCCAGAAAAATGGCCTATTTGTAGTCTTTCAACTTTTCAAACTACGTTAGCACAACCCCAAATTTTGATTTACTTTTAGAGTGTTAAAAAGAATTACCATGAATGAAATAACTGTAGAAATTAAAGATTTGATCAATAAGTTAGATCAACTGTTAAAAGTTGAAAGATTTTCAGCATACGCAAAAATAAAAGAACACTATCAAATAGCCCTTAAGCTGATAAATAGCGACAATATACCTGCGGCAAAAACTGAGATTTCCAATACAATACGCATTTTCATGGAAGCCCCTCCAGCTGATAAAGAACTAGGGCAAAAAATTTTAATACTTATGGACAAAATTTATAATAAAATAAACATTATTTAGCAAGATCTTTAAACTCTTCAGAAAACTCTTCTACCGAATTATAAACCTTCCCAGTTTCTTTATCTATTATTTCTATTACCCAATTAGTATCCCACTGGAAAGGCAAGATTATTTGATCCTCTCCACCCTTCAAAATCAATCCTGTTTTCTCACTCTCTTGGGGACCTACTTTACCTATATTCATTTTAGTCCCGCTGGGAACTTCAATTTTAGCTTCAAACCTCATTGAGTTATTCCATTCCTCTAGTAAGGCTAATTCATTCCTAGTAGCATTTTTAGTTGTTGTTACAAAGCTACCACCAACTTTAGCATCTCCACCAAAAGTCCGATATAAAGTTATACTTCTGTTTGATTGAACAGTTCGATATTGAGCGTCTAAAAAAGTTAGGGCTTGATCCCCAAATAAGTTTTCACGTTCTAATAAAACGATATAATTGTCGATACGTGTTGAGTATCTTATATATGTAGCATTGATATCGTATATCCATTTTCCCCATCCTTTGACAGTTATATCATCAGCAATTTGAGCTAGGGGAATTTCTGGATTGTTCTTAATATAATCACTTACTTTTTCTAAGCTAGGTAGGTCCCCTGATAAATTTGGGAGGCCTGTTTCGTATAGAACTTCATGAGCATCTAATAAACCTTCGTCATGTTTAATGGCAATAGATAATTCTAATCCTTTCTCGGTAGTTTCATCAGTATTCTTTATTAGTCTATCTATCCAGCAATCAGGTTGTCCATATGAGTACTGACAGATGAAGAATAGTACAAATGATATAAATATAGATTTGAATAGTTTCATCATAATTTACAAGCTTTAGCTCTTGATCTTTTCAGTATTTCTACGTTCCGGCTTAATCTACTCCCTAAGCCTTTTTGAGTAACCTTTAGCCATTCCATTAGCAAATCCGGATCGGTATTCAGAGCCTCAATCAGCTCATCGGACAGGTCCATATCCAGCCTTGCCAGGGTGGCATGGTCAAGGTTGAGCTCATTAATCTTCCGTAAGGCTTCGCTGTTGGTTATTCTTTCGATGTTGGGGTAGACAAGCTCCAGGTACCTTTCCACGCCGGTCAGGTTATTCGCACGGGCCATGTCAGTAATCTCATCGTAATGCCTTCTTCCCAGGCGTATCTTATCTGCTTTTACCATGACGCGCATTTTGGCCACGTTGATGGTACTGGTGACTCTTCCAGAGTAGGAGATCGCTCTGGCCAACAGGAAGAACTCATCAATGGGTGTGACAATGCCCAGGGTCATCCAGGCAGCATCTATGGCATCGAATAGCTGTTCATTTTGCCTGGCATCCAGTAGCTGGAAGTAGATGAAGGCGGGCATGATATAGTACCTTACTTCTGACCTGGTGACAAGGTCGTCTTCATACAGGACAAGGACCACATCGTCAAAACTGAACGTCAGTGGCTTAGGGTCTTCCACATACCCGCAATCGGTAGTAATATGTTGCCTGCACACCGCCCATCTGGCCTCTGTCGATGTAGGCACCATGTCCCTGTCTGCTTATCCCGGTTTTGTGCTGCCCGGTAATGGTGAAGGAAAAGTTGCCTTTACGCTCTACGCTGGCGATATAAGGGCAAATAGCACCATCAACTGTTGCCGGCATGGTTAGGCTGTCGGTTATATCCTGACGGGTGACCAATTTGTCATATCCATTCAGGAATAGCCGATAGACCTCGGTCCCTAGCCTGTCATAGTTATCCTCTTCACCGCCTATGTTATCAATGCCGTTCATAAGCTTATTCAGAAGGTTACCCTCGTTTTTCGTTATCTCCCGGTACACATATGCCGCATCATGTTCGGGGGTGGTGTGCAGGATGTCCAGAATCAGGTTTTCATAGTTTTCATTCAGGACAGGCTCCTCGATCATGATCAGTCTGACCAGCTTTATCCGGTCTTCTTTACTAAGAAACCGGGTCTCGCAGTTGGCTATGGCCCAAAGCTGGTCAAACGACCTGCCGGAGATGTCTTGGCCGTCCAGGTCTATACCGGCCATCACTTCTCTTAGCTGTCCTTTGACTTCGCTTTCTGCAGGTTTTAAATACTCCAGCAGCTCAGGGCTTCTTTCTGCTGTATTGATGTACAGGTCGCCTAACTTATGCTGATAATACCCTGACAATGTGGTCTCCACATAGGTGGGCTCAATAGAAGTGGGCAGTTCGGTGGAAAGGCTTCGGCCTGTGTAGTACATGTCAATATCTTTGATGACTACAGCGCCAACCTCTACTTCCTCTTCATCAAGGTAAGATCTGTCATTGTCTAATTTGCCCAGCATGTCCGAGCTGTAGGTAGTCTCGCCTATCAGGTAGGCACACCTTATTTCCTGAAGGATTTTTTGGTATTTCTCATCATCGGTAGTCATCGCCACCTCCTCATCCCCGGTCAGCAGCCCCCATACCGGGCGGGGGTTGTGGATGAGGTCCCACTGGTGTTTGTGCAGCTCGGTACCGAAAAAGGTGTAGTCCATCAGGTTTTTGGTGGCCCACTCCTCCAGGGCGGGAGTCTCCACGAAGGTGTGCTGGAGGCGGAAGGCGCCATGGCCCAGCTCGTGGGCGATGGTCTTGTCGAAGTGGTCGGGGTTACCGATGCGGGAGGTGAAGATAAAGCCGAACTGCCGCTTGTAGGGCATAAAGCCGGCTTTGGCGTTGTCCGTTCCGTCTTCGTCTATGGCGCTTTTGGGGGTATGGACCAGGAAGAGGTAGTAGGTGCCGTCTGCTGTCTTATGTGCCTGCTCATAGCGCCTGATGAGCTTCTTCATCTCAGGGGTGTAGTTGGAGAGCATGCCGGTACTCCCGTCGTCCAAAGCGCCGTCTCCGTCAGTGTCGTAGTCGGCGGTAAAGGCTTTCTCGTAAGTGACGGTCCAGTTGACTACGGCAGGGCCGTAGGTTTCCTTCAGGGCCTTGAGGATGTCTTTCCCACGGCCGGGCTTCATGTAGCCCGCCCCGTTGACGGGCACTACCTTCAGGGTGAGGTGCTCGGGAGCGTAGCTTACCGTATTGAGCTGGCCGCTGAGTACGTCGGTGCTATCTTCAGCATTGGTGCGTATGGCCTGCAGGTAGCTTTCTTCTTTATCGCCCTGGCCGGTGAGCAGCAGGGTATAGTGCTCATCATCGGTCTTTTCGAGGATGGGTACGTGCTGACCAGATTGGGTGAGCAGCTTCAGGCCGGTGGTATCGCCCTGTAGGGTGACTCTGTCGGTCTGACCGGTGGCCAGGGCTTTCCAGGCGATGGGGTAGGTGTCTGTTCCTTCACTTCTGTTGGTTACGGGCAGGCTTTCATAGTGTGCGGAGTAGACCTCATGCAATTGGGTATCAAAGCCGTAGCGCTGGCCTTCGTAGGCGGTGAAGTAGACGGGCTGGCTGATGCGGTCGCCAGTGGCGAGTACAGGCGTGTCTGCCTCGGGCTCGAGGATGGGGCCTATGCGGCCTTCCTCATCGATCACGATGGTACGGCCCTGGCTGTCAATCACGGCCACACTCTGGCCGGGGGGCTGCTGGATCTCGAGGGTCTCCCCGCTGGCGAGGGTGACCACGTAGGTGCGTGAGTCGGTGGTCGCTTCGCTATTCCCTTCTGCCGGTTCTTTCAGGGTGACGGCTTCAAGGTAGCCGGAGACGGTGATGGTGGTATCGGCCAGCTGTTGCCGGTCTTCCCAAAATTCTTCTATGCCTTCCCGCCACTCATCAAGGGGCTTGCTGAGGGCATGGACGAGCCCGTCGGTCATCCGGTAGTCGGTGTTGATGGCGATGCGGTCGAACTGTACGGGAAGGGTGAGGCCCATCCAGGGGACGTAGATGGTGCCTCTTCCGCTGAACACCCCGTCACCCCCGCGGACTTCCTGCAGGCGCATGGTGAACTTGCCCACGGCGATCTGGTCACCGACCAGGGCATTGGGCAGAGGTTCCCGGTTGGTGATTTCGGGCAGGGGGCCTTCATCGTCATAGCAGGCTTGCTCAGGCGGGGCCTGGGTGGTAAAGGGGGTGACCTGGCTCCATTGGCTGGCGATACCGTTGCGCACCACGCCGGCCTTTACTTCGTAGGGGGTGCCGGGAGCAAGCTCCCGGGCGATGTAGACGGTGTCGGTGATATCGACGCTGCGCCAGGGCCAGTCGGACTGGTGGGTGGGGCGGTACTGCAGCCGGTAGGTGGTGGCCTGGCGGCGGCGGTTGTCTCTGTGGTAACCCGCAAAGGAGAACCTGGCGTGGACGTGACTGAGGGCCTCGGCAGTAAGGTCGCTGAGGGGAGGCAGATCGGCCACGGGGGTACCGGGCACAAAGGCGCAGACCCGGCTGTAACCCTGGTTTTTGAAGGTCTCTTCGGGGGAACCGGTAAGCTGAGGGCCGCTTTCATTTACCTGCGCACGCACGCGCCAGGCGTAGGTGAGGCCCTCCTGCAGGGGCGGTAGCTCGAGGCCGTAGGTGAGGCTGGTCTGGCGGGTGACGGTCTGGTAGAGGGGTGACAGGGTACGCATGGCTTCGTCGGGCGGCAGGCCGCCGCGCACTTCTACCAGGGTGAACTCATAGGCGATGCCGCTAAGGCCGCTACCCCGGTGCATGGGGGTCCACTGGAAGAGCAAAGGCTGGCCGGTCTGCCAGGTGAGCTGGCTGTGGCAGGCGGGCAGGTTGAGCAGGGGCGGGTCGGCAAGAACGAGCCAGGCGGTGGTAGTAGCGGGAGCAGAAAGGGGGACGTCGGGCCGGCGGAAGTCGTAGGCCTGTACGGTGAAGCGGTAGAAGCCTTCGGGGAGCTGGCCGCCGCTCTGGGTAAATTGCCCGCGGTCGTAGCCGCTGAAGTCTAGTGCGTCGGCAGAGAGTCCGCTAGCGAGCTCGGGGGCGGAGAGCAGGCGGGGCATGCCGCCCTGCAGGGTGATGATGTTGCCCTGGTAGCCCTGTCGCGTGCTGAGCCGTATGCCGGGGCCTTCGATGGTCCAGCGGAGTTGTATGGGGTAGCTGGCCTCGCTGAGGTCGCGCAGCAGGAGCTGCACCTGCAGGCTGCCGGGCTGGCCGTAGTGGCTCAGGTAGACGCTGTTGGGCGGAAAGATTTGCAGGCTGGCCTGCACGGCGGACTGGGCAGCGGCTTGCCCAAACACGCCCAACAGGCAGAGCACCATACACACCCATACCTTCGTCCACAGCCGTAGAACCGGCCTCCCTTTCATCATAGCTCCCATGGTACTGTCACCGGATAATTTTGCACAATAAAAACAGTACGCAAATTAGGAGACGCCGGTACACTAATGCACGACAATATGAGCGGATTACTTACCTGACTGGGGAGAAAGCGCACTACACGGGGGATATAGGATAGGCCGAATTCCTCACCTACCTAGTATGGTTTGAGAAACTTACCAAGGAACCCTGGTGGCAGATCATTGAATCATGCAAAAATGAGAGATGGATGTTATCCACACCCTGACTATAGTTTCACTATGGGATCACTACAGATTCTCTATAGGATAGCCTTGAGAGGGCAAATAAGATAAATACAATTTCCTGCACGCCTTACATAATATGCAGCCAATGACTACACTACTTCTACTACCTCATTCTACCCTCACATAAAACCTACCTGGAAGGATGTGGGGTGAAAGGGTAATAGTCATTCCCGCTCAGGAAGGTGCTTTAACGAAGGCTAGGCACATAACCAGACCAATACAGCAGCTTATCACTAGATGCAATCTCGCGATAGGACGAAAAGCTAATTTTATGCTCGTTGAGGTAATGTATTTTGAGCGGACTGGATAGCTACACCGGGAGAACCCGCCCCGGCATGGTCTTTTGCTTTCCATAGCAACAGTACTGCGCCTGTCCGTCGTGTGCGACCCCAGTCCCGGGCTCGGATTTGCTGGCTACATTTTGTTCAATAAAAAAGGATGAGCCTCTTGACCCATCCTTTTTTAACACAAAATACTTTACACCTCTAATCAATACGCCCTTACGAGCTTGCCTTCCATGAAGTTGATGAAGGAGCGGTTTACCACGCGGTTGCCGCCGCGGGTGGGGTATTCGCCGGTGAAGTACCAATCGCCGTTGTCCTGTGGGCAGGCACGGTGCAGGTTATCTACTGTCTGGTAGACTACCTCTACTTCGGCTTTGATATCGTCGGGCCGTACAATGTCGGATATTTTATTACTGACCTCGTTGTAGCTGAAGCTGTCGTAGATGCCCTTTACAAAGTTGGGAGCATCGGGATCGTCCTTGGCGGCCATGCACTGATCGTATACCTGCTCGAGCACGTACTCCTTACCTTGCTCTTTGAGCAGGGCGAGGGCGGCACGGAAAGCGATGAAGTCCTTCATCTTACTCATGTCGATGCCATAGCAGTCGGGGAACCTGATCTGCGGGGCTGAGCTAACGATAACGATCTTCTTAGGGCCGAGGCGGTCGAGCATCCGGAGAATGGACTTCTCCAGGGTGGTACCGCGTACGATGCTATCATCAATCACGACTACGGTATCGACGCCCTTACGGATCACTTCGTAGGTGGTATCGTAGACGTGGGCGACAAGCTCATCGCGGTGCTCATCATCGGTAATGAAGGTACGGAGCTTGGCATCTTTAATTACGAGCTTTTCGATCCTGGGCTTAAAGCTAAGGATATCATCGAGGCTATCGAGGTGGGGCTTATGGTCAAGAATAACCTCTTTACGCTGGCGTACGAGGTAGTCTTCTATGCCTTCCATCATACCGAGAAAAGAGGTCTCGGCGGTGTTAGGAATATAGCTGAAGACGGTATTCTTCAGGTCAAAATTAATGCTTTTGAGTATCTGGGGCACGACGTACTTGCCGAGGTTTTTACGCTCCTGGTAGATATTGGGGTCAGATCCACGGCTGAAGTAAATACGCTCGAAGCTGCATGAGCGCTTAGGTAGCTGCTCGATGTAGGGCTTCTCTTCATAGCTGCCATCGCGGTTCATGATAAGGGCATGGCCGCGCTCAATGCTTTTGATCTGGCTATAGTCGATATTAAAAGCGGTCTTAATGGCGGGCTTCTCACTGGCAACCACTACGACTTCATCATCAGCATAGTAATAGGCCGGACGAATACCGGCCGGGTCGCGGGCGACAAAAGAGGCACCGGAGCCGATCATACCGGCCATGACGTAGCCGCCGTCAAAGTCTTTACAGGCACGGCGAAGCACGCGCTGCAGATCCAGGGTATCACTGATTAGCTCGGAGATCTTGGTATTGCTCTCTCCCAGCTTTTTATACTCGGTAAATTGCTTCTCAACCTCTTCATCGATAAAGTGGCCGATCTTTTCCATCACGGTGATGGTATCTACCCGCTCCTTAGGATGCTGACCAAGGCTCACGAGCTTATCAAAAAGCTCGTCGTTATTGGTCATGTTAAAGTTACCGGCCATAACGAGGTTACGGTTGCGCCAGTTGTTCTGCCGAAGGAAGGGGTGTGTGCTTTCGATACTGTTTTCGCCATGGGTACCGTAGCGGAGGTGACCAAGCCATACTTCACCGGTAAAGGCGCAGTTCTGTTGCAGCCACTTAGCATCATAGAAGAGGTCGCCGCCTTCTTTCATGGCTTTTTTATACTTCTTGCTCACTTTTTTGAAAATGTGGGCAATGGGCTGCTGATCTACGGAACGGTAACGGCTGATGTAGCGAACGCCGGGTGGTACGTTGAGCTTAATGTTGGCCACTCCTACCCCATCCTGTCCGCGATTGTGCTGCTTCTCCATAAGGAGGTAGAGCTTGTTCATGGCGTAAGTGGGGGAGCCGTACTTTTCTATATAGTACGACAGGGGCTTGCGCAGACGGATCATCGCAATGCCACATTCATGTTTTATTTCGTCACTCATCCCGGGTTATTGTAGTACAAAGTTCACCATCCGGATTATATCCGACAGCCAGTCTGCTTTTACAAAAAAGAGTAACAGCGGAAGGGTAAAAATAGTGCCGGCCCAAAGCCCGCTTTTGCTATCTCTTCCGCCTGCTGCCGCTGGTACGGCGTGCTCTTTTTCAGGCATACGGAAAAACAGGAAGTAGGGTATTTTTAGATAATAAAATAATGCTGCAATAGTAGAGAATAAGCCGGTTAAAAGAAGGGCCATAAGGGCCGATTGCCCGGTAGCGGAGTAGCTGTCCCACAGGCCGCCGAACACGAGTAGCTTGGCGGTAAATCCTGCGGTGGGAGGTAATCCGGTGAGGGCAATCATGACGATGAGGAGACACACGGCAGCCAGGGGTTCCTGCCGGAAAAGGCCGGCAAAACCGCGTACGTGACGCACTCCGTATTTATTTTCAAAATAGGCCAGCCACTGAAAGGCGGCGAGGTTCATAATGAGGTATATGGCTGCATAAAAGAGCAGGCTCTCGGTGCCCGTGTCGCTGTAGGCAAGCAGGGCGGCAAGCATAAAGCCTCCGTGGGCGATGGAGGAATAGGCCATGAGCCGGCGTACGCTCTGCTGCCAGAGGGCGGCAAGGTTACCAACGAGGAGGGTGGCGATACCGGCAAAGACAAGCAGGGTCTGCCAGTCCATGGTATCGGGCAGGGGGCTTGCTGTGCTCATTATGATGGCGAAAAAGCGCAGGAGGACGGCCAGCCCGGCAAGCTTGGGCACTATGGAAAAGAGGGCTACCGCTGGCAGGGGACCGCCTTCGTATACATCGGGCGCCCATATGTGGAGTGGTATGAGGCTGATCTTGAAGAAGAGGCCGCAAAGCACCAGCAGGTTACCAATGAGCACAGGGATGGGGGGTACTTCGGCAAGGTTTTGCACAAAAACGGAATCGGTGAAGGTAAGGGTGCCGGAAAATCCGTAGAGGAGGGACATGCCAAAGAGCATAAGGCTGCTGGCGGTGGCGCCGAAAATGAGGTATTTGATGCCTGCTTCGGCGCTTCGTGCATTCCGCAGAAAGCCTGTGAGGAGGTAGGCGCTGATAGATACGATCTCGATACTGAGAAAGAGCAGCAGCATATTGGTGGCCATACTCATGACCATAGAGCCGAGGAGCAGACCGGTAAGCAGCAGGTAGAATTCGGGGGTACGGGCGGCATGCTCGGGGTGCCGGTGATAACTCCTGTTGATAATGACGGTGCCGGCGGTAGCAAGCAGAAAAAGGCCTTTCATAAACACACTGAGGCGATCTGCATGGGCCATTTGCAGAAAGATATCCGCAGGTTCAGCCAGGATATGCCACTGACCGGCGAGAAAATAAAAGGCAGCTCCCAGGCCACATAGCATAAGCAGGGGAAGTGTAGCCTGAGGCAGGCCTTTTTTTCCTTCCTTTTTTACCAGCAGACCAGTCACAAGCACGAGGATGAAAGTGGCTATAATGGTGAACTCTGGAAGAAACAGGGGCAGGCTGTCTGTGATGGCATCCAGTTTCGAAGACAGGGGCGATATGGACGCGGTGTGTTGCATGGGCTCAGCGCTCACCATTTAGTATGCTAAGATTCTCCAGGCCATTCTCCATCACTACTTCCTGAAAGCGCACAATAGAATGGTCCATGTAATCGATGAGCAGATCAGGGAAGATGCCAAGTAGCAGGGCACCTACTGCCAGCGGTGTCATCATGAGCCACTCGCGGGCGGTGAGGTCGGGTATCTTCCATTGCTTATCATAAAGATGAAAAGGGCCGAAGAACATGCGCTGTAGCGTCCACAGGTAGTAAGCAGCGGAGAGCACAAGGCCGAGGGTACCGAGCAGGGGAATCCAGGCACTAAGCAGGGCATCGCTGCCGGTAGTGGCTCTGAATGAGCCGAGGAATACGAGCAGCTCTGAAACAAAGCCGGAGAAGCCGGGCAGGCCAAGGCTGGCAAAACAGGCGACTACGGCAAAGGCGGTAAAGTAGGGCATGCGGGAGGCCAGGCCGCTATAGTGGTCTATAATACGGTCGTGGGTGCGGTCGTAAATAACGCCGGCTACCAGAAAGAGCAGCGGTGAGATAAGGCCGTGGCTTACCATCATGTAGAGTGCACCGGTGATGCCTTCGGTGGTCATGGAGGCAAGGCCGAGCAGGACAAAGCCCATGTGGCTTACGGAGGAGTAGGCCACGAGTTTCTTAATGTCTTTCTGTGCAAGGGCATTGAGGGCGCCGTATAAAATGGTGATGACGCCGAGCAGGCCAATGTACCAGGCGTAGTGTATGGCACCTTCGGGAAATATGAGCCAGGCGGTACGGATGAAGCCATAGCCACCAATCTTAAGCAGGAGACCGGCCAGCAGGACTGACACGGGCGTGGGGGCCTCAACGTGGGCATCGGGCAGCCAGGTATGTACGGGCACGGCTGGTAGCTTGACGGCAAACCCAATAAACAGGGCAAGGAAGGCAAGGAGCCTGAGCGAAACGCCCCAAAGTTCCTTATCGGTACCGGGAGACAGTACCTTACCGGGGAGGAAGTTGTCGGCGTCTGTCATCTGCACCATGTTGAATGTGTGCACGAGGGTCTCGGCGGGTAGCCCGCCTTCATCTTGTCCAAGGCTGATGTGTTCCTGCACGGTGGCCACGCCTTCTCCTAAACCAGCCAGTTGGGCGGTCTTGACCGGATCAATGGCTGACAGGTATAAGCCTACCATTACCACGAGGATAAAAAGAGAGCCGGCAAGGGTATAAAGGAAGAACTTGATACTGGCATACTCTCTCCGCGGTCCGCCCCAAAGGCCGATAAGGAAGTACATGGGCAGCAGCATGAACTCGAAAAAGAGGTAGAACAGGAAGAAGTCGAGGGCAAGAAAACAGCCCATAATGGTGCTGCTGAGCAGAAGGTAAAGGGCAAAGTAACCTTTGCGGAGCTTATCTATCTTCCATGAACTGACGGCACCTATAAGAAGGATAAGGGCTGAAAGTACTACAAGAGGGAGATTGAGGCCGTCGGCCCCTACAAAATAGTCTACGGAAAGGCGACCCAGGGAGCCGAGACTCAGGGTAAACCACTCAGCTTTCTCCACAGCCTGAAAGGCTTGCACGTCATCCACACCGGCAGGAGCAGCCTGGCCGGTCTGGTAGCCGGCCAACAAGGCCAGGCTAAGTACTAGCTGGATGGAGGTGGTGGCAATGGCGATGATCCTGTATGCCCGCCAAAACCGCGACGGGATGAGCAGGACGACCAATGCACCTAATAACGGAAAGCCAATAATCAGCGATAAAAGGCCCATGCAGATCGTTTGCGCTAAAACAAGCCCAAAAGTAGGGACATTTGAACTAAAAACCGAACGGAGATAATTAATGAGTGAATTTTGAATGGGGGAAGGGGTGAGTAATAGAGTAATTGAATAATAGAATTACAGAGTTTTGAGTGATGAGTTCTCAGTTTTAAGTTTTGAGTCTTTGAATGACGGAGTGGTTCTTGGGTGTGGAGGGTAGAGGCGCGATTGATCGGAGCTTGTGGCGGATGGCACCAGGGTAATGAATGAATTTTGAATGAGGGGATGAGTGAATTGAGGAATAATAGAATTATTGAGTAACAGAGTAATAGAATTACAGAGTTTTGAGTTTTGAGTGATGAGTTTTGAGTGATGAGTTTTGAGTTGGGCGAAATTTAATTGTGAATGATAGATCCGTAGAGGCGCGATGATTTTTCAGGATGAAACCCTTGAACGGCAACGGTACTTGAAATGTACAATTCACATGACGCTATAACCGGTGCTTACCTGCGTAGAGAATAACTGAAGGAGACCCTTACTCCTGATGGATTAAAGACGGTTAAGAAACGGTTCAGTACCGGACGAAGCCGGGTCAAAAAATCAGGGGATGTAAGGCAGGAAGACGGAAATAACTGTATTGTGAAAGTACAATTTTAGGGTAATAAACCAAAGCAGTTTCTGTACAAGAATAGCCTGCCATACTTTCCTCATTGAGATTATACCGGGAAGGGTGCAGGATATCCTCTCCTTTCCTGAAAATGAAAAAAGCCGTCCGCTGCTGGCGGCCGGCTTATCTATGGCTCCTGTATCAAAGTTCTTGTATCGGCTACTTACAGCGAGGTAAGCAGTCCTGTGTAATCGAAAAGGTTGCTGCCGCTCTCATAATCCTTATCAGGATAGTAGATAAAGAGGCAGGTCTTATCTGCTATAGTCTTTATGATGTCGTCACGTAGTGCCATGGGGATGGAAGGGCACCCGAAACTGCGGCCGAGTCTGCCTACGCGCTTAATGAAAGCCTCACTTACGTAATCGGCACCGTGCATGACGATGGCCCGACGGCGGGCGTTGTCATTAATGCCTTTTTCCTGACCATCCAGCCTTAGTGAGAGGCCATGTTTTCCATGATATGTCTCCGCCGTAACATAAAAGCCGAGGCTGCTCATGTTACTGTTTACGGTATTGCTGAAGGTCTTGGCAAATACATTACCTGTATTGCGGCCATGGGCGACATAGGTATTAAAGAGGGTTTTCTTATTAGTAAGGTCGATTACCCAGAGCCTTTTTTCATTAGCACTCTTAGAAAAATCGGCGATGGTAATGATCTTTCTGTCTTTATCCAGGCGATTTTTCAGCTCCAGGTTATAAAAGCCTACGACGGCTTTTCTGAACACTTCGGGGGAAGGCTTCGCACCATCTATGCTTGTATAGAGTGCTTCGAAGCGGCTGTTAATAGCCTCTATCTCTGCATCTGCTGAGGACACAGCGGTGACCACGGCATTTCCGGACTCTTCGCCGGAGCCTCCGGTGGCAAAAGCGGGCATGACACCCACCAACATACACACAAATAAAATTCTCAACCCTGACTTAAATCCGTTTAGTGTTTTGATCATACGCTTTACTGTCTGATTGTTTTTCTGTGGTTCGAATGGGAAACGACTATAGCAAAAAAGAAGTTCAGTGCAGGATTTAACTGGTGCTAGGGGGCATGTAGGGTTTTCCGGACAGATTGATATGCGTTGACACAATACCTACCGGGAGGCCAAAAAAATCCTCACGTTGCGGTTAATAATGAGATAATTACAAAACAGGATTCATTCCGTTTAAGGGGTCATTTTCTACATTTCTCACCAATGAAATACCTACCTGCTGAAACAATTTACCCGGAGAGGGGAGTTTAACCCGATAAAAATTACAGACACAGGAACTTACAGCTTTCATTTTAGATTAAGTCCGATGTATGTAATTGACCAAATTTTTAGAAAGACTGAAGTCAACAAACTCATACTTATTGCGTAAATTCAGTCCAAGGACACCACTAACCTGTTTATTTTATTACTGCAATGACGCTACCCAAATCAAACGGATGTAATAAACAGGGTAATATTTCAACATTCTAATTTCATTTGGCCCAGAAATCTATACCGCATGAAAAAAATATTACTCCTGTCCCTGCTTTTTTGCACCAGTGCATTTTTTCTCCCTACCGCCTTTAGTCAATCTACCGGCAACTCCTTATGGTCACCATCCTCTCAGACTTATCAGCGCGCCCACACTACTGAAGCCTCACTCCGGCACATGTCGCTGAATGTAGACGCATTCAAAAGCCTACTCCTGACAAAAGCCTCGACCCTGACTGTCCCCTCTCCTAATGGGGGTTACATGTCATTTATTATTAAGGAAAATAGCGTGATGGCGCGGGACCTGGCAAAAAGATACCCGAACCTGAAGGCTTTTTCAGGCTATGATACTTCCGATCCGCGCAACAGGATAAGGCTGGACTTTGATGGCTATCAGACTCATATCGCTGTTTCTACCCCGGAAGGGGCTTTTATGGTAGACCCCAAAGGCCTGGGGAATCAATACATTATATATAATGAGGGCCGGGACCCGCAGACAGCCACTCGTGAAGGAGGCTGTACCAGCCTGGCCGGTTCCCAACCGATAAAAAAAGACATGGCAGCAGCAGATGCTTACCTCTCTTGGGAAAGCCAGGCCGTGCAGAGTTCCGGCGGAGCGTACCTGAAGGAGTTTCGGCTGGCCCTGGCGGCTACCGGCGAATATACTCAGCTCAGGGGAAGTAAAGAGGATGCGCTGGCCGCTATGGTAACTACGGTAAACCGGGCCAACCTGGTATTGGAAAGGGACTTGGGCATTCGCTTTGTACTAAGCAGCGAAACTGACCGGCTGATCTATACGGACCCGGCGACCGATCCTTTTCCTGATACCCCCTCGGACGAAAGCGAATGGCTATCACAGGCACAGCAGGCTATAGATGACAGCCTTGGTAGTTCTGCCTATGACCTTGGCCATGTGCTAACGCTTGGCGGTGGCGGAGCGGCTTTTACGGGCACGGTATGCCGTGAAGGGGAAAAAGCCATGGGCCGAAGTGGCCAGCGCTACGCTCCGGGTCACTCTGCTGACATATACACTTTCCTGCACGAAACCGGGCACCAGCTTGGCGGTACGCATACTTTTAACGGGGATGAAATGGAATGTAACACCAGTCACTTTGCTCCTACCGCGTGGGAGCCGGGCAGTGGTACCACCCTTATGTCATACGCTTACTTTTGTGGCAGCCAGCGGCTGGAAACTGACGGCAGCCTGCTGGTGAATTACTTTCACGGTGGCACGATAGAACAGATAAACCAGGTAA